>NZ_JBOGEG010000068.1:0-2878 GCF_050701915.1 Glutamicibacter sp. | reverse complement strand
GAATCGGAAGATTCTGCCCGAGGCTCTTGTCGTATCCGCGCTCTGTGCTACTAGACCACGAACTTGTAGCCCAGCCCGCGCACGGTAACCAGGCGTTCGGGGACCGCTGGGTCAACCTCGATCTTGGAGCGCAGGCGCTTGACGTGCACATCCAAGGTCTTGGTGTCCCCCACGTAGTCGCTGCCCCAGACGCGGTCAATCAGCTGGCCGCGGGTGAGCACGCGACCGGCGTTGCGCAGCAGCATTTCCAGCAATTCGAATTCCTTCAGCGGCATGGATACTTCGGTGTTGTCTACCGAGACCACGTGGCGTTCCACGTCCATGCGCACCGGTCCGGCGGTGACCACATTGCTGATGAGTTCTTCGCCTTCTCCCTGGCGGCGCAGCACGGCACGGATGCGGGCCAGCAGTTCGCGTGAGGAGTACGGCTTGGTTACGTAGTCATCGGCGCCGAGCTCCAGGCCGACGACCTTATCGATCTCCGAGTCCTTCGCGGTGAGCATGATGACCGGGACCTGGCTGTTCAGGCGGATCTGGCGGATCACCTCGGTTCCCGGCTGGCCCGGAAGCATCAGATCCAGCAGCACCAGATCTGCGCCATGGCGTTCGAACTCGGTCACGGCTTTCAGGCCGTCGTCGGCAATCCTGACTTCGAAGCCTTCGCGTTCCAGCAGGTAGGACAGCGGGTCAGAGAGCGATTCCTCGTCCTCAACGATCAATATGCGGGTCATCGGCGTCCTCCTTCACGATCGGACGCAGTCGCATCGATCGTTCGTTCCTTCATCTTCTGGCCGGCAAGCACATTGCTGGTCGCCGGTTCTTCGTCCGCTAGGGGAAGTCTTAGGGTAAATGTGGAGCCGTGGCCCGGCTGAGACCACAGCGACACCTCGCCGCCGTGGTTGGCCAGCACGTGCTTGACGATGCTCAGCCCCAGACCGGTGCCACCGGTCTGCCGCGAGCGCGCGGAGTCCACACGGTAGAAGCGCTCGAAAACGCGTTCTTGTTCTTCGGCCGAGATGCCGGGGCCCTGGTCGGTGACCGAAATCTGGGCATAGCCATCACGCTGCCGGATGCCCACGCCTACCGTGGTGTTCTCCGGAGAGTAGCGGATGGCGTTATCGATCAGGTTGCGGATCGCAGTCATCAGCAGGTCCGCATCGCCCAGGATCGGCTCTTCGAGATGGCCGCCCACGGTAATGGCGATGCCCTTTTCTTCGGCGATCAGGTGGCTGCGGTCAACGGCTTCGGCCACGACGCTGTCGATATTCACTTCCTGGCCCTGCACGATGGCATCGGATGCCTGCAAGCGGGAGAGCTCGATGATGTCCTGGACCAGGGCGGCCAGGCGCCGCGATTCCTTGTCCATCCGGGTGGAGAAGCGGCGTACCGCCTTGGGGTCATCGGCGGCCTCGGTAATGGCCTCGGCCAGCAGGCCGATCGCGCCGACCGGGGTCTTCAGCTCGTGGGAAACGTTGGCCACGAAGTCGTTGCGCATCGCTTCGGTACGGGTGATTTCGGTGCGGTCGTCGGCCAGCAGGAGAATGTACTCGTCGCCCAGCGGCGCCACACGCACATGGACAATCAGCTGCCCGGCACCCAGCGTGGAGCGTTGCAGCTCGTACTGGCTTTCTGCAATCACGCCGTCGGCACGAACCTGGCGAACCAGCGAGAGCAATTCGTTGTGGACGAGCGTGTGCCCGCGCACCAGTCCGTAGGCATAGGAAGCGGGGTTGGCGCGAACCACCCCGTCGACGTCATCGAGGATCACGAAGGCGCGTCCAATGACCGACAGGACGGCGGCGGCTCCCTCGGGGAGCACGGGCTCGTCAACCTGCGGCAGCTTCGAAGAGCGGGCCTGGGAAAGCCGGAAGGCGATGACGCCAACGATCCCCAGAGCCAGGCCGAGGACGCCGGCTATAAGAGTCGAGATCACTTCGTTCACATCTTTAGACTAGCTTCACCTGTGGGTGCCTTCGGCCCTAAATGACGCGAATTAGTCGATTTCGGCGCGCTGTTCACCAAACGTTCACCTTTCGTGGCATATTCGTTAATCACCCGCTGACAAGCTGGAGCAAGACCCTCCACCATGCCACAAAACTGTTTCGGGGCGGCTGGCTGCCATGGCAGTCCACCATCCGGCATGGAAACCGACACTCGAAAGGAACTGCTGTGCGTAAGGTATTTCAGGCAGACCTGCAGCAAATTGGCGAAGAACTCATTGAGATGGCCAACCAGGTCGCGACCGCAATGGATCGCGCTTGGGATTCGCTAGCCAACGTCGACGTTGACCTGGCCCAGGAAGTCATCGCGGCGGACGCGAAGATCGACTTCCTGCAGAACCAGCTCGACGAGCGAGCTATCGATACCTTGGCGTTGCAGGGGCCGGTAGCCAGCGACCTGCGCATGATCGTCGGTTCGCTGCGCATGAGCGCTTCGCTGGAACGCATGGGCGACTTGGCACGCCATCTGGCGCAGCTGGCCCGCCTGCGTTTCCCCAATCCAGCGATCCCAGCCAGGATTTCCGACACCTTTGCCCAGATGGCAAAGATCGATATTGACATCGCCAAGGCTGTTGCGCGTTTGCTCGACACCCGCGATCTGCAGATCGCTACCGAAATCATCGAGCTGAACCACCAGCTGGATCGTTTGCACTCCAGCGTCTTCACCCAGGTCGCGGCCGACGACTGGGATGCCAATGCGCCAACCACCGTGGACGTTTCGCTGACCAGCCGCTACCTGGAGCGCTTCGGCGACCACGGCGTGTCCGTAGCTCGCAAGGTCACCTATCTGGTGACCGGCGAATGGGATCCAACCGAGATCTAGGTCCGCGGACCATAAGCTCGAATGCTGCGCCTTGGCGCCTGCCATCCGGTACCAC
>NZ_JBOGEG010000067.1:0-2995 GCF_050701915.1 Glutamicibacter sp. | reverse complement strand
GCCGTTTCACATCCGGTTATTTCTTCCGTTTTGTTCTCGGCGACAAGGAAAAACTATACACAGGTTTTCGGGGCACTGCAAATCGGCAGGGTATTTTTGACGGTGACCGTGCCCACTTAATTCCGGAATTGTTACTTCGGCTCTGAACATGTGCCCAATCGCTGACGATAATTGCCGAGTTAGGGCTGAGCACGTAAACATTATTTCGCGGCTACACAGAGCACCAGCTCCTGTACCGGTTGAATTTACTGAACCTCTGAGGAGCATGCGCATATACGCGAACCGCATGAATTGTGCCCACATCCGCCGATTGGACTGCCCGTGCGCATGCGAACCACTGAGCAAAGCTCAAGAAGAGAACGCACTTGGCGAAATGATGCATCGAGCGGCTCCGGGCGCGCAACGGCCGAAGTGGCATCAGCGGACCGACTAGCTAGAGCGGTCGGCATTGATGGCGATGCCCAATACAGGTCTTGCAGTTCTACGTAAGTACCACCGTCAGCTACGGTGAAAAGCAGCGATGTTCGGATCCATGGAAATGCGTGTTACTCACTTGGATCGATGCCGCTCCACATGATGGCCTACCGCAATCGGGATGAAGTCTATGAAGTTCACAGCGTTAGAACGCTATTGCCACCTCACTGGGCAAACGTATAGCGAGGTGACTCCCGAAGAACAGCAGAGCGATTATCAAGCCGGGATAACTGAGATTGACGGACAGCTGTGGCGGATCAGGACCGCAAGGATCACGCCAACAAAGTCAGGTGGGTTCGTCGCCATATGGCATCGTGACGAAACTGGGACTACTGCACCCTACGAGTCTGAAGAAGGACTCCACGGAGTGATGGTATTTATCGAGGAAGCCGGCTGCTTCGGCGTCTTCCGCTTTACTCAACAGCACCTCGAGCATCTGGGCATCTTCGCGTCAGCATCAGCTCCAGGTAAGCGCGGTTTCCGCGTCTATCCATCATGGACGGCTGGGCTTAAGGGACAAGCGAAGAAAAGCCAGAATAGTCAGCTGCCTGCATTCACGGTTCTCGCAGACTAGCTTGCTTCGCTCAGACATCTACTGCAGCTCCATGCGCCGGAACCTGAGTTCTCGTTGCGCACCACGCAAAGGTGAACCATCAAAAGGCAACTCACTGAGATCCACAGTCAATGCCGCTTTCAGAGCCAACTGGTTCGCTGACTGCGCGGCGCGGTCAGCCAAGCCGAGCACCTTTGCAAGCTCCGCCCAGTGCTTCTTCTTCAGGTTCTTAGCCTTGCCGGCAACAGTCAACGCCATGGTGTCATCGCCGTAGACCAAGGTGCAGGGGATGTCATAGATGGGCGCTACATCAAACCGCCCATGCACGTCCGCCAGAATCGAGACGTTCTTTCCATGCAAGTCACCATTGCCAGTTAGCCAGGCAAAGACGAACTGCATGTATAGATTGCGTCTGGCGAGCACCGGAGCCTGGCACTGCAGCGCTAAAGCCTCAATAACTTGCTCCGTGCTCACGGCATACTTGCTTGCCGGCGGAAGGTTCAATACCTGCATGGCATCTTCCAACGCCAAACGGATCGGATTATCCGCTCCCCCGACGGCCTTGCGGTCGAACCTCTCGACCAGCAGCCCCGGACTCCCAATGGAATCCAGTACTAGCCGATTGTTTGCGACCGGAAGTTTGAGCAATCGTGCTGCTTTCAGGTGCTGCGCCTCATTAACGACCAGATGCGGATGATCCCGAGGATCAAGCTTGAGCAGATAGGCGCTGTTCTTGAACTCCACTGGCGTTGTCAGCATGGTTGCGCTGATCTTGTCTTGCACGCCAGGTATCGAGTGGCGATCTAAGGTGCGTGCGAGGACCGAAAAGTCGAGTTCGGCCGTGCTGCTGAATTCAGCAACCACGGGAGTCTGTTCCAATGCCGATCCTGCCGGAACAACGCGTAAATTGCCTGGAGTATCAGCGCCAACAGCCATCAGCAGAGTCAGCTCGTCGGAGATGCTGGTCTTAGTTGCGTCCTTGAGAACAGTAAGGCGATGGCCTTCGGGCAATAGTCCCGAGAAGAACGATGGCAACGCGCCCCCGGGTCCAACGTATGGATCAGGGGAAGCTGGCAATGATGTAGCAATGGCCGCGCCACCATCTGCAAGGTAGACCTCGTCATAGCTGAAGGCAACGCTTCCGTCGAATTGTCTGGTTAGAGTACCGGCCAGGTTTTCGTTGCAATATACGTCAGCCTGGGTAACAAGCTTGAGCTCTTGGAGTTGCGGAATCATTTGGCCACGCGGATTCGAAGCCCGAGTACGTTCGCGACGGAGAGCACCGCTTCAATGGAGGGGTTTCCCGCTCCGCGTTCTATGGAGCGCAGCGTGCGTTCGGAAATGCCAGCTAATTCAGCCAGCTGTTCCTGCGTCAGGCCATTCTGTCTTCTAGCGCGTTTCAATTCGGCTCCGAGCTCTGTCACTGAATTCATGAATGATCCTCTTCCGGCAGTATTTCGCCGATTGGCGACATCCTGCTCCCTATCATTCATCATGAAGCATGAATCGGCAACAAGTTACCGAAATGTTGGCCAGATGAAAGCAATCAGGTTTCAGAGGCACCGAAAGGTAGGATCTTGCCGATTCGCGGACCAGGCGTCATCGCATAGCAGCACCTGCAACGGAGCGGGCGTCTCTCTCGTGGTGAGCCGCGGAAGTCCGAGGGCACGCCAGCTACTTGGTCACTTCAAGCGCGTCCAAGATCGGGACACAGAGCAGCCACGGCTGGATTCGGAACCCAATGCCAGCCCGATCATTCCCTGAGCGGTCCGCGCAAGCGGCCAGCACCCAAGCCCGTTAAATAGGAAAAGGGCCAGGCTTTCATGCCTAGCCCCTCCACGGGTTAAACAGGTGAGGCCCCCTAGCACCAACAGGTGCCCAAGGGGCCTCACACACATAAGTTAAGTCCGGCGGTGACCTA
The DNA here is from genome assembly GCF_050701915.1 of Glutamicibacter sp. NCBI lineage: Bacteria > Bacillati > Actinomycetota > Actinomycetes > Micrococcales > Micrococcaceae > Glutamicibacter > Glutamicibacter sp. Next base: position 47 of record NZ_JBOGEG010000067.1, on the reverse strand, counting down.
CTCTCCCACACCCTCACGAGTGCAGTACCATCGGCGCAGTGGGCCTT
>NZ_JBOGEG010000066.1:0-3030 GCF_050701915.1 Glutamicibacter sp. | reverse complement strand
GGAACGCAACCAAAATCTGGTTACGTGTTTTTCCCGCCCTCCGCTGCCGAATTATTACATAGCTAAACCCCCTGTCAAGGGCGCTTCGCGTCGCTGCGCGATTGGCTGCGCCAACCCTTGACAGGGGGTTTAGCTATGCTTCTTTGGCATCTATCGGAGGGTGGGAAGATCTGCGCTCAGTCGTTCTATCCCCAGCGTTTTGCACCGGCAACGGTTCCGACAATTAGCGCTGCCCAAAACACGATTGTTTTCATCATTTCCGCAAGGCCGCTGATCAATGGAACTGCTTCTGATTCTCCGCCAGACCAGTAAGCAACGATTGCGACAATCAACCCAACAAGTAGGCCGAGTGTCAGCGCTAATCCGGTCAGAGGATTATCGAACCAATGCAGCCAGAGGCCTTTCGCGCTCTTCACCAGGGCTACGGCAAGAACAAGAATCAACGCTGCCATCAATAGCGTTGTTCCTATGTTTTCCATTCCTGGCGGGGCTGTTGGTTCGATCTCCACGAACTGGTTACTTTTTACCTGGTTGCCTATCAGCAAGGCTGGCCTTTCGTCGTTTGCTTTCCAGCCTACCTACGGCCTCGGACTAAATACCCGAACGTGTGCTGTGTGCGGATAACGCTCTGCTGACACTCGAATTACCAACTCCGAGAACTCCGGCAATCTCCGCTATCGTCTTCCCCTCGCTGCGCATCCTTCGTGCTTCATGCACACGTTCGGGTGTCATGACTGTTGGCCGACCGCCAACACGCCCTCTGGCGCGTGCGTGATCTAATCCCCTCCGGGTATTTTCACGAATAGTGTCAACCCGCAATTGCGCAAAAACAGCAACAATTCCAAACAGCGCCCGACCCATTGGCGTAGTCGTGTCAATGTCTGGTTCGGTGAGGCTTTTTATATCAATGCCGCGTTCCTGCAGCTCATTGATCGTTTCGATGGCCATCTTCTCGCTGCCAGCAATGCGATCCAGTCTGCGCACGATTAGCGTGTCTCCTTCGCGCAAGTAGTCCAGGCAAGCCAACCACTGCGGCCGGTCTCGAACCTTGCTCGATTCCCCTTGATCCGTGAAAACTCGACTAGCGCCAGCAGCCAGTAATTCTGACTCTTGCGCAGCAGGATCTTGCTCTCGCGTGGATACCCGCGCATAGCCGATTACAGCACTCATCGTTTCGGACCTCCCTTGTCCAATCTCGGGGCATTTGAACGCACTTCGCCTGGTTGCTTCTTGATTGCCTCGACACGCTGCCGAATGCGGTCGTTCAGCCCTTGTTTCGTCTTCTGCGACCCCAACGGCTGAGCCGCCGCCTGGATCTTCCCCACAGCCTTTTTCTGCTCTGCATCCGACCCAGGATAGGCAGCCTTAGCCAGCGCTGGGGCATCAGTGGCCGTAAAACGAGAGATCGTACTCACCAAGTCGCGATCAGTCTGGCCGGTACTCGCACAGGTAGCAATTCCCCGTTCAGCATTGCCCAGCTCTTGCACCGCTGCCACGGGTTCTGTTTTCGATACATCACGGGCAAGATTCAGCGCGCTAACCGCTTCCTCTGAATCGATTTTCTGGCCAATTCTTTGATCTCTGGAATACAGCTCGTCGCCACTACGGCTCACCAATAAGAGACGATCTACAAGGCCACTTTCAAGCAGCGTTTTCATCGTGCCAGGTACAGCGGCCGCAGCCACATCGTGCGCGGCCGAAGGCGTCCACCGCCCAGCGCCTTGATCCCGGACTTGCCCCGCATATCGATTGACAGTGCCTATGCGTGAGATCTCCGCTGGAACGGCCACAACATGCAGCTCAACCTCATAGCCGGCCTTTTTGAAATCACCCATCGTACGGGCAACCACGTCCGGCTGGCGCAACGTGGTCTCCAACAAAGTATCCATGCGCTGACTACGTGTGTAATCGGCAGACATGCCCACCCAACGACCCGAAGCCTGAGCCGTATGGTCAGGCATCGTCAGCGGGTCATCTCGCATGATTCGTTGATAGTCGGGGTGGTGAGCGCGGAAGTCATCACCCACAATTTCAACTAAGTTCGGGCGATCATATTTTGCCCTGGCATTAGCATTGCTTTTCCCAGCGCCTGGCTGTCCACCAGTAAAAATAATGACCGGGCGCTCTCTCCCGGCCATTGATCCTGGTTTTATCTGCCCGTCGAGTTCGTCTTTAATCTTGGTCTCGAACAACGCTCTCAGCGTGCTCTCGTCAAGCTCCCCAGGCTTCATGCGAGCGTAGGCGCGTGAGCTGGCAGACCCCGCAAAACTTCCTGCAGTTCGGCAGTTTTAGATTCAATGGCCGCCCTGCTGCGCGGATTGACTTCACGTGCTTCGCTTCTTACCCGCAGCCACTCTGCACGCCAGTGTTTCGCTTCGCGCTCGGTTGCAGCTTCGCTTTCCCAAGCCGAGTATGTGCCTACAATCTGCGTAGTCAGCTCGCGCATCACATCGTAAATCATCGGGTCGAAATTCTGGTCTTCGTTCTGATTCACAGCTTCCCCTTTCCCTCCACCATCAATTGTACCAAAAACGTTACAATTTAGGTTTCGGTTGAAAAGGTTTCGGTTGCGAGTTTCGGTACAAAAAAACCCGGCGTGTCGCCGGGTTTTCGAATTTGCTTATCGTCCAGTCAAAAACGATCGTTAGTGATCTACTTCTGGTGATACCTGATAATCACTGATTGCCGTTGTCTTGGTCTTCCTCGTCTTCCGATTCATACAAGACCTCTGGCGGCAGCTGCATAATTCCACGAATACTCCGTTCGCACAGCTCCGGGATCTCTTTGGAATAGCCTGCCGCTGGGAATCCATCAACCTCTGTTGGCGCAATATCTACTTCCAGAATTGCCACATGATGCCCACCAGGACGGCCAACATGAGAGTTTTTATCTTCACAAGCATCCTGCTTATCCTCGCGCACTGGAAAAGTTTCCTCCATATGGCAATAGCAAGTCGCTCGATAGTTCGTTGTTCCCATACTGAAATCTTCCTCCAAACGTCCGACACTTTAGCGCCAGCTCTAACGTGCT
>NZ_JBOGEG010000065.1:0-3970 GCF_050701915.1 Glutamicibacter sp. | reverse complement strand
CCTAATGGGTTTCACACGGCGGCCAGTTTGCTGCTTAAACGATGCCTAGTAGTCCAGGCCCTGGGATGGAATGACCAGCCCGGTCTCGTAGGCGTACACCACCGCTTGAACACGGTCGCGCAGATGCAATTTGGTCAGGATACGCCTGACGTGGGTTTTCACGGTCGCTTCGGAAAGGAAGAAACGGTGTGCAATCTCGGCGTTGGATAGTCCCTCGGAGAGCGCACGCAGCACTTCCTGCTCACGCGGGGTGAGATCGTCGAGCAGCGGGTCATGCGGAGTTTCGGCCGGCTGGTTTCGGTTCCCGGCGCCAGCGTTGCGCACATAGGTTTCCAGCAGGCGGGCAGTCACCCGAGGTGCCACCACAGCGTCGCCGGAAGCTACCAGGCGCACCGCTTGGACCAGTTCTTCCGGGGCCACGTCCTTGAGCAGGAACGCACTGGCTCCTGCCTGCAGTCCCGAGAAGGCGTACTCGTCCAGGTCAAAGGTCGTCAGGATGATGATCTTGGTTTCCGGGTGGTCCTTGGCGATGCGTTCGGTCGCTTCCAGACCGTCCATCTTGGGCATGCGCACATCCATCAGGACCACATCGGGTTTCAGTGCGGCCGTCTGGGCAAGGGCATCGAGACCGTCGACAGCTTCGCCGGCGATGACGATGTCGTCTTCACCTTCGAGGATGAGGCGGAATCCCATGCGTAAGAGGGGCTGGTCATCGACCAGCAGAACCTTGATTTTGTCTTCCACGCTTATTCCTTCACTGCCTTCTGGTTTTCGTTCTGCAAGCTGCATTCGGGTAGCTTGAGGACCGCTTTTACAATCCATCCACCACTGGCTACCGGTCCGGCATCAACCGTTCCGCCAAAGAGCGCAGCTCGTTCGCGCATGCCGCGCAGCCCGCGTCCGCTGCCGATACTCGGAACTCTCGTTGCATCCCCGTTGTCCATGATTTCCATGCGCAGTTCTTCGCGCCGCCGTTCCAGGCGAACCTGCACATCACTTACGTTACGGGCATAGCGCAAGGAATTAGTCAGGGACTCTTGAATAATACGGAAGACGGTCAGCTGGAAGGTGGTGTCCTCCGGCAACGGATCGCCCGTATGGGTAAATGAGACCGGCAGACCTGCGATACGGAATCCTTCGAGCAATTGCTCCACGTTCCCGCCGGTAGGCTGCGGGGCCAGCTCTCCGGATTCCTCTTGTCGAAGCACGCCAAGCATGCGGCGCATATCTGCCAGGGCGGCGCGGCCGGTTCCAGAGAGTTCATTGAGCACTTCGTCGGCGCGGACCTGATCGCGCTTGGCCACCACTCGTGCCCCCTCGGACAGGGCAATCATCACCGAAAGCGAATGGGCAACCACGTCGTGCATTTCGCGGGCAATGCGGTTGCGCTCTTGCACCTGGGCCAGTCCGGAGACCTGCGAGGCCCAGTGATTCAGTTCGGCTTCGTGGATGCGCGCGTTGCGCACGTTCATGCCCACCGCGGCCGCGGCAATGTAGAAACCGATGACGAAGCTGCCCGAGACGGCAATGATGACGCGGGTGAAGATGGTTTCATCGATTCCATCTTGCGGGTCGAATTCCATTCCGGCCATGTCGGGGAAGCCCATCAGCACCATCAGGACCGTCTGGAAGCTGCCGGCCAAGATGGCCAGCGGGATGGTGCGTTTGGCCGAATAGCTGGTGGCGACCGTATACAGGGCGATAATCATGCCTACCCCGCCCAGTCCACCCTGCGGACCAGCAATCACCAGGGCCAAGCACTCGAAAATGAACACCAGGATGATCACCGTCATCGGCGCCCGGCGCCGGTACAACAGGGCAGCGCTGATGGCGAGGGTGACGACCAGCAGGCCGGTGGCATTGGCTTCTGGCATCGCTGCCAAGACCAAGACACCTGGCAAGGTGAGCAGCAGGTAGATGACTACCGCACCGATGACCACCAAACGCGGGTGGGTACGCAAATAGCGGCGTATCCGGCCCATGCGCTTGGCGGCCAGTTCATCGAAGGAAACCACGGTTTCCTGCAGCGTCGGTTGGCTCATATTTCCAGTCTAGTTTTCTCGATCAATCTCTGAGCTATTTGATGTCCCGCTTGGTCAGCAGGATCGCGCCCAACGCCAGCGGAAGCACGATCCAACCCGCCACACCCAGCAGCTGCTGCCAGGTCTCCAAGTCGCTGACGACACTCGCAGGCGTCGCCAACCCCATGCCCAGCTGGTCAGGGGTGAACTTCGCGATATCCTGCGCCCAGTCGGTCAGGGAAGTCAGGATGGAAAGAATGATCGGCAGCACGAAGAACAGGGCAGCGAGGCTGGTAATGCCGCCGGCCGAGTTGCGCAGCAGCATCCCCAACGCCAAACCGATCAACGCCGCCATGGTCACCGCCAGCGTCCCGTACCAGAGCACCCGCTGGAAGGCATCGCTGCTGAATTCGAGATTCATCTGGTAGTTATCGGCAATTGGCTTGCTGACCGCGAAGGCCAAGAGCGAGCTGATGATCTGGACGATAGCAGTCAGCAGGATGATCAAGATGCCCTTGGCAGCCAGGACCCGCAATCGCCGCGGGCTGGCCAGGAACGTACTTACCGCTGAGCCGGTGGTGAATTCACCGCTGAAGAGCAGGACACCAAGCACGCCAAGGATCAGCTGGCTGAAGACCAGCCCCGAGCCGATAAGCTCACCTGCGAATCCCGGGGCCGACAGGTCTTCCATGCCCGGCATCTGATTCGTGTCGCCCATGCTGGCACTCAGCGATCCAATACCCCACGTCGCCACGGCCGCAATGCCCACATAGAACACGATGGCCAAGAGAACCAGGATGCGGGTGGAATTCAGGGAGAAGAAACGGATGGATTCACTGCGCAGCACGCCGAATAGCGTGACCTTGCCATGCGGTGCGGTTGCTAGAAGGTTAGACATATCCTTACTTCCCGCCGCCAGTCTCGGCAACTATGTTCGAGTGGTATTCCACGGCATCACGGGTCAATTCCATGTATGCGTCTTCCAAGGTGCGTTGCAGCGGACGCAGTTCGCTGAGCACCACCCCGTATTCCAGGGCACGACGGCCAATGGTTTCTGAATCGGGGCCGGTAACTTCCAGGCCATGGCCATCAATCCGGCGTAGCTGAACACCTTCACCGTTCAGCGCGTTCATCAAGACCTCAATGTCGGCTGAACGCACGATTGTCTGGTCAAGACCGTTGTCGATGAATTCACTGATCGGCGCGTCGGCCATGATGCGGCCACGGCCAATCACGATCAGGTGATCCGCTGTCTGGGCCATTTCACTCATCAGGTGGGAAGAGATGAAAACGGTTTTGCCTTCGGCCGCCTGCTGGCGGGCCAGATTGCGGACCCAGGCCACACCTTCGGGATCCAGTCCGTTGACCGGCTCATCGAGGATCAGCACCTGCGGATCTCCAAGCAGGGCAGTGGCAATGCCTAGCCGCTGTCCCATGCCTAGCGAGAAGCCGCCGACCTTTTTCCGCTGCACGCTTGACAGGCCGGTCAGATCCAGCACTTCGTGCACTCGGGAGACCGGGAGTCCTGCGGTAGCTGCCATGGCACGCAAATGCGCCAGCGGAGTAAGGGATTTGTGGACCGATTTAGCTTCCAGCAGGGTGCCAACTTCGGTCAGAGGGTGACGTGATTTCTTGAAGTCGCGCCCATTGACCAGCACTTCTCCGCTGGTAGGTTCGGCCAATCCCACGATCATGCGCATGGTGGTGGATTTGCCGGCGCCGTTCGGGCCGAGGAACCCAGTGACCATGCCTTCCTGCACCGTGAACGACGCATTATCGACCACGGTCTTTCCACCGTATTTCTTCGTCAACTGCTGTGCCTGGATCATATTCCCAGCCTAGGGAATTCGAGCCCTGCTCTCACCGCCCCCAGTGCTGATTTATGGCTCAACCAAAAGGGTGATGGCAGGCAAGCGAAACGTGGGCCCATGCACCAGATGGTGCATGGG
>NZ_JBOGEG010000064.1:0-5739 GCF_050701915.1 Glutamicibacter sp. | reverse complement strand
TGCCCGAGGCTCTTGTTTTGGCTTGTGCGAAGCTTAATGGCCCGAGGTTGAGTGGGTCTCTTCTGGAGTCAGGTGCTCGGTGACCGACTGGTCAGAACCGCCTGGTACGAAGTCCCGGTATTCAGCCAGGGTGCCATCGACAACTGGAACGCTGAATTCCACGTTTTCACCGGCTACGGTGAAGACCGAGTCAGCATGCTCGCCAGCTGCAATGCCCATGTTCTTGATGATCTGCTTGTTCTTGTCTTCTTCAAGCTTGATGGCACCGTCTGCAGGAACCTGGATGGAGACAGGTGCTGCGTTGTCAGCCTTGACCGACAGGGTCAGCGCGGAATCGCCGGCGTTGACTACGGAGCCGATCAGGCGGGCTTCAGTGTCGTCGCTGTTGGTGACGAACATCAGGTTGCGAACCTTTGCGTCTGAGACATCGACGTTGACGCCATCGCTGGCGGCGTAGTCGGTGTTGGTGGCCTGCTCGTTGATGGCGCCACAGCTGGTGACACCGAATGCCAGGGCAGCCACAGCGAGGGACGCGGCAATGCGACGTCCAGCGGTCATGCGTGCGGTGATCACGACACTAACTCCTCGGTGAGAAAAATGAGTTGCTTCGGTTCGTGGCCTGTTTAATCGAATGCACCTAGGGCAGGGGCAATCGCGAAATGGACCACGATTACCTCTAAGCCTAGCCGTTTTTCACGCAAAGACGCGATTTAGCGACGTGCAACACACGCATTTCGACAAGTTGTAGACAACCGTTGCCGGGAAGGGGGTTGGTGCGCAGTCGACTGCCTTACCTTCTTCATAGCATGTTTCTCTTGCAAGTGGAAGAGGCAATTCCGCGTGAATTCGCGGTTATATGGGGCACAATCGCAGGCTCCTGAATAGCGGACATGGTAGACTAGGACGTGGGAAAGGGGTTTATCCACATGGTTTTTGAGGTTGGCGAGACTGTTGTCTACCCGCACCACGGTGCCGCAATGATCGAAGAGATCAAGATGCGCAAGATCAAGGGCGAAGAGAAAATGTATCTCAAGCTCAAAGTGGCTCAGGGTGACCTGACCATCGAGGTTCCAGCTGAGAACGTTGATCTTGTTGGCGTACGTGACGTGGTAGGTCAGGAAGGCTTGGACCATGTGTTCGATGTCCTTCGTGCTGAATTTACCGAAGAGCCGACCAACTGGTCGCGCCGCTACAAGGCAAATGTCGAGAAGCTCGCTTCCGGCGATGTCATCAAGGTTGCAGAAGTAGTTCGCGACCTGTGGCGCCGAGAAAATGACCGTGGTCTGTCGGCAGGCGAAAAGCGAATGCTGGCAAAGGCTCGCCAGGTATTGATCAGTGAATTGGCCTTGGCCAAGGATCTGGACGAGGCCAAGGCAGAAGGCCTCTTGGACGAGGTTCTGGCTTCGGCCTAACCCCCGTTCTGGTAACGCATCGCCGTGAAACGCTCCCAAGCGTTTCACGGCTTTTGGCATTAAAGCAGCCAAAGCGGAATCACGTGGCACGATAAGCTGGGCGCTGTGAAGCAAAGCGAAGTGCATAATTCAAGCCTGATCCTCGTGGCCGCCGGAATGGGAACGCGCCTCGGCGCTGGCCTTCCCAAGGCGATGGTCCAGGTGGCCGGGAAATCCCTGGCTGAACACGCCGTGGACCGGATCCTGGGGATTCCGCAGATCACCGAAATCATCGTGGTTACCCCGCCGGAGGACGAACGCCTGGCCGCGACCATGGCGCAGTACGGGGACAAGGTCCGCACCGTTCCCGGCGGTGCAAGCCGCGCTGCGTCGGTTCGCGCCGGCCTGGCTGAAGTCAGTTCCGCCGCCACCAGCATCCTGGTCCATGACGCCGCCCGGGCATTTGCCCCGGCCGAGCTGCATGAACAGGTGCTTGGCGCCCTGGCCGATGCGCAGTGCCACGCCGTCATCCCGGCATTGAACGTCACCGACACCATCTGCGTGGTCGAGCCCGATGCCGCCGGTGAGCACGAAATCGTCAAGGAAACCCCGGCGCGTTCCATCCTGCGCGCGGTGCAAACCCCGCAGGGCTTTGACGCGCAGCTGTTGCGCGATGCGCATGCCCAGCTGGATACCTGCACCGCTGCCGAACTGGATATGGTTACCGACGATGCGTCGATCGTGCGGGCTTTTGGGGCCGAAGTCCGAGTGGTGCCCGGATCGCAGCAAGCCATGAAAGTCACCTATCCCGAAGATCTCGACGCGGCAGGAAAGCTCGCGGCGAGCCAGCCCGCAGCCGTCCCAAGCGCAAAGGAAGAAGCAATGATCCTGCCACGAGTCGGCAACGGCATCGATGTTCACGCGGTCAGCAAAGACCCAACTCGCGAAATGTGGCTGGCAGGACTGCACTTCCCGGAAGACACCGGACTTTCCGGCCACTCCGATGGCGACGCAGTAGCGCACGCGGCCTGCGATGCGCTGTTCTCTGCAGCGGGCATTGGCGATCTGGGCACGCACTTCGGTGTGGACCGCCCGGAATTCGCCGGGGCCAGCGGTGTGAGCCTGATTGCAGAAGCCGCCCGCCTGGTGCGCGAGGCGGGATTCGAAATCGGCAATGTCGCGGTGCAGTTCGTTGGCCGCCGCCCGCGCTTTGCCGCGCGCCGCGAAGAAGCCAATAAAGTGCTTAGCGAGGCTATCGGCGCCCCAGTCAGCGTCATTGCGACCACCAGCGACGGGCTGGGCTACGAGGGGGAGGGCAAGGGCGTGACCGCCTATGCCACCGCACTGGTCTACCCGGTATCGCGCTAGGCCTGTTGGTGGCGCTGCGGCGCTTCGATCATCGAGAGAGTCACAAGTGAAGTACAAAGGGTGCATCCATCGGATAACCTTAAAGGCGTGAGCCTGCGATTCTATGACACCAAAACAGCATCCGTACGCGACTTCCAGCCATTGGCGGAAGGCGAAGTCAAGCTGTACTACTGTGGCGCCACCGTGCAGGGCATGCCGCACGTGGGCCACGTTCGCAGCGCCATCGTCTTCGACCTATTGGTGCGCTGGCTCGAATACCGCGGCTTCGCCGTCACCACCGTCCGCAATGTCACGGACATCGATGACAAGATCCTGGAGAAGTCGGCGAAATCCTTCGCCGAGGACTTCGAAGCCGATGCCCACTACAAGCCGCGCGAAGAATGGTTCGCCCTGGCGTACCGCTTCGAGCAGGAATTCGCACGGGCCTACGAGGCTCTGGGTGTCCAACGCCCAACCTACGAACCACGTGCGACCGGGCACATCACCGAAATGCATGAGCTGATTGCACAGCTGATCGAACGCGGCCATGCCTACCCGGCGGCCGATAGCTCCGGAGATGTCTACTTCGACGTGCGCTCCTATGAGCAGTACGGCGCACTGACCCGCCAGAAGATCGACGATATGCAGGACGCGCCGGATTCGGATCCGCGCGGCAAGAAGGACCCACGCGACTTCGCGCTGTGGAAGGGCTACAAGGGCACCGATCCGCTGACCGCTTCCTGGCCAAGCCCATGGGGACGCGGCCGCCCAGGCTGGCACCTTGAGTGCTCGGCGATGGCTGGCAAGTACCTGGGCAGCGAATTCGACATCCACGGCGGCGGACTGGATCTGCGCTTCCCGCACCACGAGAACGAGATGGCCCAGTCCAACGCGGCTGGCCACGGCTTTGCAAACTTCTGGATGCACAACGGCATGGTCACCTACGAGGGTGAGAAGATGTCCAAGTCCATTGGAAACACCATTTCCCCGGAAGAAATGCTCGCGCTGGCCGACGCCCGAGTGGTGCGCTACTTCTTGGGCCAGGCACAGTACCGTTCGATGCTCGACTACCGCCCGGACTCGCTGACCGAAGCGGGGGCAGCGGTGGAACGCATCGACACCTTCATCTCCAACGCGCGCTACCGCCTGGGTGCCGTCGCCGAGTCGATCGTGGCCACCGGGGTTCCGGAAGCTTTCGGCACCGCGATGGATGATGACCTGAACGTTCCAATGGCGCTGGCCGCACTGCATGAAACCGTGCGGCTGGGCAATGCATCCTTGGATAGCCGTGAGGACGCTGCCACTGCCAAGGCCTTGGGCCAGGTCTTGGCCATGACCCAGGTATTGGGCCTGGATGATGCCGGCAGCAATGAAGGCTCGAAATCTTCTGCAGAGCACGCAGCCCTGGATCAGCTGATCCAGGCCCAGTTGGCTGAACGCGCCGAAGCGCGAGCTGCCAAGGACTGGGCACGCTCCGACGCCATCCGCGATGCGCTGGCTTCCGCTGGCATTACCGTGGCGGACTCGGCCGATGGCGCTCGCTGGACTCTGGACAACTAGTCGCGAACAAGCGCGACGCCAACGAACTCAAAACTAAAGGACATGAACCAATGAACAAAAAGGGCCCAACCAAGGGTAGTGGTGGCAAGGGACGTCGTTCCCTCGAGGGCAAGGGCCCGACTCCCAAAGCGGAGGACCGCCCGTACCACAAGGCTTACCGTGCCAAGCAGCTCTCCGAGCGCTCGGCCGCCAAGCGCAGCACCGGCCGCCGAACCGACCGCATCAAGGTCAACGCCGAATTCGTCACCGGCCGCAACTCCGTCGTTGAGGCGCTGCGCGCCGGCATTCCTGCCAAGGCGCTGCACGTTGCCATCCGCATCGACGTTGATGACCGCGTCCGCGAATCCCTGAAGCTGGCTGCCGAGCAGGGCATCCCGCTGATGGAAGCATCCAAGCCCGAGCTCGACCGCATGACCGATGACGCGATCCACCAGGGCATGGCCCTGCAGATCCCGCCATACGAATACAAGGATGCAGTCCAGCTGGCTACCAAGGCCATCAAGGACTTCGACAAGGGATACACCAGGACCCAGCCGCTGTTCCTGGCACTGGATGGAATCACCGACCCGCGTAACCTGGGTGCGATTGTTCGTTCGGCTTCTGCCTTCGGCGCAGACGGCGTGATCATTCCAGAACGCCGCAGCGTCGGCATGACCGCTTCGGCATGGAAGACCAGCGCCGGTGCAGCTGTACGTGTACCAGTGGCCAAGTGCAGCAACCTGACCAGCGCACTGAAAGAAATCAAGGCTGCTGGCATTTTCGTGATCGGCCTCGACGCCGGTGGGGATATGGAGCTTCCGAACTTCGAATTGGCAACCGGCCCGCTGTGCATCGTGGTAGGTTCCGAAGGCAAGGGCCTGTCCCGACTGGTCCGCGAAAACTGCGACGCCATCGTTTCGATTCCAATCGACTCGGCAATGGAATCGCTGAATGCTTCGATGGCTGTTGGCATCTCGCTCTACGAGGTATCGCGTTTGCGTGCTGGACAGGCGAAGTAGTCTTCAGACACCGTGAATGGGCCATAGCTTGCCAAGGCAAGCTATGGCCCGTTTTCGTTAAGGTGACCTGCTTCATAACAACAATTTTCCGTTGTTTTTAGCCGATATTCACCTTGCACCGCAGGGAATCCGCATGATTCCGGGGATTCCGGGCAGAAAAGTATGGAAACTGGCCGATTTTGCGTCCTGGCCGAACCCGTGTAAAGTTTTATCTCGCGCCGCTGATCCGGACAGCCTGAAAGGGCGAAACGGAAAAGGCGGGGTGAACGATACTGAAACGTCGAGTTGACAACGGTCAACTTGGTGGTAAGCTTGTAAAGTTGCTCCGGAGCGAAGCAGTGATCTTCTGAAATGGTCATTGTGGTGTCGAGAGTGTTTGTTGTTTGAGAACTCAATAGTGTGCCAAGTTTGTTGATACCGAATATTTTTATTTGGTGAATACA
>NZ_JBOGEG010000063.1:5114-6234 GCF_050701915.1 Glutamicibacter sp. | reverse complement strand
TGTATTCACCAAATAAAAATATTCGGTATCAACAAACTTGGCACACTATTGAGTTCTCAAACAACAAACACTCTCGACACCACAATGACCGTTTCAGAAGATCACTGCTTCGCTCCGGAGCAACTTTTCCAACTTACCAGACTTCCTGATCCGATCAAAATCGGGGGAAAACCTTCAGTGAAAAGTGATTGGCTGCCGGGTAAACAATCGGTATATTCCGTGTTGTTTCCGTTCCGGCAACAGATAAAAACTATACACAGGTTTTCGGGGCTCCGCAAATCGGCAGGGCACTTTTCGCAGTGATCGTGGTTACACCGTGGGCGGCATGATCCTCGGTCCTACTTTGACACCCTGACAGTCGAGCGACCCTGCAACGGAATCGTGGCTGCATTGCCTCCGCGAGTTACAGGATCTCTGTACGTTTATGGAGCGTATCTAGGAAGACGAACTTCTTCATTGCCCACCATCGGAAGATCATGCCAAGCAACGTGCCGATAATGGGGCCGGCGATAAAGTCGGCGATTTCCTGGACGACAAAGGAAACGTGAGGTTCCGTGATTCCAAAAATCCAACGAGATACGTAAACCGGCGCCGCGGTAATTCCAATAGCTATGGTGGACATGCCGACGAATTTGATGAACTGAATACGTTTGAGGCCATGGACGACGTCCCCAAAGGTAAACCGTCGCGAGAGGTAGTAGGAGACTACGGTGGCCGCTGCATTAGCGATAAGAAAAGCTGAAGTAGGACGCGCCCCCAGGATCGTGAACTTCAGTCCGTAATTCACCGTCAGAGTCAGGAGGAAACAGAATCCTCCTATGCCCAAGAAGTACAGAGCTCTCTTTCGTTCCCGATGCAATTTTGGGCGCGATGGATCCCGTGCACCTTCATCGCTAAATGCGTTGGCTCTGCCACTCATGGGATCAAGCATAGACACCCACAGGATCGGCGGATAGAAAATTGGAACGTAATCAGGTCCGTTCTTAGCTATCTTCTCGGGTGACTTTGCACGACATGATCAGGTTGAAGCCCATAGACTTCCAGCGCTGCTTGGGTCGGACACGTTTTTGGCAGCGTCCAATGTCTTCAATGGCGGCAATGCGTTGTTATGCCCTACGGC
>NZ_JBOGEG010000063.1:0-5014 GCF_050701915.1 Glutamicibacter sp. | reverse complement strand
TCTACGGCTCTACGGCTCTACGGCTCTACGGCTCTACGGCTCTACGGCTCTACGGCTCTACGGCTCTACGGCTCTACGGCTCTACGGCTCTACGGCTCTACGGCTCTACGGCTCTACGGCTCTACGGCTCTACGGGCAGTTTCCCCTCACCCGCGCTAGAACTGCAAACCCTGTGTCGTTACCTTACTGAAGGGTTACCCTGCTTAGGGAAGTTCCGGCAGAAGCTGTTGTCGGTTCCGTTGAATCCCCAATTTTTGGGCATAAAAAAATCGCGAAACATAAGTTTCGCGATTTTTGCTTTGGTGACCCCAACGGGATTCGAACCCGTGTTGCCGCCGTGAGAGGGCGGAGTACTAGGCCGCTATACGATGGGGCCGTATGCTGAAGATAAATCTTCAGCTCACCAAATCTCTTTGGTGAAGCGCTGGGATACCAGGACTCGAACCTAGAATGACGGAACCAGAAACCGTTGTGTTGCCAATTACACCATATCCCAATGTGACTTGGTATTCATTTGCTTCAGTAGCCGAAGCTGATCTGCGCTGAATGCCTTAGCACGAGATATAACTATACCTAAAAAATTCTCGGATCGCACATCCTGGGGCAATATCCTCGAGTGATCTGCAGCTCGTTTATTGAAATGCCTGTTATAGACCTGAGCTACGCTAAACGTCAGCCGTTAAATTGCCACCCAAGAATGCAGGTCAGCTTGACCTGCACTGAGTCCAGACGCAACGGTCTAATACGAAAAGAGGGAACCGAAGTTCCCCCTTAACTGTGCGTCGGGATAACAGGATTCGAACCTGTGACCTCGTCGTCCCGAACGACGCGCGCTACCAAGCTGCGCTATATCCCGTGGTTACAACCATTTCACTCTACACCCATGCAGAATTTTTCTCAGCGCCCGGGATAGCTACTCTTTTCTTTTCCGCCAAGTCCTTGGCTAGGTTTCGCAGCCTGAGACCATTAGATAGCCTTCCCAGGATTCAAAATATTCAACGGGTCCAAAAGCTTCTTGATCTGCTGTTGGAGTTCGATCACTTCTGTTGCTTGTTCCCATTGCAACCAATCTTTTTTGATCAGCCCGACACCGTGTTCACCAGTAATTGTGCCGCCTAGTTCCAATGCTATGCGTACGGAGCTTTCAACGGCACGGCCTAGCCTCGCTAGTGGCTCATTGCCGTCTTCCGGTTCTACAGAAAACGTTGGATGCAGATTGCCATCCCCTACATGCGAAATCATCCTCATGTTTACGTTTTCCTCCCGCGCAGCTCGTTGAACGCGGTGCACGTATTCAAGCATCTTGCTTTTCGGAATGGCGACATCCTCTCCAGTCCGGTAAGCATCGTCTTTAGTATCGCCCCGGCTGGTTCGGCGCATTTCGATCAGTTGCGTAGCACTCGGATCTGCTGAATTGCTTAGCTGGGCATTGCGTTCTTCGAAAACATTGCGGAGGGCGGCTTCTTCACGCTCGGCGCCATAGCCATCTAGTCGAGTCAAGAGCATGGCACCGCCGAGACCTGCGTAATTCGTCGAGTACTGTTCATCAAGAATGAGCAAAGTCGAATGATCGATGAGTTCCAAAATGGCAGGCTGGATTCTGGCTTTGGCAATCAGTTGAACGCCCTCGACTGCTTCTTCCAGGCTGGGGAACAATAGAGCTACGTCTCGTTCGTCTACCGGGAGATAGCGCAATCGGACAACTGCGCGAACGACAACACCCAGCGTGCCCTCGGACCCTGTGAAAAGTGCGGCGAGATCATACCCTGCTACACCCTTGAACGTATTCTTACCAACGCGGATTAGTCGGCCGTCAGCCAATACGACGTCTAGGGAGAGCACTGCTTCTCGGGTAACGCCATACTTCGCGCACCGCAGACCTCCCGCGTTGGTTGCGATGTTGCCGCCAATCGTAGACATCTTGTAGCTAGCAGGATCCGGGGCGTACATGAGGCCAAATTCGGAAACGGCTTCGTTCAGCTGATGATTGATGACGCCAGGTTCAACCACAGCGACTTCATCTTCCGGGCGGATCTCTAGGATTCTATTCATCTTGCTCAAGTTCAAGACGACGGCATCACCCAGTACGTGTACACCACCAGAAACACCTGTGCCGGCACCGCGGCTAATGACCGGTATCTTGTATTCGCTGGCCAAGCGTAGAACATGTTGCACATCCGCTACGGAACTGGCGAAAACAACGGCCAGCGGTTCTATTGGATTCCCTGATAACTGCCCGAAGTCTCTAGAGTTTTCTCGAAGCAGCTGGCCCGATGTTTCTATGGCATTTTCTGGTAATGCCGCGCTGAGGGCATCTAGAAATCCGGCATGGGTAGCGGCCATCTTTATCTCCACGGATCGTTGCGTGCAAGTATTTACCTGAGACTACGGCTAATGAAGGCCTTTGCCGAACTTGATGACTTGGCAATTTACTAGCAGCGCGGTTCAAAACTGCGTTTGCACCCTCGTGGCCAGTCGATCCGGGGCCGGCCTATGTCGGGTCCCTACCATTTGTCGGACTAGGGCCGTTCAGCTACTGCGGTTTCTTTCGGTTGTGCTGATTGGGTTTCAACTGGAATAGCTTTTCCTCTCACAAATAGCCGATAGCAGACGCCCAGAATTGCCACCCAGATTAGACCGGTAATGAGTGCACTACGCGTATCCGGAATAATGCCGATTAGGATGATCACGAAGATCATGAAGGCCAGCGCCAAGTAGCTGCCCACCGGCCAAAGCGGAACTGGGAATGCAGATGGTTCAAGATTATCTCTGTCTATCCGGCGCTTCATCCGAATATGAGAGATCAGGATCATCGACCAAACAACGACGGTGGCGAAAGTAGCCAACGCGGCGATGAGGAAGAAGATCTCATCTTCGAACCAAATGTTCAGCACTACACCAATAAGCAATGCGCCGATCATCGATAATGAAGTCACCCATGGGACCCCGTTAGCCGTGGTCTTCGTAAATACCTGTGGTGCCTGGCCTTGTTTGGCCATACCGTGAATCATGCGTCCCGCGCCGAAGATGTCTGCATTGATTGCTGAGAGCGCCGCAGTGATGACGATGAAGTTCAGGACATTTGCTGCTGACGAGAAGCCAATGCTGGAGAAGATCGAAACGAATGGACTTTCACTGCCATCAATCGTGTTCCACGGCTGAATGCACATGATGACACCGAGCGTCAGTACGTAGAACAACAAGATGCGCACTGGTACAGAGTTAATTGCCTGCGGAATGACTTTACGCGGGTTCTGCGCTTCTCCAGCGGTAATGCCGATTACCTCGGTGCCGCCGAAGGCAAACATGACAATCGTCAGCGAAGCGAGAATGCCCCAGACACCGTGCGGCATGAAGCCGTCGCCAGCAAAGAGATTGGATAGACCTGCAGCTCCTTCGCTTTGGTTGCCCAACCCGAAAACGATGACCAGAACACCACCAGCGATCATTGCCATGATAGCCACAACCTTGATCAAGGAGAACCAAAACTCCAGTTCCCCAAAGACTTTAACCGAAAGCAGGTTCACGGCGGCGATGAAGAAAACAACCGCCAGGATCCAGATCCATCGTTCGACGTTGGGGAACCAGAAACCCATATATACGCCAAAAGCTGTCACGTCGGCCAGAGCCACCACGAACATTTCAAACGTGTAAGTCCACCCAGTTGCAAAGCCAGCAAAGCGTCCAACAAATTCAGTGGCATAGCTTCCGAATGAGCCGGAGGTCGGATTGCGGACTGCCATTTCTCCCAACGCACGCATCACCATGAACACCACTGCGCCACCGAGTATGTACGCGAGCAGCACCGCTGGCCCGGCCATTTGTATGGCGCTTGCGGAACCATAGAACAAGCCCGTGCCAATAGCAGACCCTAGAGCGATAAACCTGATATGCCGTGTGCTCAAACCACGTTTCAGGTTTTGACTTGTCTGGCTAGTACGCATGTTGCTCCTCTGGGATTACTAACTGCATCAGAGGTCTTATGCTCACCTTGCTTGGTGCGCTTCAACCCCGACATCCATGTAATCGCAGTCACATGCAACTTGGAGCGGAGAAAACCACAAGATAGTCCGGTACCTCAGACTCGGGGCGAAATGAAGCTGAGATACCGGACGGCAATTCTTTCAATGGCTATCTCGGGACGGCGTGATGGGCATCCTGGGATTTCGGCCACTGGCAAACGGACGATAGAAGTACACATCCCCGCATGCAACGCAGCCAGATACCCGTGAATCCAAATGAAGGATAACGCTGTGGGATCCCCGCCAACGACCATGAGAATGTTTAGTTGAGCTTGCTCAATCCCTCGTTATCGAGGCAGGATCCCGATACCGCTGGGGCTTCCAGGTGCTGCACGTCAGTGGTCAGCAACCCTGCCTGTCTGTGTCCGTCATTTTGCCCACTAGCTGCCAGAGCATCTACTGGCGCCGGCGTCCGCGTCTCCAGAAACATGATGCCGGGGCCTTCGGCGGTTGGTTGACAGTATCTATTACTTTCAAGGCCATTCCAGGAAGAGATCCAAAATGATATTCGATGGCCTGACCTGGTGAATTCTCGCAGTCCTGGTCCCCCTGGTCGGTCGAATCCCCATACGTCGAGGCATGTGGTCGCTACTTGCTCGCACCATTGCACGCCGACAGATGACTGTGGTGCAATTGCGGGAATCACCTTCCGAAACGGAGCTGTCGCATGGGTTGCTTGGAACCCAAATTGTGCAGTCCACCAACTGGCATTTTTAGTCGATACCCGTCGAGGGGGACAAATAAGGCTCAGCAAGGTTGGCTGGATTCACAACCCAACGCCAGCCTGATCATTCCCTGAGCGGTCCGCGCAAGCGGCCAGCACCCAAGCCCGTTAAACAGGAAAAGGGCCAGGCTTTCATGCCTGGCCCCTCCACGGGTTAAACAGGTGAGGCCCCCTAGCACCAACAGGTGCCCAAGGGGCCTCACACACATAAGTTAAGTCCGGCGGTGACCTACTCTCCCACACCCTCACGAGTGCAGTACCATCGGCG
>NZ_JBOGEG010000062.1:0-6483 GCF_050701915.1 Glutamicibacter sp. | reverse complement strand
AGCGTGGGGGAAACGCCCGGTCCCATACCGAACCCGGAAGCTAAGGCCCACTGCGCCGATGGTACTGCACTCGTGAGGGTGTGGGAGAGTAGGTCACCGCCGGACTTAACTTATGTGTGTGAGGCCCCTTGGGCACCTGTTGGTGCTAGGGGGCCTCACCTGTTTAACCAGAAAAGAGGGGGAATCGGGCAGCTGGCGCTGCCTGGTTCCCCCTCTTTTCTGCTTTAACCTAGGTAGCTGCTAAGCGGCTGTGGCAACCATAAACACTTGACTTAGGCATCATTGTTCAAGAGGCCACACGAAATGGGCATAGTGTGGGATATGAGCGAGCCTGCGACCGACTTATCGACGGTGTCTCGACTCGTCTTCCAATTGCGAAAGAGGGAAACCGAACGTGAGAACTTATGTCGTTACTGGCGCTGCTTCCGGTATTGGTGCGGCCACTGCAGAATTGATTCGAGAACGTGGGCACAAGGTCATTGGAGTTGATCTACGTGACGCTGAGGTCACTGCTGACCTATCGACGCAAGCGGGCCGGCTAAGCGCCATCAGCCAGACCCTAGAGCATTCCGAGGGCAAGATTGACGCGGTTATCGCGGCCGCAGGCATCTCGGCTCCTAAGGCGATTACCGTATCGGTAAACTACTTCGGTGTAACCAGGTATCTGGAAGGCCTCCTGCCGGCGTTGGGGCTCTCGCAGTCACCACGAGTGGCCGTAGTTTCCTCGATGGCCTCGATCCAGCAGAATTCAGCTGAACTCGTTGATGCATTGCTTGCAGGCGACGAAGAAACAGCCCTGGCCCTTGGCGCAGCACTGGAAGCCGCTGGCCCGCGATCCGGTTACCTGAATTACCCGTCCTCCAAGCGTGCGCTGAGCCGCTGGGTTCGCCGCGAGTGCATCTCGGAGAAGTGGGCCGGCGCAGGCATCCCATTGAACGCTGTGGCTCCTGGCACCGTGATTACCAACATGACTCGGGAATTATTGGCGACCGAAGAAGGCAAGTCGATGGTTGACCAGAACGTGCCAATGCCATTGAACTACCACTCTGAAGCCGTGGTAATTGCCAAGCTACTGCTGTGGCTAACGAGTGAAGAAAATACTCACGTCACCGGGCAAACGATTTATTGCGATGGCGGTGCCGAGGCCACGCTCCGCGGGGATGATATCTGGAGCTAGCCCAAGCGGCTGAGTATGGCGAAGGACACTGTTGGCAACGCGTTCTGAAGTGGCACAACCACTGCGTGCTTGATATAGTTATGGAGTTGTCGCAATCGCGAATGACACCGTAGTTTTCCCATGGCTAGCCATGAGGTATAGAGTTACGGCGATCATAGCGTGGGGGAAACGCCCAGATCCATACCGAACCTGGAAGCTAAGACCCACAGCGCCGATGGTACTGCACTCGGGAGGGTGTGGGAGAGTAGGTCATCGCCGGGCATAATTTGCCGAAGGCCCCGAACTTTTGTTCGGGGCCTTCGATGTTTAACCGGATTCTAGAGCAGCGGGCTTAAAGCGAATGGCGGCTCGGAGTTCAAATTCCAAGCCGCCATTGACGCTAGCCAGTATTAGGCGTCGCCCAAGCGCAGACCGCTTTCCGTATCAAACAGGTGCGCGTGCTGCAGATTTGGTGCAATATTGATGCGCTGTCCACGTGCGGGAGGCGTACGGCCGTCAACACGAACCACGACTATCTGGGTTTCCCCGCCTAGCTCTGCCGAGCCGTAGATGTAGGCATCTGCGCCGAGCTCTTCAACAACGTCTACAACAATCTCTACTCCTTCGCCGGCTCCAACAATCTCGATGTCCTCTGGACGGAAGCCCAAGGTGGTTCCACCCTGTGCTCCTGGAGCATCGATAACTGCTGAACCGAAAGCGACCTGCCCATTGGAAGACTGCAACTGCACCAGGTTCATGGCAGGGGACCCGATGAAGCCTGCGACGAAGACATTGCGTGGGCGATCGTAGAGCTCACGAGGGGTGCCTACCTGCTGCAACTCGCCATCCTTGAGTACTGCAACGCGGTCACCCATAGTCAGGGCTTCCACCTGGTCGTGGGTCACGTACACGGTCGTGACACCGAGACGACGGGTCAGCGAAGCTATCTGTGTACGGGTCTGCACACGCAGCTTTGCATCGAGGTTGGACAGCGGTTCGTCCATCAAGAACACCTGGGGTGAACGAACGATGGCGCGGCCCATGGCTACACGCTGACGCTGACCGCCGGACAGGGCCTTGGGTTTGCGGTCCAAGTACTTCTCCAGATCGAGAAGCTTGGCTGCTTCCAGTACGCGCTTCTTGCGTTCCTCCTTGTCGACGCCGGCGATCTTCAAGGCAAAGCCCATATTCTCGGCAACGGTCATGTGAGGGTACAGCGCGTAGTTCTGGAAGACCATGGCGATGTCGCGGTCCTTAGGAGGGACGTTGGTTACGTCCTTATCCCCAATGAGAATACGACCGGAGTTTACTTCTTCCAAGCCTGCCAGCATGCGCAGGGTGGTGGACTTGCCGCAACCCGAGGGGCCGACCAGAACAAGGAATTCTCCATCTTGGATTTCCAAGTCGATTGCGTCGACAGAAGGCACAAGTGCGCCCGGGTAAATGCGGGTGGCCTTTTCAAAGGTCACAGTTGCCATGATGACAATCCTTTCACGGGCAGGTACGAGCCCGACGATCCGTAGTGAAAGTGAATTGGGACACTTTAGTGTCGCATGAAAATCAGACTTTTCAAAAGGTCTGGTAATTCACTGGGGGAAGGGATAGCATGCGCCGCCGCAGTCGGCCCAGGCCCCACCTTGATCCCCAGATCTGCTGCGCCAAGGACCCTGAATCCGTTCTCGTCGGTCACGTCATCGCCGACAAAAAGGACCGCCTGGACGTCGAGGACTTCACGCAACCACTGCAGGCTTTGGCCCTTATCGCCGTGATGCACAGTGGCCTCTAGCACCGCCTTGCCTTCAAGCAGTTTGATGCCGTCCAAATCACCTAGCGCTTGCCGTGCCTGCGCTAAGGCCTTGACAGCCACATCAGGTCTTGCCTGGCGAACATGCAGGACCGTGGCCGATGGCTTGTACTCCAAGCTGACGTTCTCATGCATCGCAGCGACTCGTTCCAAGCGCTGGGTAATTTGCCCGAGCAGCTTGGATTGCTTACCGCTCAGCTGCTCATCGTGCCAGATCGCGCCCAGCTGTGGCGGGACCAAGCGTTCGGCACCGTGCGAACCAATGCAAATCTCTGGACGCGGCTCAGGGTAGACCTCGCCTAAGGACTGCAGGTTTCGGCCCGACACCACCGCGGTGTATACCCCGGGACTGGAAGCCAGTTGTTCGAAGGCAGCAGCAGACTCCGGCAGCGGCCGGGCCTCTTGCGGCCGATCAACCAGCGGGGACATCGTTCCATCAAAGTCCAAAGCCACGAGCACCCGCTGATGGGTGGCAAATTCAGCCAGCGCGGCATGCAGGGCAGGGTCAAGTTCAGGCAATGGAATTCCTCATCGGAGATCTCGATTCCAGTCGGAATCTTTCTAGCGAACGATTTCGTGCACGGAGCTGGCCGCGTTGATCTCGGCCAGCTCGGCCAGGAAGTCCTCGGACCACTTGGAGACGTCGTTGAGCGCCAAGTGGCGGTTCATGCGTTTCATCCGGCGTTCCTGCTCGGACTCATTCATCTGAACCGCTTCAACGATTCTGGCCTTCATCCCGTCGATGTCGTGGGGGTTGACCAGTACAGCCTGGGTCAGCTGATCGGCAGCGCCGGTGTACTCCGAGAGCACCAGCACACCGCGACCATCCTGGTGCGCAGCGACGAACTCCTTGGCCACCAGATTCATGCCATCGCGCAGGGCCGTGACCAGCAGGACATCGGCTGCCAGATACATTGCGATCATTTCGCGTAGCGGATAGGACTGGTGCAGGTAGCGCAGGGTGGTGTGGCTCAGTGTGTCATGCTGGCCGGTGATCTGCCCTACCATTAGCTCCACCTGGTCACGCAGCTCTATATAGCTGTCCACGTTTTCCCGGCTGGGGCTGGCTACCTGGATCAGGCAGACATCACCGGCGCGCAGAGTCTGGTCGGATAGCAGCTCGCCATAGGCCTTCAGGCGGTGGCGAATGCCCTTGGTGTAGTCCAAACGGTCCACGCCGAGCATGATGGTTTTCGGATTTCCCAGCTCATGGCGGATCTGCGCGGCACGGGCGATGATCTGCGGATCGCGCGAGAGCTTGGCGATTTGCTCGGTATCAATGGAAATCGGATGCGCATTGGCACGGCAGAGATTCTGCATGTCGTTATCGGCTGGGGGCGAAGCCACATCGCCCTTGGTGGAGTAGCCGGTGAACCGGCGCAAGCAGCGCAGGAAATTGCTGGCATCGGTTTCGCGTTGGAACCCGACCAGGTCCGCGCCGACCAGCCCCTGCAGGATCTGGGTGCGCCAAGGCAGCTGCGAAAACAGGCTGGCCGCCGGAAACGGTATGTGCAGGAAGAAGCCGATTTTCAGATCGGGGCGTGCTAGCCGCAGCATCTGCGGAACTAGCTGCAGCTGGTAGTCGTGGACCCAGACGGTAGCGTTCGGAGCGGCGATTTTCAGTACTGCGTCGGCGAATCGCTGGTTGATTCTCTTGTAGCGGTCCCACCAGGTGCGGTGGTATTCCGGTGGTACGATTACGTCGTGGTAGAGCGGCCAAAGCGTCGAGTTGGAGAAGCCCTCGTAGTAGAGGGTCAGGTCATCTTCATCCAGGGGGACCGGGACCAGGTGGATGTCATCCTTGTCGAAGCTCTCCAGCTCCTCGCCGATACCGCCATGCCAGCCCACCCAGGCACCTTCGGACGCAGCCATGACCGGTTCCAAGGCGGTAACCAAACCGCCGGGCGAACGCTGGAATCCTTGCGACCCGTCAGGATTGGTGATGCGATCCACGGGAAGGCGGTTGGCTACAACCACAAAATCGTAGGAATTTTCGGTCTTTGTACTCGGCGCTGGGGTACCCACTGCAAACCTCCTGGTTTGTTCAATCTGGTTCACCGGCGTGGTGCAGATTCGTCGGTTCTGAGTGAATGACTTCTCGTCAAATTTCCTCGCTCTTGCTATTTAGCCTAGTGAAAACTGACTGGTAAGGGAACGATGTGCGGGTTTCGCCGTCATATGAGCTACTTCTGAACACGTGTTGCGTGGTCAGCAAAAGACCGGGCGCAAAGAAACGATTTCCGCTGATGACTTGGTTTAACGCTCAAGTTAAGGTTTTTGGAGCACTTTGGGCCCTGTATGCGAAAGATATGTGAGTCCTGTGAAGGTGGGTGAATCTTGAGTTTTCAAGGATATTGGCCCACGGAGTTGGCTAAGCTTGACTCCAGATGATACTTGTCCGCTGACCAAGGAACCGCCAAATTTATGTCTACAAATAACCCGCGCCCATCGAAGGCAGAGCGAACCGCGAGTGCCCGCGAGAAGGCGGCGCAGATGCGTGCCGCTCAAGATGCCGCTCAGAAGCGCAAGTCGCTTTTCGTGAAGCTGGGCGTATTGGCTGCAGTCATTGTGGTCATCGCACTGGTAGTTACCTTGATCGTGCAGAACAACAACGCAAAGGTGGCAGACTCCGGCGCCGTGCCGCAGGGCGGTACCGCAGGCGGTGGCATCATGGTCACCTCGCCGGACACCGTCGCAGAGAAGGCCATCGACAAGGTCGATATCAAGACGCTCGAAGCCCCTGCCGAGGCGCCAAAGCCTGCTACCCCACGCGACCTGACGGTGGCTGAAAAGGGCGAGCCGATCAACATCGCCATGTACGTTGACGCCAACTGCGTTCACTGTGCAGATTTCGAGGCTACCTACGGCGACCAGATCGAGGACTGGCTGGCCAACGGGGACGTCACCGTTGAATACCGCAACGTTGGCTACCTTGATCGTGGTTCACCAACCAACTTCTCCTCGCGCGGCGCCAACGCATTGGCTTGCGTCGCAGACGAGAGCCCAGAAGCCTATATGGGCTTCGTCAAGGCTCTGTGGGGCCACTACCCAGAGGGCGAGATGAAGAACGCCGAGCTGGCCGATCTAGCGATCCAGAATGGCGCTGCGCAGTCCGTTGAAAGCTGCATCGAGGATGACAAGTTCCGTCCATTCGTCCAGTACGCCTCTACCGCCGGCCAGTACGATGGCGTTGTTGGCACCCCTTCGATCTTCATCCAGGGCAAGGAGTTCGCACTGGGAACCCAGGACTTCCCGACTGAGGTCGAGAAGGCCATCGCTGCCAACAAGTAAGCAGATCCAGTAGCCTCTGGACAATTGTTCGGGATCCGGTAATATCCTTATTGATCTCGCACCCCGACCGATGGGAAGGAAGCCAGCAGTGGCTTCCTTCCCATCGACTCTTCTATGTCTGTCAAGCCGCAACCGGAACCTCTTCAATCATTTTTGAAGCACTGAAGATTCTGAAGATCCGACGGACGAGATAGCGTTTGATGCATCGACGGATCTCCCGATCAGTCTTCCC
>NZ_JBOGEG010000061.1:0-9135 GCF_050701915.1 Glutamicibacter sp. | reverse complement strand
GGCAGAAAGTGCTTTCTGCCGATGCCGGGCTGGCTGGGCTAACGCCGGTAACGGCTACAGGCGCTTAATCTTCACGACCTGGAACTTCGGCACCGTAGTGGACCCGCCGATGGTGGTGTCGTAGCTCAGGGATCCGGTGACTGTGGCGGTGATTTGGACGATGTCCTCGGCTACGATGTCATCCAGCGCGTCGCAGTTCGACAGGCCGTCACCGGCAGTGAACATCGAATTGTGCTCGTAGTCGTATTTGCCGACCTGCGCATGGCTCAGCTCAGCGCGGAAAGTGCATGGACCGGTCGCGGAGTCGAACTGCGTGACCCGCCCGTAGAGAATCACATTCTCATCGATGTGCGAATCCGGTTGCTTCACGATCTGCGCCAGTTCGCGCTTGGTGACCTTCTTGGCTTTGCTGGCCTTGGCCTGTTCCGCCTTGGCCGCGGCCTCCTTGTCTTTCTTTTCCTTCGCCTTGCGTGCCTTCTCGGCTTCTTCGGCAGCTACGCGTTCTTCCTCGGCCGCACGAAGCCCTGCTGCTTCTTCCTTGGCCTGGGCCAGTTGCGTTTCTGCTTCTGTCAGCTGTGCTTGCAGTGCTTCCTTTTCAGAAGCTATTGCTGCGCTCGAGGCTTGGGCAGCCTCGAATTCTTCTGTGGATACGCCACAGGCAGCCAGCGATAGAATTCCGGCAATTGCGGTTGCCGCCAAAATGGACCTTTTCACGGTCCACCTCCATTTCACGAGTGCGAGTTACTTGAACCCCCAAGTTTCAAGTACACACGATCTTGGCAGGAGCCAGGGACAATTTAGCGCGGTCGGGCACACTAGAAGCATGGACCGATCTTTCTTCTTGCCCGATGCCCTGAGCGTTGCGCCGAGGTTGCTCGGCGCCGTGCTCACCGTAGATTCCGTTCGAGGACCAGTCAGTGTGCGCATCACCGAAACCGAAGCGTACCTGGGGTTGGGGACCGCAGGGCCCTACGATCCGGGAAGCCACTCGAAAGACAGGAAAACCGCACGCAACGCGTCCATGTTCCTGGAACCCGGACACGCGTATGTGTATTTCAGCTACGGCATGCACTACGCCCTGAATTTCGTTTGCTCGCCGCTGGGGATGGCCTCCGGGGTGCTGGTACGCTCCGGCGAAATTATTTCAGGAACCGATCTGGCCCGCGCACGAAGGCTGGAGAAACGGCCAGCCCGCTACGCCCACAATCCCATCCCGGAAATCCAGCTGGCCCGTGGCCCGGGTAACTTGGCAACCTCGCTGGGCCTTAAAAGCTTGACGCATGATGGATTGGATCTGTTCGCTCCCCCATTTACGCTCCATGCAGCCCCCAGCCTTCCAACCTCGTTTCGCACCGGGCCGCGGGTAGGCGTAGCCGGGATAGCCGGCGGTCCGCAATTCCCGTGGCGATTCTGGCTGCCCGATGAACCAAGTGTTTCCACTTTTCGCCCGGGCCGGGATGCTCCCGGATCGGCGACGCGCGATAGCATGGAAAAATAGGCTCTGGCCTCGACGCAATCAATGCGTTGAGGCCAGAGCCTATCGAGCAAGGTGCCGCAAAGCCCTATGCAGCCGGGAACAATTCCTTTGAATCCAATGCCTTCTTCAGACGGGATTCCAGAGTCTGGGACAGGGATTCGGCAAAGGTTTCCGTCAGGTGCGAATGGTCCCAATAGGCCACGATTCCGCCAACTACCGAATAGCAGCGATCTTCTTGGCACAGCTGGTCATTCATGTCGATCTGGACAACTGACGGATCTTCAAGGGCCTTCACCGCGTCGACCTGCGGATCCATCGGAATCCAATCGTCCGCGTCGCCGTTGCACTCATCGAGGTCATTCGGGTTTGATGCCACACAGTCTGGAACGTTTTCTAAAGTCTCGCCGGGCCAAGAAGTATCATGGATAACCGCGACTTCAGCTCCAGTTTTTGACCATTTTTCCAGGATCTTTTCGTAGGCCTTCTGAGCTGGCTCTCCCGTATCCTTCATGTCGTAACCGCTGACCGGCACCGATTGGCGGTTGGAGGTGATCACCAGGTCGTAATCTTCTTTGTCGATCTCCTCGCTAACCCAAGAACCCAGCTCAGCACACCCGTCGGCCTTCGACTCCGAATCGAATTTCTGCGGTTCACCCATGATGGCACAACGGTTGGCAACGTAGGTGTCCAAAGTCCAGTCATGCTCCTTGACCAGCGGTTCCAGTGCCGGCAACCATTGGGCGGCATGTGAGTTACCGACAAGCGCGACCTTGATCTCCCCATCACCGTAGCTGCATACGGGTCGCTCTTTGAAGTCGGTGTTTTGGCTTGCAAAGCAATTATCCTTGTAGACAACTGGTTTATCTGTTTTAGCCGCAATCGGCGCAGGTGCTACTACGTCGTAATTGTTTGCTAAATCTTTTTCTTGGTCGCAATCTTTGGCCAGTGCAGCCGCTCCGAAACATTCTTTACCCACTGCTTGCTCCACTTGGGCCAGTGCTTTATCCACGTCTCTCGCATCATTGAGAACGCGCGCCGTGTTGATATAGAAGGCCCCGGAAAGCAAAGCCAGAACGAGACTACCGGAAATCAGGAATCGCGGCGCCGATAGCGCAACGGAGGTATCAATAAATTTACGGAACCGAACTTCTACAAGCTTCTGAGTTAGAACGGCCAACGCCAAGGTAAGGATCAAGGCAAAGATCTTCTGTGGCCATTTGAAGTCGTCGACCATGAAAGGTATCAGTACCAGCAGCGGCCAATGCCACAGGTAAATGGCATAGGAATTATCCCCAAAGAACTGGAACAACTTTGAGTTCAGCAGAACACTAGGTGAGTACTTATGGGTGGAGTGGGACAGCAGAATCAGCACTGTACCGAATACCGGGATGACGGCAATGTAGCCGGGGAATGGCATGGTTCCAGTGAAAGCCAACGCGCTGAAGGCAATAGCTAGTAAACCACCCCAGGCGCCAACCAAACTGACAAGGTCCTGTTTTGCCGCATGCAAACGTGGACCCAGCGCTGCGGCAAGAGCGCCGGCTGCGAATTCCCATACTCGAGTAAAGGTGGAGAAGTAGGCGCTTCCCGGCTCGGTTGCCGTTGCATAAAGCGAATATCCGAAGGACATAACAAACACTGCGCTGATTCCCGCCAGCGCAACGATGGCAGGCTTAAGCCCGAGTTTGACCGCTGCAAAGATCAGCAACCCAATCAGTACTGGCCATACGAAGTAGAACTGCTCTTCAGCTGATAATGACCAGAAGTGCTGGAATGGACTTGGCGCGTCCCCTTCCGCTAGGTAATCGACTTTAGTCAAGGCCAAGAACCAGTTTTGGAAGTAGAAAGTTGCAGCCACTGCCTGCAGTCCCCAGTCCTGCCAGACCGTGGTCGGCGCGAACATCCAGATTGATAGAACGCTGGCGAAGATCACCAAAAAAGATGCTGGGATCAAGCGTTTCACTCGTCGCATCCAGAAATTCGCAACATCGGCGAGATTCTTAGGCGGTTTGGATATCAGGTGAGAGGTAATCAAGAAACCGGAAATCACGAAGAATACGTCAACGCCAACAAATCCTCCGGGCAGATAGTGTCCCCAGAAGTGATAGAGCACCACGATTCCAACGGCTATGGCACGAAGCCCCTGAATATCGGCACGGAAAGCTTTGGTTCGCGAATCCCTATTAACGGGAATCGGAAGGTCTTGATTCGACGACACGTCGGTGTGAGTCCTTTGCCAGATCGATCTTTCTTACAAGAATTCTGGATTCATTGAGCAGAACTCCAGACGCCTCGTACGACAGTGGAGAAATTCAATGCCCCAAAACATCTTTATCGAAGTTACCTGACCGCATACTGCAAATCCTTATGCGACTTGCGGGCACAGTACGCTAATACCTGCCACGGCCAACCTAGTTTTTTCTCTGCTGACAAGTAACTTTAGATAACTCCCTGGATCCAGCGCATCAGAGTTCAGCCAGTTCTCCGCGTGAATAGCATCACGGCGTGTCGCTGCCCCAGGTAACTACGGAACTCGAATTGGATGGTCTGTCACCTAGACGAAGCCGGCGGCTTTCGCCGCAAGCGCGTCGCCCCAAGAGACCTAAGCCCATCAAGTCCCTTTAACCAGAAGATCTCCCCGCCATTTCAAATGACGGGGAGATCAAAAAGATATGAAGTTATCGATTAGCCTTCGAGCAGTGCGTCCACGAAGTCTTCCGGGTTGAATGGGGCGAGATCATCCGGCCCTTCACCCAAACCAACGAGCTTCACTGGAACACCTAGCTGCCGCTGGATAGCCACGACGATGCCGCCCTTGGCAGTGCCATCGAGCTTGGTCAGCACGATACCCGAAACATTGACGACCTCGGAGAAAACCTTGGCCTGCTGCAGGCCGTTCTGCCCGGTAGTCGCGTCGAGAACCAGCAGGACTTCATCAATGGTGGCCTTCTTCTCGACCACTCGCTTGATCTTGCCCAGCTCGTCCATCAGGCCGACCTTGTTCTGCAGGCGGCCGGCGGTGTCGATCATGACGATGTCGACTTCCTGCTCGATGCCCGCGGAAACGGCTTCAAAGGCGACGGAGGCCGGGTCAGCGCCGTCGATCTCGGAGCGAACGGTTGGCACGCCCACGCGGTCGCCCCAGGTAGCTAGCTGCTCGGCGGCGGCGGCACGGAAAGTATCGGCGGCGCCCAGCAGGACATCCTTGTCTTCCGCGACGAGAACTCGCGCCAGCTTGCCGATGGTGGTGGTCTTTCCTACACCGTTGACCCCGACCACCATGATGATGCTTGGGCGGTCCGGATGCGGTTCTGGCAGGTAGCTGCGGTCAAGGCTCGGGTCTACCAGCTTGAGCAGTTCCTCGCGAAGCATTGCCTTGACGCGAGCCGGGTCCTTGCTGCCTTCAATCTTCACTCGTTCACGCAGTGCGTCAACAAGCTCAAGTGCAGGCTCGGTACCCAGGTCTGCCATCAGCAGGTTTTCTTCAATCTCTTCCCAGACATCCTCGTCAATCGAGTCTTGGCTGAGCAGGGCCAGCAGGCCCTTGGAGAACATGCTGTTGGATTTGGTCAGTCGCGCACGCAGCCGGGCCAGACGGCCCTGCACTGGTTCTGGAACATCGAGCTGTGGCGCAACCGGTGCGGCAGGCTCTTGAACTGCGACAGGCGCATCGCTTGCACCGGCAGTGTCCGCTGCGGCATCAGTATCGCCCTCAGCGCTCTGGCCAGTTGGCAAGTCGTCTGAATCACGCTCTGACGTATACGGGGTCTTGGGTTTGCGGCCCTTGGCGACGAAGGCAATGACGCCAATGGCCACCACGGCAACAACCGCGACAATGATGATGGTTAATATAAGCGAATCAGGCACGCTCTAAATCGTCTCATATCTCCAACGATTTAGGGATCATGTGGCGGGTGGCACCAGCATCAGCACATTTTGCATTCAAGGCTAGACTGGCAGGTGGGTTGCTTAGCCCCGTTCGTCGTTCCAGAAAGGCTGACGGTTACTGCTCGCTTAGTGGCAGAACCATCTTTTCAATAGATATGGCATTGAAAACCACCCGTACTGCCAAACCGCCAATCCCCCAAGAGATTCGCGTACTGCTGGTAGCGGCATTCATCATCGCCTTGGGTTTCGGGCTCATCGCCCCCATCTTGCCCCAGTATGCAGTGAGCTTTGATGTCGGCAATGCGGCCGCCACTATTATCGTCAGCATTTTCGCCTTTACCCGTTTGATTTTCGCACCGGTAGCAGGGGTTCTAGTAGGGAAGCTCGGCGAGCCCAAGATCTACGTCACCGGCGTTCTGCTGGTTGCGGTATCCACTTTGCTTTGCGCGGTTGTCCAAGACTATACGCAGCTATTGATCGCTCGTGGACTGGGCGGGTTCGGGTCAACCATGTTCACCATTTCCGCAATGGCATTAATTGCGCGCCTGGCTCCGGAGAAATCCCGTGGACGCATCTCGGGCTTGTACGCCGGCTCGTTCCTATTGGGCAACGTCTTCGGCCCGGTTCTCGGAACCCTGCTCGCACCTCTTGGCATGCGTGTTCCATTTTTGATTTACGGCACCGCCCTGGTGATTGCCGCCGGTGTGGTCTACATGGCGTTGGGTCGTCGCCGTGATCTGGATGCAGATGCAGCAAATCCACGCTCAAGGCATTCTGATATTGAAGTGGTGACCACGCGCGAGGCGCTGGTCTCCCCCGCCTACCGGGCGGCTTTGTTCTCCGGATTCAGCTACGGCTGGTTGGCCTTCGGCGTGCGCAACAGCATGATCCCACTCTTCGCGTTGGCCGTATTCGGCCAATCCATGGGCGCCACGGCCGCCGGAATTTCCATGACCGTGTTTGCCATCGGCAATGGTTGCGCGCTGGTGTTCTCAGGTCGACTCACAGATAGCATTGGCCGCAAGATTCCCATTGTCCTTGGCATGAGCGTCCTGCTCTTGTCCATTGGCGCGATGGGGTACTCCACTTCCCTGGTTGGCTTCATCGTCTTCTCGGTTCTGGCCGGTCTTGGCGGTGGGCTGCTTGGCCCAGCACAGCAAGCGTCCGTGGCTGACGTGATTGGTTCCGGACGCAACGGCGGCAAGGCACTGGCCGGGTTCCAGATGTGCACCGATCTTGGCTCCATCATCGGCCCGCTGCTGGCCGGAGCCATGGCCGACATGATCAGCTTCGAATTGGCCTTCAACATTTCGGCTATCGTCGGCCTAGTCGGAGTAATTGCCTGGCTCATGGTTCCAAAGACCATAAAACCGGTGAAATTAGCCGATTAAGCATTCCCTGATTCCAGTTTCCGCCGGCTTTAACGCCGATATTAAATCCCGGAATCTTGCCGGGAAACACCAGGTAGATATACTGGCCAAGGCTTTTGCCATTTCACTTGCACTCGATTATTCAGGGGAATCCATGCCGGCGGTCCGGACGCGACGATCCAAAGCTCTATCAATTGCGGTCATAGCCGCACTTTCCATCCCTCTTACTGCTGGTCCGGGTTTCGCTGCGCCAGCAGAAGAACCCTCCGCTCAAACCACTCAGGCACCTTCGCCCACTGCTACCGTGGCTGACGCGCCAGAACCATCTTCTACGCCATCTCCTGCGGCCGAGGCCTCAGGGACCAGCACCAACGAAGTTGAGTCCGAGGCGCCAGCGCCAAGCGTATCGGCTGCCATTGCAACTCCAGCAGCTGAAGAAATTTCCAAGGCACTGTCCAAAGGCGGCGATCTTTCCAAAAAAGAACGCGTGCAGCTGGCCGACAAGGCGAAGGCCGAATTGGAGGTGGAGAACCTCGATGCCCAGCTGGGCCAGGGTGCCAAGCGAATTGCCGAGACCGGCGACGCAACTATCCCTACAATGGACGAGCTAGCGGATCTCGCGAAGCTGTCTTCAGATGATTCTGCAACTTCCATTCCATTCCAGGTGGGTGCGCCGGCTTCCCTTGACGAGCTACGGACGTGGCGTCCACCTGGCACCCTTGGAATCGATGTTTCCCGCCATCAAGGTGACGTGAGCTGGTCCACTGCCAAGGCAAACGGAGCACGTTTCGCCTACATCAAGGCGACCCAGTCTTGGCCTTCTTCCTTGTACAAGGACCCGAAGTTCAGCCAGAACTACACCAACTCGCGCAATGCCGGCCTAATTCGCGGCGCGTACCATTTCGCCATGCCTGCCCATTCTTCAGGCACTGCACAGGCCAGGGAATTCATGGCCAACGGCGGTGGTTGGACCAATGACGGGTACACCATGCCGCCACTGCTGGATATCGAGTGGAACCCCTACAACAAGACCGATTACCCGCAGGGCAAGGGCGATATGTGCTACGGCATGACCCCATCCCAACTGGTTACTTGGATCAAGGACTTCGGCAATACGGTCAAGGCCAAGACCGGTCGCCTGCCGATGATCTACACGGCTCAGTCGTGGTGGGATGAGTGCACGGGTGACTCTGTAGCGTTCAAGTCCTGGCCACTGCATGTCTCGATCTTCCCAACCGCTGACGTGGCGAAGAATCCTCGCGAACTACCCGAAGGCTGGACCACTTTCAACGTCTGGCAGTATTCTTCCAACTCCAATATGTTGGGGTCAACGCAGAATGTTGATGCCAACGTGTGGAACGGCGATCTGACATCGCTGCGTGACTTTGCGAAGAACCGTCGTAGCACCGCGTACAAGATGACTACCAGCTACTTCGGAAATATGGATGTGTGGCCGACGCGGTTAGGTCCGTCGCGCATGTACGGTGCCAACCGCTATGGAACACCTGTTGCGATCTCCAAGCGCACCTTCCCATCGGGTGCCAAGACGGTGGTCGTCGCTTCTGGTGAACACTTCGCAGATGCATTGTCAGTCACTTCTTTGGCTACCCGCCATAGTGCTCCGCTGTTGCTCACCAAGCAGGGCTACTTGCCAAGTGAAGTTGGAGCCGAGATAAAACGCCTAAATCCTTCACGCATCATTGTTGCCGGCGGTCCAACTGCTGTGAGCAGCAAGACTGTTTCGCAGCTATCACGCTACGCACCTGTCACTCGTGAAGCTGGTAGCACCCGTTACGGCACCAGTGCCGAAGTTGCCAGCAATTGGTCATCTTCAAAGTCCGTCTTCATAGCATCTGGGCGGGCCTTCCCAGATGCGTTGTCTATGGCAGCGGTTGCCGCTGATCGCAACGCCCCACTGCTGCTTAGCAGCAAGAAGTATGTTCCTAGCGTGGTTCTCAAGCAGCTCAAGCGTTTGAACCCCTCGACCGTCTACATCGCTGGCGGAACCCTGGCAGTTTCTTCGGCCGCTGAAAAGCAGATCCGTAGCGCTGTCCCTAACGCTCGTATCGCACGGTACGGTGGCGAAACACGTTACGAGACAAGCGCGGTTATCGCCAAGAAATTCTGGCCAGGTGGTTCGCAACGCCAGTTCATTGCTAACGGCAAGAACTTCCCAGATGGACTGACCGGCGCAGTCGCCGCCGGATATAACGGCGCTCCGATGCTGCTTTCCAAGAAATCGTGCCTGCCCAAGTCCGTGGGTTCTGCATTGACTTCGATGGAAGGCTGGACAAATGTGCTGATTGGTGGGCCATTAGTGCTCGATTCGACTGTGGCCTACCACGACGACGGAAAACTCAACACCTGCTCGTAAGTGATGAGTGCAGGACTAAACCCGGG
>NZ_JBOGEG010000060.1:0-9421 GCF_050701915.1 Glutamicibacter sp. | reverse complement strand
GATCTGCATCGCTGCCCCCGGCGGATTATTTGTTCGACTTGCTGCCGCCTTTAGGCCAGCGCGCTAGCCAGGCCGTAGAGCACCATGACGCAGGCGAAGCCGACAACCGAGACCAGTGCCTGGCCAACGGTCCAAACCTTCAAGGTGGTTGGCACATCGATGTCCAGGAAGCGCGAGATCAGCCAGAAGCCCGAGTCGTTGACGTGTCCGGCGAAGACCGAGCCCGCTGCCAGTGCCAGCACCATGGCGGCGACCTGGAATGCGCTCAGCGAGGAATCCGCCAGAACGGCCGGCTGGATGATGGCGGCCGCCGTGGTCAGCGCTACGGTTGCCGAACCCTGGGCCAGGCGGACGATGGCCGCAATCAGGAAGCCGGCGACGATCAGCGGCATGCCCACCGATTCAAGCGAGGTGGCAATGGCGTTGCCGATGCCGCTGGCACGCAGCACGCCGCCGAACATGCCACCGGCGCCGGTGATCAGGATGATCGAGCAGACCGGGCCCAGCGCGGAGTCCACGATGGTTTCGGTAAGGGTCTTGTCCTTGCCCTTGCGGAAGCCCAAGAGGAACATTCCCAGCAGCACGGTGATCAGCAGGGCCACCGGAGTTTCACCCAGCAGGCGCAGCCAGCGAACCCACGAGGTTTCCGGGTCTACGACTCCGGCGGAGCCGAGCATGTTCAACCCGGTGTTCATGAAGATCAGCAGCAGCGGCAGCAGCAGCAGGCTGAAGACGGTGCCTACGGAAGGAGAGGACTTGAAATCCTCCTTCGATGCACCGTTGCCCAGTGCCGCATCCAGGATATTCGGTACCGGGATGTTGAACTTCTTGCCGACGAACTTTCCAAAGAGATGGCCAGCAACGAACCACGTTGGAATCGCGACGATCAATCCGAGCACCAGCACGAGCCCGACGTTGGCTTCCAGCAGGCCGGATGCGGCCACAGGCCCTGGGTGCGGCGGAACGAAGACGTGCATCACCGAGAATGCGGTGGCCGATGGGATTGCGTAGAGCAGCAGCGAGCCGCCCAAGCGGCGGGCCACGGTGAAGATGATCGGCAGCATGACTACCAATCCGGCATCGAAGAATATCGGGAAGCCGAAGAGCAGCGAAGCAACTGACAAGGCCAGCGGTGCGCGCTTCTCGCCGAACTTGGAGATCAGCCAGCTGGTCATTACATCGGCGCCACCGCTGGTTTCCAGCATGCGTCCGAGCATTGCGCCGAGGCCGACCAGCAGGGCCACACTGGCCAGCGTGGAGCCGAAGCCGCCGGTCAGCGTCGTGATGACCGATTCGGCGGGGATGCCGGAAGCTACTGCGGTCAGCAAGCTGGTGAGCACCAGTGCGAGGAACGCGTGGACGCGGAAGCGGATAATCAGCACCAGCAGCAACGCTACCGCGGCGACCGCCAGCATCAGGAGACCGGGCGTACTTAGCGTCCAGTTCAGTTCAAGCTCATTTGTCATTGTCTTCCTTGATCAATGGGAGGCTTATGCCATAGGTGGTCTGTGGATTGCTGTCAGCACACTGTACTAGGACAGTTTGGCGATCAGCTGGCGAACGATGTCCTCGGGGCTATCTGCAATATCGGCACTGAGCACCGGCTCGTCCGCACCTGGAGCTTCAAGCGTGGCCAACTGGCTGTCGAGCAGGCTGGTGGGCATGTACTCATGCGAGCGCGCGTTCATCCGATCCCGAATCAGGGTCGGAACACCGGTGAGGTGAACAAAGATCGTTGCTGGCTCCAGGCTCCGGATGAGATCGCGGTAGCTTCGCTTCAGTGCCGAGCAGGCAATAACCAGCGGCGCTTCGCGCCGATTGCTTTCGGCCAATTTGGAGCCGATCAGCTGCAGCCACGGCTCGCGGTCAGCGTCATCCAGCGACTGCCCGGCGGCCATTTTTTCCTTGTTGGCCTTTGGGTGCAGGCTGTCGCCATCAATGAATTCATGTTCAAACTGGTCAGCGAGCAGCTGCCCGATGGTGGTTTTGCCACTGCCCGAAACACCCATAACAACAATGGGCGGGACTAGTTGATTCATGCATTCACTCCGTTGCGTGCAAACTAATATCTGACTTAAGGTATCACCCAAGTCATAAAATCTGATTTAACCAGACTAGGAGTGGCCTGGGATACTGTCAACAAATTTTGCCGAGTAATTCCAGACCTCGTGCGAACACTCTGGTCAGCACCTGTATTTTCAACATAAAACGTGAAGCCTTCAACCAGAGGTTGAACCAAGTCTTTTAAAACCCTGATATTTGGCGAGTATTCAATAGAGCCCCTGCTCAAACCCATGTAGTGTCTCGTTTTAAGTGGATCAAATCCGACCACTACACAGTCTGACCTTTGGAGCGAATTATGGGATTCATTGGATGGATCGTTTTGGGCCTGATTGCTGGCGCAATCGCAAAAGCAATCATGCCTGGCAAGCAAGGCGGCGGCTGGATTGCCACCTTGGTACTCGGTGTCGTTGGCGCGATACTCGGCGGCTGGCTCGGAAGCCTGATCTTCGATGTAAAGCTCGACGAGTTCTGGAGCATCTCCACATGGCTCCTTGCCATTGGCGGCGCCCTAGTCGTCCTGGTTATTTGGGGATTCATCACCAAAAAGCGCGGCTAATCTAGCTTTGCTATCGCTAGCCCCACCTAGCTGCACGACAGAACCCACCGATTAGCAGCGCTTGCTGTTGATCGGTGGGTTCCTTTTTGCCGCGCGCACCCTCTTGCCTCAGCTACTCGCCAGTAATCTGCCGTAGAATTCGAGCACAGGGGATTAATCCCCGAGCACGACTTTAAGGACGGCCATGGCTACCGCACCGCTACCCCCTGCAGGCAAAGGCCGGGCAGCGCGCACCTTCGCGCACATCGGCACCGAGCGCACTCGTTGGCGCGGACTCATCCACGCCTGGTCCACCCCGGGCATCATCATCATGAACCTCGTGCTGATCGTGCTGGCAGACGGGCGGCTGGCCGAATGGACCACAGCCGTCTTCGCCCTCTGCTCGATCCTGCTCTTTGGCACCTCGGCGCTCTACCATCGTGGCAACTGGACCGACAAGGTGATGGGCCTGTTCCGGAGGGCTGACCATGCGAACATTTTCCTGCTCATTGCCGGCACCTACACGCCGGTTGCAGCACTGACCTTGCCTGGCAGGCAGGCGATTATCGTTCTTTCCATCATCTGGGCCGGTGCGCTGGCCGGGATTGCCATCAAGTCCTTCTGGCCCGCTGCGCCGCGCTGGGTGGGAGTCGGCCTCTACATCCTGCTCGGGTGGGGTGCGCTGATGCAGCTTCCGGCATTCTGGGCAGCTAATCCCGCGGTGATGATCTTGATTCTCGCTGGCGGCTTGGCCTATACGGTCGGGGCGGTTTTCTACGCCACCAAGCGGCCAAATCCCCTGCCGAGGATTTTCGGATTCCATGAGCTGTTCCATGCCTGCACCGTCGTGGCCTTCCTATGCCATTGGACGGCCGTACTCCTCGTCGCCCTGTAAGCATGCGAATCACCTGAAAAAGAGGGATCGCCGGAAGTTTCACGAAGAAGCTTGCGGCGATCCCTCCTTGCAGGCAGATCGTCTCTAGCGCTGGCCGTAGCGCTTTCGCACGATCACCAGTCCAACCAGCGAGATCACCGAAATCGCCATGTAGTACAGGCTCGGAGCATCCAGCGACCCGGTGAGGTCCAGCAGCCAAGTCAGTACCAGCGGTGCGATGCCGCCCAATAGGGTCACGCCCACGTTGTAGGCCACCGACAGTCCCGAACCCCGGATGGCAGCCGGGAAGAGATTGGAGAGCAACGCCGGCAGCGGGCCGAAGTAGAAGGACATGATCACGCCGAGGACCGCGATCACGATAACCATCACGATGACGCTCGGGTTCGAGGTCATCAGCTTGAACAGCGGGTAGGCCAGCACGAACGCCGCGACCGCGGCATAGGTCATCACCCTGGCCGGGCCAATGCGGTCAGCCAGATGGCCCACCAGCGGGACGCCGCACAGCGTGATGATGCCCGCCGAGATGCCGCCCAGGAAGGCCGCATCGGCAGGGATCTTCAGGTTGGTGACGGCGAAGGTGGGCATGTAGAGGATCATGTACACCGAAATGGTCGCCACGCCAATGGTTGCCACTGCGGCCAGCAGGCGGCCGTAGTGCTGTGCGAACAG
This sequence comes from Glutamicibacter sp., assembly GCF_050701915.1. Classification (NCBI taxonomy): domain Bacteria; kingdom Bacillati; phylum Actinomycetota; class Actinomycetes; order Micrococcales; family Micrococcaceae; genus Glutamicibacter; species Glutamicibacter sp. The sequence continues at coordinate 5,258 of NZ_JBOGEG010000060.1, read as the reverse complement.
CGTGCCCAGTGGCGATTTCTCCTTGGCAGCGGAAATGAACTCCTCGGTTTCCTCCAGCTTGGCGCGGATATACAGGCCCACCGGCCCGATCAGCAGGCCAACAAAGAACGGCACGCGCCAGCCCCAGCTCTCCAAGGCTTCTTGGCTCAGCCCAGTGGTCAGGAAGTAGCCGAAGGCAGAAGCCAGCAGCATCGATGCACCCTGGCTGGCGACCTGCCACGAAGAGTAGAACGCCTTCTTATGCGGTGCAGTTTCAATCAGGAATGCAGTGGCCGTGCCAAATTCGCCACCGGCAGAGAATCCCTGGATCATGCGCGAGAGCAAGATGATCAAGGCACCAGCCACGCCCGCCATTTCATAGGGCGGAGCCACGGCCATGATCAGCGTACCGAGCATCATCAGGCCCAGCGTGAGGGTCAGCGCGTTCTTGCGCCCCTTGCGGTCGGCGTAGCTGCCCAGCACCATGCCGCCCAGGGGGCGGATCAGGTAGGAAATCGCGAAGGTGGCGAAGGTGAGAATCAGCGCGAACGTGCCATCTGATTCCGGATAGAACACCTTGGCAATGGTGGTCGCGAAGGTGGCGTAGACAATGATGTCGAACCATTCCAGCGCCGCGCCAATGGAACTGGAGATGACAGCCTTGCGGGCTTTGGCGATCTGCTCGGGCGTCGCCTTCAATTCGGCGCTCATGAGCTCAGCTGCGCAATCAGCGAATCGATGAAGTTCTCGCACGCCACGATCTGCTCCAGCTCGATGTATTCGTCCGGAGCGTGCGCCTGGGCGATATCGCCAGGGCCGCACACCACGGTGGGGATGCCGGCCGCGGCGAACAGCCCGGCTTCGGTGCCATAGGTGACCTTTTCATCGGTGGCAATGGCGCCGCAGGCGGCCGCGAAGGATACGATCCCTTCTCCAGGTGCGGTATCCAGCCCCGGAGCGCCCGCCTGCTGCGAGAACTGCACGGAGCAGTTCGGGTTCCGCTCGCGCATCTGGGCTTCCAGCTTGGCCGCTTCCTCGCCGAAGCGCGCGGTCAGCGCCTCGCGGTCCACCACCGCGAGCGAGCGGTACTCGAAGAAGACCACCGCCTGCGAGGGAATGGTGTTCACCGCGATGCCGCCGTCGAACTTGTTCACGTTCATGGTGGTGGTCGGCTCGATGAACGATTCATCGCGCGGGCCATTGCTGCGCAGCTCGGCTGAAACCTCTTCGACGAAATTCGCGAAGCGCAGCGCATAGGAAATTGCGTTGACCCCTTCGGAGGGCAGCGAGGAGTGCGCTGCGACGCCGTTGAATTCGGCACGGAAAACGTTCATCGACTTGTGGCCGCGGATCGCCCGCATGCTCGATGGCTCCCCCACGAAGCATCCGCGCGGTGCCAGGTTCTCGTCAACTATTTTCTGCACCAGCGAAACCGCGCCGACGCAGCCGACTTCTTCGTCGTAGGACAGCGCCAGGTGGATTGGTTCGGCAAGTTCAGCGCCGGTGAGCTGATCCAGCTTGGCCAGGATCACCCCGAGGTAGCCCTTCATGTCGCAGGTGCCGCGGCCATAGAGCTTGTCTCCGCGCACCTGGGCATCGAATGGATCGCTGCTCCAGTTCTGCCCGTCCACGGGTACCACGTCGGTGTGCCCGGAGAGCACAATGCCGCCGGTGCGGGTTCCATCTGCGGCGGGGATGGTGGCCAGCAGGTTGGCCTTGGTGCCCTCCTCGTTGTGGATCAGCTGGGAGCTGATGCCATAGGCGTCCAGCTTCTTCACGACATTCTCGATCAGCGCAAGGTTGCTGTCGCGGCTAGTGGTGTCCACGGCGATGAGCTCGTGGATTTCTTTCATGCTTGCTTCGCTGGGCGCGGGCATTTCAGCTCCTGGATCTAGGCAATAATGCTATGGATTCATGCTTCCATATTGCCCCTGCACCACCTAGAAGATGTCAAAGAATGGCCATTTGGCTAGTCGGGAATAACACCGGCACCACGCAGATAGTTCATGATCGCGTTCTCGAAGGCATATTGCTGGTCCACGGGCCTTGCCGCTTGGCCCAGCGCGGCTGACAGGTGGGGGTAGCGGCCTGTTTCCAGCTGCGCGAACAGCGCCGCCGGGTCTTGGGGCTGTTGCTCGCTTTGCTCATTCAGCGCGAACGCTGCGGTGATGGCGTTGAGCATCGCCAGGCAATGCAGCTTGGCCCCTGCCTCCAGCCCGCTGCCTTCCAGGGCGGCTAATCCGTGTTCCAGGTATGCCAAGGCGTTCGGGCCCATAGGCGGCTTGCCCATGGCCAGCGCCGGGACCCAGGGATGCCGGCGCATGATCTGCAGGCCTTGGGTGGCCAGGCCGAGAAGCTGCTGGGCAGCGGATCCGGCCAGCGATTCCAGTTCATATTCCGCGCTGATCTGCTCGACCATGAGGCCGGTGAGCTCTTCATGGGACTGAACGTAACGGTACAGGGAGGCGGCTCCGGCTCCGATCTTTGCAGCAACGGCCCTGATGGACACCGCTCCGATGCCTTCGGCATCGGCTAGCGCGATCGCCGCCAGGGCGATCTTGGCCCGGGAGTGCCGGGGCCTGGGCCCGGTGCGAGGCTGGTTGCCGGCCATCACTTGTCCTTTCCTGCAGGGCGCGTCACGCGCCGCTCTCTGGCTGTATAGTTAACCGCGAACACTGTTCGCAATTAACTCTACAGGAGGACCCATGCGCTTGCTGATGATCGCGCCAGGAACCCGCGGCGATGTCGCGCCGATGGCCGGCCTCGGCCAGAATCTGGCGGCTCATGGTTTCGACGTGGCTATCGCGGCGAACCCTGCATACCAGGACGTTGTGGTTTCGGCAGGCTGCCGCTTCCGGGAGCTGCCCGGGGACATGAGCGCCCTGGTCAACCCGGCAGCGCCGGGTGCCAAAGCCAGCCCCAAGGACCTGCGCCGGTACCTCCGAGAGCTGCAGGACTATTTCGAACTGGCCGCCTCCGGAACGATGGCCGCGGCCGAGCACGGCGCCGATATCATCATGGCCAATGCGGTAGCGCCCTACGCCTACGATGTGGCCGAAGCCATGGGCATCCCTGCCATAGGCGCGCACCTGCAACCCAACGAACCCAGCGCAGCGTACTCCCCCATGGCTTTGGGCGCATCGCGCAGCTTCGGGCCGCTGGGCAACAAGGTGCTGGGCCAGCTCTTCGCCGCCTCCAAGGCGCCCTATGATCCGCCAGCAAAGCGGGTGCGCGAATCCCTGGGACTGCCCGCGCGCAGCCGGGCGTCCTCCGAACGCCTGCGCCGCCAGCACCGGAACCCGATTCTCCACGGCTTCAGTTCAGCGATCGTTCCCCGCAGCGCGGATTGGCACGAAGGGATCGTCAATTGCGGGTACTGGTGGCCGGCGGCTGATCCCGGGTGGACCCCTTCGCAGCGGCTGCTGGATTTCCTCGACGACGGGCAGCCTCCGGTCTTCATTGGGTTCGGCAGCACGCAGGCGCTGGAACCGGAGTTCATCGTGGATGTTGCCCGGCGCACCGGAAGGCGCACCATCGTGCAAGGGGAAGCGGAAATCGACGAACCCGGAATCTTGGGCATCGGCGCGGTACCGCACCACTGGCTGTTTCCGCAGATGGCGGCCGTCGTGCACCACGCCGGGGCTGGCACCACGGCCGCTGGCCTGCGGGCAGGCGTCCCAGCAGTTCCGGTTCCGGTCTTCACCGATCAGCCGTTCTGGGCCCAGCGCATCCACCGGCTCGGCGCGGCTGCAGCGCCCATTGCCTACAAGCACTTGACTGCGCAGCGGCTCGCGTCCTCGATTACCGGGGTCCTGGCCAATGCGGACCTGGCCGACGGCGCCCGGCGAATTGCCCGGCAGCTGGCAGCCGAATCGGACAGCTCGATTCCGGTGATCAGGATCCTCGAACAGCTGCGCGCCAGGCGCTGAGCCAGCTAGCCTGGCCGGGACCGGTAGAATTGGAAGTCCAGCCCCTCGCAACGGTACAGCTCATGCGCGGTTGCCATGCGTTTGAGCAACGCTGATCGACAGGGCCATCCCATCGCTTCCCATTCCGCCACCGCCCCTGGAACTGTTTCCTGGGACCACGAAGGAACCAGCACCACGGCCATCTGGCTGTCCGCCAATTCCCGCCGGGCACCGGCACAGATCGTAGTGGCCGATGACCGGTTGAGCGCAGATGCGGCCATGCGCCATGCCGCCCGCGGCACGGCCATGCTGTGGACCGGCGACTTCCACAACGCCAAGCAGCTGCTCGCTGCCATGGACCGGCGCATGGCCGCCGCCAACGCGGCCAAGGCAGGCAGCTCGAAGGCCAAGAAGAAGGACCTGGATGATGCGCAGAAGTTCTACGCCATCCGGCAGGCCCGGGCCCAGCGTTCGCGGATGCTGTCACTGATCCTGGTTGCCTTGGATTTCCAAGCCGAGGACGGCCTGGCAGTCCTGGACTTGCCCCGGGCGCCGATCGTCGGACCGGCGGTTGCATTCGGCTACGAGCAGGCCGCGGACCTGGCCGGCCACCGCGCCGTGGCCAGCTTGCAGGAATTAGCTGGCATGCTCAGCGCCCACCAGTGGTTCCTGAAGGGTGTTGAGGTCCCCGCGCTGGGAGCGAAAATCCATCCGGCCTACGGGACGTTCATGCCCACCCGGCAGGAATATGTGGATCTGGTCGCGGTTGCACCGCTGGAGGATCTCTCGCTGGCTTTCGACGTCGGCACCGGAACCGGAGTGCTCTCGGCAGTGCTGGCCCGCCGCGGGATCAAGCAGGTCATCGGGACCGACATCCACCAGCGCGCGGTGGACTGCGCCAACGACAACTTCGCGCGCCTGGGCATCGCCGCTGCCGCCCATGCGCAACTGACCAGCATGTTCCCCGAAGGACGGGCACCGCTGGTTGTGTGCAATCCCCCGTGGCTGCCGGGCAGCGCGCCGAGCACCCTGGACGCGGCGATCTACGATCCGGAGAGCAAGATGCTGATGCAGTTCCTGCGCGGATTGCCCGGCCACCTGACCGAGAACGGCGAAGGATGGCTGATCATCTCGGATCTCGCCGAGCTGCTGGGCCTGCGCACCCGCGCGCTGCTGCTGGAGGCCATCGAGGCGGCAGGCCTGGAAATCATCGACAAGATCGACACCGCGCCAAGGCACCACCGCGCGCAGGATGCCGAGGACGTGCTGCATGCGGCCCGTTCGAAGGAAGTCACTTCGCTGTGGAGGCTCAAGGCCAAGTAGGCCTGGCAGCGTTCCATGCAGAAGCAGCAAGGGTGCCCGCGTATTACG
>NZ_JBOGEG010000059.1:0-10307 GCF_050701915.1 Glutamicibacter sp. | reverse complement strand
TGTGAAACCCATTAGGGTTTCACACGGCGGCCATGAAGCTTTCTAGCGCTTATTGGCCTTGCGCTGTTTCTTCGCAGTAGAGCGCAGCTGTATCACGCGGGCCACCCCGGCGATCGCGACCACTAGGGCGCCACCAATAGCGGCAAAGAATAATGCCAGCCCGAGGTTGACCTGGCCCTGATACGCGAAGTAGTTGAGGGTCACCTGCTCCTGATTCTGGGCAATGAAGATGATCAGCAAGATCAGCACGAGCAGGCCGAAGATAGTAGCGGTCCAGATACGACCCAACTTGGTGGCTGGGAGCTTATCTGCACCGGCAGGTTTTGCCCGTTGGACCTTGGAATCCATCGGTACGGTGGTCTCCAATTCGTCCTCGCGTGATTCTGCTGGAATGTTGTTTTGCTCTGGTGTTCGATCAGCCGTAGCCATGATGAACTCGCTTTCCTTGTCTCCGGGACTGCTTTCAGCTTCGTCGAGAGCTAGGCACCAAGTCAAGACCTGGATAGGGGTGTCCGCCAGGTTGCCAGAGAGGCCGGAGGCTCAGCAGGACATCAGCAAATGTGGTTCAGGCTACTAAGCTGGGAGGCAACTCGACTTTTCAGGCGGGAACCGAAACCTGAAGAACCGTCTGACAAACATCTCTTGACAGAAAGAAGTGAGTAACCAGCCATGGCACAAGCCGCAGCAATGGCCCACATTGCAGATCTGGCCGAATACGTCGCAACCTCACCATCGAGCTACCACGCCGCAGCCTCGGCCGCGAAGCGTTTGGACGCTGTTGGATTCACCGGTCTGGACGAAAAGCAGGCATGGAACCTGGTCCCAGGTTCCTACTACGTGGTCCGCGACGGTGCGATCATCGCATGGGTGCAGCCAGAAGCTGCCACTGCGACCAGCGGATTCCATATCCTCGGTGCCCACACCGACTCGCCGGGCTTCAAGCTCAAGCCGAAGCCAACCACTGGCTCCAACGGCTGGTGGCAGGCAGGCGTTGAAGTCTACGGCGGACCGCTGTTGAACTCCTGGCTGGACCGCGAACTGGTGCTCGCCGGCCGATTGGTGCTCAAGGACGGTTCCGAGCACCTGGCCCAGACCGAACCAATCCTGCGCATCCCGCAGCTGGCGATCCACCTGGACCGCCAGGTAAATGAGGGTTTGACCCTGGATAAGCAGACCCACACCAATCCAATCTTTGGCGCCGGCGATCTGGCGGATGCCGACATTCTGGCGATCCTGGCGAAGTCTGCAGGTGTCGACCCCGCCCAGGTAGCCGGCTACGACATCCTGACCGCTCCAGCGCAGCGCGGCGAGGTCTTTGGCGAGGGCAAGAACTTCTTCGCCAGCTCCCGCCTGGATAACCTCTCTTCGGTGCATGCAGGCCTGATTGCGCTGACTGGCCATTCCCGCAAGCCAGCAGGCAACCGCATTGCCATGCTTGCTGCCTTCGACCACGAAGAACTGGGTTCCTCCTCGCGCTCGGGCGCTTGTGGCCCATTCCTGGAAGAGCTGATCAACCGCATACAGGAATCCATGGATGCCGGAGTTGAAGACACCGCTCGCGCCCTGTCGAATTCGGTATGCCTGTCTGCCGATGCTGGTCACGCGGTTCACCCGAACTATCCAGAGCGCCACGACCCTGCCAACCGCCCGCAGCTAAATGCCGGCCCGTTGCTGAAGATCAACGCTAACCAGCGTTATGCCACCGATGCGGTGGGTGCTGCCGCATTCGCCAACTGGTGCGAGGCTGCGGGAGTTCCTTACCAGGAGTTCGTGTCCAATAACCGCGTACCGTGCGGTTCCACCATTGGACCACTGACCGCGACCCGACTGGGCATCCGCACCCTGGATGTGGGCGTCGCGCTGCTGTCCATGCACTCGGCCCGCGAGATGTGCGGCGTTGATGACCCTTGGTATCTTTCCAAGGTCTCTCGTGAGTTCTTCGGAGCCTAGCTAGGCCAACGCGAAAAGCCGGCCTGCGGGCTGGCTTTTCGCCTCCCCGGGGGATCCTTCGCACGCTGCGCCTAATCGGTGGCATAATCGGCACCATGACGATCCTCAACCAGAACACGTTGATCTTCCAGCAGACGAAGAACATCTCGAAGAACGACTTCGCGATTCTTGATTCTTCTGGGATGCAGATTGCCCACGTGGATACCGGCGGAAGCGCGCTGGGCCGCATGTTCGTTGGGGCTCGCGAACTTACCGTCTTTGATGGACCAGGCAATCCGGTTGTCATAGTCAAGGACACGATGACCATGGGCCGTGATCGTTTTGAAATCCTTGATGGCAACGCTGCCCCGCTGGCCAGCCTGGTCAAGAGGATCACCTTCTTCAAAACTAGGGTCTCCATCTCGATGCTGGGCGAAGAGCTCGAATTACTGGGTAGCATCTGGGACTTCGACTTCCAGATCACCGGTCCCGGCGGGGTTCTGGGAACCGTGACCCGAGAATGGTCCGGGATGGGCAACGCATTGCTTGGCAAGTCAACCTACGCCTTGCGCTTGGCGGAAAACATCAACGCACAGCAACGCCAAGCAGTGATCGGCTCGGTGCTGGCACTGGATTTGATCCGTGAAAAGCAACAGCGTAAATCTTAATGGAGCTGAGATAGTCGCCGCCAGGAATACTTCTTCGTAGCAGGCCAGCGTTGGTTCAGGACCGCTGTCGTGTTGCAGTCGGGTAACTGTCACGTGGATGTCGTGGTGATTTCGGGGCGCCATTGGCTAGCGTAAGTGGCATGAATGAATCACGGATTGCAGAGCTTCGCCGCGTTAAGGGCTGGACTCAAGAACGTCTAGCCGCAGAAAGTGGCATCACTGTCAGAACGGTCCAACGGCTTGAAGCCGGAAATGACGCGAGCTTGGAGACTATCTCGCTGGTCGCCAAAGCCTTGGATGTGCCGGTTGGGGACCTGTTCAGAAGCGTTCAAACTCCGAAGTTCTCCGAGGCCGTGGATGGGCTTGAAGCGCGGGCCCAGGCGGATCAAGAACGTCGGGATTCGGTAACCAAGGGGATCCTGGCCGTGTTCCGCGGGCTGGGCATCCTGGTCACCTTCGGCACGGTCATCCTGGCAACCACCGGCAACTTTGGCTGGTACATCTGGTTGCTGATCCCGGTGTACTGGGGCGTGGGGCAACTGCTGCTTGAAGCTGTTTTCCGGTTGAGCCTCGATTCCAAACTTGACGCCAAATACCCGCTGTCTACGGCAAATCGGAAACTACTGAGCTAGGGCCATGCAGCGAAGAGGAAACCGAGGGGCCGCTCATGAGGTTCCCACGGGTCGTTAGACCGCCTGTTGCCCATTGATAACCTGCTGTTTACCCCCTGCTGGTCTGATCAATGACTATGAGTTCGAATTCCCTGCAGGTCAAGAATTTCCGTCCGGAGATCCAAGCGCTCCGCGCCTTGGCGGTTCTGCTGGTCGTTGCCTACCATCTTGAGCCATCCGCAGTTCCAGGCGGATATATCGGCGTTGACATCTTCTTCGTCATCTCGGGCTTCCTGATTACCTCGCATCTGCTGCGTGAAGCCGAACGCACCGGCCGGGTCAGCCTCCCAGCCTTCTTTGCCGGCCGAGCGCGAAGAATCCTCCCGGCTGCCATGCTGGTGATCCTGGTAGTTGTCATAGCAAGTTTCCTGATCCTTCCTAAAACCCAGTGGGGTGCCCTGGGCACCCAAGCCATCGCCTCTGCCTTCTCGGTGCAGAACTGGGTGCTCGCCGCCGACTCCGTCGATTACCTAGCTTCGGATCAAGCACCCGGGCCGTTGCAGCACTTCTGGTCCCTGGGAGTGGAGGAGCAGTTCTACCTTTTCTGGCCGTTGCTGGTTTTGGCCGTCTGCCTGGTGGTCAAACCGAATGCGGGCGCTATAAATGGCGATGGATTTGCCCCGCGGCGCCGCATGCTCTGGATCCTTTTCGGAGCCACCGCACTTTTGTCGCTGGGATACTCGGCCTATGCCGGTTACTCAGGCAATAGCGCCGGATACTTCATCACCACCACCCGCATCTGGGAACTGGCCGTCGGTGGACTGCTGGCCTTGGCAGTCCAGGCGCACGCCAACGGCGCCTTGAAGCTTCCATCATGGGCGACCAGCTGGCAGATGAGAAACCTTGCCGTGCTCGCGGCGTTGGCAGCGATCTGCTTCGCGGCATTCAACTACAACGCCAAAACAGTCTTCCCGGGGATTGCAGCGGCCATCCCGGTTCTTGGCTGTGCCGTGGTGATCGGAGCGGGCAGCACGCGAGGCCCTGGTTCCCTGCACCCACTGGTGAACTGGGCTCCCGTTCAATGGGTCGGCCTCGCCTCGTATTCGTTGTATCTGTGGCACTGGCCGCTGATCGTATTCTTCATCGAACTGGCTGGCGGCAACCCGGAACCATTGCAATCACTGGCGTTGCTGGCCGGGTCCCTGCTCTTGGCTTGGGCTAGCTTGAAGTGGGTCGAAACTCCCGTACGCCACTTCCGCCCCATGGCCACCTCGCCTGCCCGCTCCTTGCTTGCCGGGGCGGCGATGGTCGGGCTGGCAGCGTCCATCGCGCTATTGCCAGGCGCCATGCAGCAGCATCTTGTGGGTCAAGAGCAGCGTGAGCTGGGCGCGATGATGCAAAACCCGCCAACTGGTTTTGGCGCGGCCTCCGTTGGCCAGGGCGCACCTGCGTACCTTGATGGCCATCGCCAGGTCGTACCGGTTCCTGCGACGGCCGCCGAAGACCAGCCCGAACTGGGAGATTGCGTCCAAGAGCCAAAGTCCACACAGATCAAGGAATGCGAATTTGGCAGCGAGGACGCCAGCTACACCGTGGCCTTGGTAGGAGATTCCCACGCAGCCCACTGGTTCGAGGCCGTCAGCGGGTACGCCCAAAGCAAGGGCTGGAAAGTAGTGACCTACCTGAAGAATTCCTGCCCGTTCTCCGATGCCCAACGCAAGGCGGATCGGGACGGCAGCATCAATTGCGAAGAAGCCATCGATCAGACCATGGAAGCTTTGACTGCGCGCGATGACATCAACGCGGTGATCACCGCGAACTGGGGAGGAGCCACCTACACCACTGACGCAGCACAGGGTCTGGCTTCGACGTGGTCCGCGCTTGAAGACGCCGGCCTGCCGGTCTATGCCATTGTGGACACCCCGCGGCCACCGCAGGATTCCTATGCGCGCGACTGCGTGGAAGAAAACGTGCAGAACCCGGACAAGTGCGCCTTCCCGGAAAAGGGAGCCTATGAAATGGGCGATGCCACCAAGCGGGCCGCTGAACTGGAACCGCGCGTCGAAGTGCTCGACTTCAGCGACTATTTCTGCATGGATGGAACCTGCCCGGCAGTGGTGGGAAATGTCTTGGTCTACCGGGACAAGCACCACATCAGCGATACCTACATGCGCACCTTGGCTCCGATCTTTGGCGAAAGGATCGAGGCCGCCCTGGATTCCAAGTAGCCCAGCATGATTTAGGACACCAAGGCTTATGCAAGTTCGGGTCTCTCGGGTAGGATTGGAAGGTCTGTGCCACTGCATGCCCGAAAGTTGGGCGTCTGGTGCACAGATAACGCAAGAACCTCCTGTTGCGGAAATACCGCGACCGTTTAGCCCAAAGGAGGTGGGTTCACATGCGTGCTTATGAACTTATGGTCCTCATTGATCCAGAGGTCGATGACCGCACCGTAGAGCCAACCATCGAGAAGTACCTCGAGGTTGTCCGCTCCAACGGTGGCACTATCGAAAAGGTTGATGTCTGGGGTCGTCGCAAGATGTCCTACGAGATCAAGAAGAAGGCAGAAGCCACTTACGTAGTGGTGAACTACACCGCAGAACCAGCCGCTTCCGCTGAGCTTGAGCGCCAGCTGAAGATCAACGAGCTGATCCTGCGCCACAAGGTCACCCGTCCGGAAGAGGCACGCGTTTAATTACGCGCAACCTTCCGTCGTAGGAATTAACGTTCAATCTTTCTAAGGAGAGTCAATGGCAGGCGAGACTGTTATTACCGTTATCGGAAACCTGACTGCCGATCCGGAGCTGCGTTTCACGCCGTCCGGTTCAGCCGTAGCGAACTTTACGATCGCTTCGACTCCTCGCACCTTTGACCGCCAGTCCAATGAGTGGAAGGACGGGGAAGCCCTGTTCTTGCGCGCATCGGTTTGGCGCGAAGCTGCAGAGAACGTTGCTGAAACGCTGACTAAGGGCATGCGTGTCATCGCCCAGGGTCGCCTGCGTTCACGTTCTTACGACACCAAGGAAGGCGAACGTCGCACCGTCATGGAGCTTGAAGTCGATGAAATCGGCCCATCGCTCCGTTTCGCGTCCGCCAAGGTCACCCGTACCCAGCGCTCCGGCGGTGGCAACGGTGGCTTCGGCAACGGTGGTGGAGGCTTCTCCAACGCACCGCAGCAAAGTGCACCAGCTCAGGCGCCGCGTCAGCAGCAGCCTCAGCAGGGTGGCGGATGGAATGCTCCAGCCGCAGACCCATGGAGCACCGGCGGAAACAACGGTGGCGGCTGGGGCAACCCAGGCGCAGACGAACCACCTTTCTAAACAATATTTATTCACCATCCCGCAGATCACTCTGCGGGCTCCAAAGCTAAGGAGCTCCACGATGGCTAAGGCTGAAATCCGTAAGCCCAAACCAAAGTCCAACCCATTGAAGGCCGCTGACATCACTGTCATCGACTACAAGGACACCGCACTGCTGCGCAAGTTCATCTCCGACCGCGGTAAGATCCGCGCTCGTCGTGTAACTGGCGTTTCCGTTCAGGAACAGCGCAAGATCGCACAGGCTATCAAGAACGCACGTGAAGTAGCCCTGTTGCCTTACTCCGGCGCTGGCCGCGGCTAAGGAAGAGGGATAGCAAAATGGCAAAGATCATTCTGACTCACGAAGTATCCGGTCTCGGTGCTGCTGGCGATATTGTCGAGGTAAAGAACGGCTACGCCCGTAACTACCTGCTGCCACGCGGCTTCGCAATCGTCTGGACCCAGGGCGGTGAGAAGCAGGTGGAGTCGATCAAGGCTGCACGTGCTGCTCGCGCCGTTGCAAACCTTGAGGATGCTCAGGCACTTGCAGCTAAGCTGAAGTCCCAGCCGGTGAAGATCACCATGAAGGCTGGCTCGAACGGTCGCCTGTTCGGCACCGTCAAGACCACCGAAATTGCTGCTGCCGTAGAGGCTGCCGGTCTGGGTAAGATCGACAAGCGCAACATCGAGGTCAACGACCAGATCAAGTCGACTGGCAACTACACCGCAACCGTTCGCGTTCACGCTGACGTTCTTGCAAACCTGCGCCTGCAGGTTGTAGCTGCTGCCAAGAAGTAAGTCTTCTAGACTCAGCTTCTGTTCAAGAGGTGGCGTGCGCTCCGCAAGGAGTGTGCGCCGCCTCTTGGCGTTAACCCGCCGTCCAGTCGGCTAGCGCCTTGGGGCCAGCCGTTGCTTGAGGTGCGTCCGCTGGGCACCGGGGTTAGCGGCTGATAGCCACGATGCATTGGCATCGCAGCCACCGATCGGAATTACAGTTTCTCAGTGCGCCATCCGGGATCCGCCAGTTGCATGGCGCATCTCCATGGCAGGGGCGAGCGCGAGCAGGCCGGCAACGACGCCGACGCCACCGCAGATCCACGACATCCAGGCGATGCCGGCGGAATCCGAATACGATCCCATCCACGGCGAGGCGAATAGCAAGGCGCTGGCGATGGTCAGTGCCCATTCCATTGAAACCAGGCGCGGCATCATGACGCTCCAGACGCCGGTGATCACCATGAGCAGGCCGAAAGCCACCATCAGCATCATCGAGGTGCTGGTTCCGTCAAGCCACGTGGTTGAAACTGCGGCCGCAATACCTGCCGCGACGCCGACCCAGTCTTGCCACCGAGTCCATTTCTTCATTGCAAATACCTCCAACATTCATCGCAGAGGGCTCCTAAGCGGGAGTCGATTTAAATGTAGGTTCGCGGTTGCCGATGCGCAATCCACTTTTGGGAGCATTTTGGTAAATCCTTGGCCCCCATGGCGCCATTTCCCGCCGACCGCCGACCGCCGACCGCTGGCCGATGCTCCTGTTCCAGGACCAGTACCACCCACGGCACTTCTGGCCGCCCGTTCCGTGGAGCCACCGCGGGTTTGCGCATAATTCACCAGATCGTCTCGCGCAAGGCGCGTCTTAATCGTTGGCATTGGCTTCGCAGGCTCGTAGCCTCGAAGATGAGTACGTCCAAAGCCGGCACGATCGAGAGAAACGGTGGAACAAATGGGTTTTGCGTATGCCGATCCTGAAGCATTGACCGAGGCGCAACGCGAAGCTGTGGCAGAGCATCAGCGCCGTGTCCAAAGCGAGTCCCGGCGCCTGTCGTTGCGTGCGCTGCGCGAGGAAGCGGAGCTGAGCCAAGTCGAACTTGCCACCGCGCTGAAGCTGAGCGTAGACCGCATTGCCCGCATGGAGACCGGCGACCTGGACCGTGTCCAGCTGGCCACTTTGCGCCGCTACGCCGAAGCCATGGGTGCCCGCCTGCAAGTAAAAGCGATCCGCGAGGACACGCACGCCGAACTTGGCTAGCGATTCTAGTTCCCGGCAATCACTGCCAAGCCGCCACTCCTTTCCGACCGGTCAACGCAAATAGAGCGCACCTCGTCGATAAATATGCCACCCATCGCTCAGACGCGCACAGTGAGGTCTGAATCACTGCGCCGACCAGCTAAAGTATTCCGGTGAGATGCGGGTTATAGACCTGTGTCACAAGGAAGTTCTGAAGGGGTTATTTTGCACGAACGTATTCACCACCGGGCCTTTGCTGATCGCTTGATGAGCGCCGAGCAGGCTGCAGAGTTCATTAAGCCAGGCATGACTGTAGCCATGAGCGGCTTTACCGGTGCAGGATACCCGAAGGCCGTGCCTGGGGCACTGGCTGCGCAGATGGAGCGCCAGCACGCTGCAGGCAAGGACTTCAAGATCAACGTGCTTACCGGCGCTTCCACCGCCCCTGAGCTTGATGGCGTGCTGGCCAAGGCCGAGGGCATGAACCTGCGCCTGCCATACATGTCCGACCCTGAGCTGCGCCGCCGCATCAATGACGGCAACATGGAATACATGGACATCCACCTGTCCCACGTTGCCCAGCACGCCTGGTTCGGCTTCTACGGCAAGATCGACCTGGCCATCGTCGAGGTTGTCGGCGTCACCGCCGAGGGCGACTTGATTCCTTCCAGCTCGGTGGGCAACAACAAGACCTGGCTGGAGATGGCCGACAAGATCATCATCGAGGTCAATGCCCAGCAGTCCGCGGCCATGGAAGGCATGCACGATGTCTACTACGGCACCGCACTCCCTCCGCACCGCAAGCCGATCGACCTGACCACCGTGCGTGACCGCATTGGCCAGCAGTACATGGACGTCGACGTCAACAAGATCGTCGCCGTCGTGGAAACCGACGCACCAGACCGCCTGAGCCCATTCGCGCCTGTGGATGCGACCAGCGAGAAGATTGCGGATCACCTGCTGACCTTCCTGGATTCCGAGATCCGCGCCGGACGCCTGTCCGAGAAGCTGCTGCCGCTGCAGTCGGGCGTGGGCAATATCGCCAACGCAGTGCTGGCGGGCCTGTCCCGTGGCGGCTACAAGGGCCTGACCGCCTATACCGAGGTCATCCAGGACGGAATGCTGGAGCTGATCAAGGACGGCACCATCGAGTTCGCCTCTGCCACCAGCTTCTCGCTGTCTTCGGAGGGCATCGAGGAATTCAACCGCAACGTCGACCACTACCGCGAGCGCATCCTGCTACGTGCCCAGGAGATCTCCAACCACCCGGAGATCATCCGCCGGCTGGGCTGCATTGCCCTGAACGGCATGATCGAGGCCGATATCTACGGCAACGTGAACTCCACCAACGTGCTGGGCTCGCACGTGATGAACGGCATCGGCGGCTCGGGCGACTTCGCGCGCAACGGCTACCTGTCGGTGTTCATGTCCCCGTCGACCGCCAAGGGCGGCAAGATCTCGGGCATCGTTCCTTTTGCTTCGCATGTGGACCACACCGAGCACGACACCATGATCCTGATTACCGAACAGGGCCTGGCCGACCTGCGCGGACTGTCGCCAAAGCAGCGTGCGCAGCTCGTGATCGATAACTGCGCGCACCCGGAGTACCGCCCGATGCTGCAGGACTACTTCGACCGTGCGTGCAAGGAAAGCTACGGCAAGCACACCCCGCACCTGCTGGGCGAGGCCCTGTCCTGGCATGAGCGCTTCCGGCAGACCGGAGACATGCGCCCAGCGAACTAGGCTGGCCCGGATCAAAGGCGGAGGGCCGGCACCACGGTGCCGGCCC
>NZ_JBOGEG010000058.1:0-10445 GCF_050701915.1 Glutamicibacter sp. | reverse complement strand
GAGCACCAGCCGAAGATGATCGTTGCAGGCTGGTCGGCGTACCCTCGCCAGCTGGACTTCAAGCGCTTCCGCGAAATCGCTGACAAGGTTGGCGCGTACCTGTTCGTGGACATGGCGCACTTTGCTGGTTTGGTGGCGACCGGTCTGCACCCATCGCCAGTTCCGCACGCTCACGTAGTGACCTCCACGACCCACAAGACCCTTGCCGGTCCACGTGGCGGCATCATTCTCTCGAACGATGCAGAGATCGCGAAGAAGCTGAACTCGGCAGTCTTCCCTGGCCAGCAGGGTGGCCCGCTGGAGCACGTGATCGCTGGCAAGGCGGTGGCGTTCAAGATTGCCGCTTCGCCAGAGTTCAAGGAGCGCCAGGAGCGGACGTTGGCTGGGGCGAAGATCCTGGCTGAGCGCCTGACCCAGGAAGACGTTGTTGCCAAGGGCATCAGCGTGCTGACCGGTGGCACCGATGTTCACATGGTGCTGGTTGACCTGCGTAACAGCGAGTTGGACGGACAGCAGGGCGAAGACCTCTTGGCACAGGTGGAGATCACGGTGAACCGCAACTCGGTTCCGTTTGATCCGCGCCCGCCGATGGTGACGTCGGGGTTGCGTATTGGTACTCCGGCGTTGGCGACTCGTGGTTTCTCTGAGGCTGCTTTTGGCGAGGTTGCGGAGATTATTGCGCAGGCGTTGATTGCTGGTGCTGAGGGCAATACCGCAGCGTTGCCGGAGCTGAAGGAACGTGTTCTGAAGCTCGCCGCGGCGCACCCGCTGTACCCGAACCTGAAGAAGATTGGAGAATAGCCATGGCTGATCTGCTGCCTGAGCACCCGGAATTCCTCTGGGCTAACCCGGAACCGAAGAAGTCCTACGACGCAGTGATCGTCGGAGGTGGCGGCCACGGCCTGGCTACCGCCTACTTCCTGGCCAAGAACCACGGCATCACCAACGTCGCCGTCCTGGAAAAGGGCTGGCTGGCTGGCGGGAACATGGCCCGCAACACCACCATCATCCGCTCCAACTACCTCTGGGACGAGTCGGCGGGCATCTACGAGAAGTCGCTGAAGCTGTGGGAGCAGCTGCCCGAGGACCTGGAATACGACTTCCTGTTCTCCCAGCGCGGCGTGCTGAACCTGGCCCACACCCTGGGCGATGTGCGCGAATCCGTGCGCCGCGTGGAAGCCAACAAGCTCAACGGCGTCGACGCCGAATGGCTGGACCCTTCCCAGGTCAAGGAAGCCTGCCCGATCATCAATATCGGCGATGACATCCGCTACCCGGTGATGGGAGCGACCTGGCAGCCGCGCGCCGGCATCGCCAAGCACGACCACGTGGCCTGGGCCTTCGCCCGCAAGGCCAACGAGATGGGCGTGGATATCATCCAGAACTGCGAAGTCACCGGCTTCATCAAGGACGGCGAGAAGGTCACCGGCGTGAAGACCACCCGCGGCACCATCCACGCGGGCAAGGTCGCGCTGGCCGGTGCCGGCCACTCCTCGGTGCTGGCCGAAATGGCCGGCTTCGAGCTGCCCATCCAATCCCATCCGCTGCAGGCGCTGGTCTCCGAGCTGTTCGAACCGGTGCATCCGACGGTGGTCATGTCCAACCACATCCACGTCTACGTCTCCCAGGCCCACAAGGGCGAGCTGGTCATGGGCGCGGGCATCGACAGCTACAACGGCTACGGCCAGCGCGGCGCCTTCCACGTCATCCAGGAGCAGATGGCCGCGGCCGTGGAGCTGTTCCCGATCTTCGCCCGGGCGCATGTGCTGCGCACCTGGGGCGGCATCGTGGACACCACCATGGACGCCTCGCCGATCATCTCCAAGACCCCGATCCAGAACCTGTACGTGAACTGCGGCTGGGGCACCGGCGGATTCAAGGGCACCCCGGGTGCCGGATTCACCCTGGCGCACACCATCGCCAACGACGAGCCGCATGAGCTGAACAAGCCGTTCAGCCTGGATCGCTTCGAAACCGGCCACCTGATCGACGAGCACGGCGCAGCAGCCGTCGCACACTAGGAGCAATCGCCATGATGCTGATTGATTGCCCGAACTGCGGGCCACGCAACGAGAACGAATTCAAGTACGGGGGAGAAGCCCACGTGGCCTACCCGCGCGACCCGAGCGCCCTGAGCGACAAGGAATGGTCCCGCTACCTGTTCTACCGGCAGAACAAGAAGGGCGTCTTCGCCGAACGATGGGTCCACGCCGGCGGCTGCCGCAAGTGGTTCAACGCCCTGCGCGACACCGTCAGCTACGAGTTCAAGGCCATCTACCAGGCCGGGGAAGCCCGTCCAGAAATCCAGGCCACCGAAGGAGGCACCCGATGAGCAAGCCACAGCGCCTGCCTGCAGCGCAGAGCACCCGCGCCCGCATCAACCGCGAGGAACCCCTGGCCCTGTCCATTGGCGGCGCTCAGTTCTCCGCCTTCCGCGGCGACACCGTGGCCAGCGCCATGCTGGCCAACGGGCTGCGCAAAGCCGGCAACTCGCTGTACCTGGACCGTCCGCGCGGCATCTTCGCCGCCGGGGTCGAGGAGCCCAATGCGCTGGTCACCGTCGGCGCCCGGCACGAGCAGGACATCGACGAGTCGATGCTGCCCGCCACCACCGTGGCGGTGGCCGAGGGGCTGGAGGCCACCTTGCTTTCGGGTCTGGGCGTGCTGGACCCGAGCACCGACCCGGCCTACTACGACCACGTGCACGTGCACACCGATGTGCTGGTGGTCGGTGCCGGGCCGGCCGGCCTGGCCGCGGCCCGCGAAGCCTCGCGCTCCGGGGCCCGGGTGATGCTGCTCGACGAGCGCGCCGAGGCCGGCGGCACCCTGCTGGACACCGCCGGGGAACTGATCGACGGCCTGGATAGCTCCGAGTGGATCGAGCAGGTCGCCGGCGAACTGGCGCAGGTCGGGGAAACCACGCACCTGCAGCGCACCACCGTGTTCGGCTCCTACGACGCGAACTACCTGATCGCCGCGCAGCGCCGCACCGTGCACCTGGACGGGCCGGCAGGGCCCGGCATTTCCCGGGAGCGCATCTGGCATATCCGCGCCCAGCAGGTCGTGCTGGCCACCGGCGCCCACGAGCGTCCGATCGTCTTCGAGAACAACGACCGCCCGGGCATCATGCTCGCCGGCGCGGTGCGCAGCTACCTGAACCGCTACGGCGTGCGCGCCGGGCAGAAGATCGCCGTGGCCACCACCAATGACTCGGTCTACCCGCTGGTCTCCGAGCTGGCGGCCAGCGGCGGGGTGGTTGCCGTGATCGACGCCCGGCAGAACATTTCCGCCGCCGCCGCGCAGGCAGTGGCCGACGGGGTCACCGTGATCCCGGGTTCGGTCGTGGTGGACACCGAAGCGGATGCCTCCGGCGAGCTGTCGGCCATCATGGTGGCCGAACTGGACGGGCAACGCAACCTGGGCGCACCGCAGCGCTTCGAGGCCGATGTGCTGGCAGTGGGCGGCGGCTTCAACCCGGTGGTGCACCTGCACTCCCAGCGCCAGGGCAAGCTGGACTGGGACACCGCGATCCATGCATTCGTCCCGGCCGCCGCGGTGGCCAACCAGCACCTGGCCGGTGCGGTCACCGGACGCTTCGACACCGCCAGCGCGCTGAGCACAGGGGCCGCCACCGGCGCCGCCGCGGCCAGCGCAGCAGGATTCGAGCGCATCGCCCAAGTGCCGCAGGCGGTAGCCGTGCCGGCCGGGGAAACCCGCCCGGTCTGGCTGGTGCCCTCGGCCAAGGGCGATGACGCCGCGAACTACACGGCCCACTTCGTGGACCTGCAGCGCGACCAGTCGGTAGCCGACGTGCTGCGCGCCACCGGTGCGGGCATGAAGTCGGTGGAGCACATCAAGCGGTACACCTCGATCTCCACCGCCAACGACCAGGGCAAGACCTCCGGGGTGGCAGCGATCGGCGTGATCGCCGCGGTGCTGGGCATCGAGAACCCGGCACAGATCGGCACCACCACCTTCCGCGCCCCCTACACCCCGGTGGCCTTCGCGGCCCTGGCCGGGCGCAACCGCGGGCAGCAGCTGGACCCGGCGCGCATCACTGCGATGCACTCCTGGCACCTGGCCCACGGCGCGGCCTTCGAGGATGTCGGGCAGTGGAAGCGCCCCTGGTACTACCCGCAGCCGGGGGAAACCATGGACCAGGCGGTCTACCGCGAGTCCGCCGCGGTGCGCGCTTCCGTGGGCATGCTCGATGCGACCACGCTGGGCAAGATCGAGATCCGCGGGGCGGATGCGGCCGAGTTCCTGAACCGCATCTACACCAACGGCTACACGAAGCTGAAGGTCGGCATGGGCCGCTACGGCGTGATGTGCAAGGCCGACGGCATGATCTTCGACGACGGGGTGACCCTGCGCCTGGCGCAGGACCGCTTCTTGCTGCACACCACCACCGGCGGAGCGGGGGACGTGCTGGACTGGCTGGAGGAATGGCTGCAGACCGAATGGCCCGAGCTGGATGTCGTGTGCACCTCGGTCACCGAGCAGCTGGCCACCGTCGCGGTGGTCGGGCCGAAGTCCCGCGAGGTCATCGCCAAGGTCGCCAGCTCGGTGGACGTGTCCAATGAGGGCTTCAAGTTCATGGCCTTCAAGGACGTGGTGCTGGATTCCGGGATCGAGGCGCGCATCAGCCGCATTTCCTTCTCCGGGGAGCTGGCCTTCGAGATCGCGGTGCCGGCGTGGCACGGGCTGCGCGTCTGGGAAGACGTGTACGCCGCCGGGCAGGAATACGGCATCACCCCGTACGGCACCGAAACCATGCACGTGCTGCGCGCCGAGAAGGGCTTCATCATCGTCGGGCAGGACACCGACGGCACGGTGACCCCGCAGGATGCGGGCATGGAATGGGTGGTCTCCAAGGTCAAGGACTTCATCGGCAACCGCTCCTACCAGCGGGCCGACAACCTCCGGGAAGACCGCAAGCACCTGGTTTCGGTGCTGCCGGTGGACAAGTCCCTGCGCCTGCCCGAGGGCGCCGCGCTGGTCGCCGCCGACGCGGTGGCCACCGAGGGGATCACCCCGATGGAAGGCTGGGTCACCAGCTCCTACGACTCGCCGGCGCTGGGGCGCACCTTCGGCCTGGCGCTGATCAAGAACGGGCGCAGCCGCATCGGCGAAGTGCTCAAGACCCCGTTCGGCGGCCAGCTGGTCGACGTCGAAGTCTGTGAAACCGTCCTCTACGACCCGGAAGGAAGCCGTCGCGATGGCTAGCAACACCATGATTGACAGCGAAGTACGCCGTTCCCCGGCACAGCACCTGGCCCAGGAAATGGAAGCGGCCAGCATCCCCGGACGGGTGGGCCTGCGCGAAATCGCCTTCGCCACCCAGATCTCGCTGCGCTGCGCGCCGGGCAGCCCGGGGCACGCGGCGGTGGCCGCGGCCACCGGCGTGGGCCTGCCCTCCACGGTGGGCCAGGTGGCCGGCGAGCTGCCGGGCACCGCGGTGCTGTGGCTGGGACCGGATGAGTTCCTGGCCACCAGCGCCGAGAACACCGAACTGGCCGGTGCGCTCGCCGCGGCCCTGGGCGATCAGCCGGGGCAGGTGGTGGACCTCTCGGCCAACCGCAGTGTGCTGGAACTTTCCGGCCCGGATGCGCCGCTGGTGCTGCGCAAGAGCTGCCCGGCGGACCTGCACCCGCGCGCCTTCGCAGTGAACCAGGCGATCACCACCTCGCTGGCGAATATTCCGGTGCTGCTGTGGCGCACCGGCGAGCAGAGCTGGCGGATCATGCCGCGCGCCTCGTTCACCGAGCACACCGTGCGCTGGCTGCTCGATGCCATGGCAGAGTTCGCCGGCCCGGCAGTGCCCTAGCCCGGCTTCGGGCAGCAGCCCGGAAGGCCCCGTCCTGGTTCCAGGGCGGGGCCTTCCGAGGCCAAGATGCATCGGCGCGCAAAGCAATAATCCGCCCAGTTCGTGGCGTTCGCGCACCGGCTCTGGCACAGTGCTAGTTAACCCGCTAGCCGAAAGGAAACCAAGGAATCATGAGCGAGCAAATCCGCCACGTGCTGACCCTGCAATGCCCCGAGGGAATGGGGATCGTCAATGCGGTCACCGGATTCCTGCTCAAGCACGAGCGCACCATCGTTGAGCTCAAGCAGTTCGACGACATGGCCGCCGGACGGCTCTACCTGCGCGTGGACTTCGCCGGGGACCGGCAAGCCGATCTGCTCGAGCAGATGCGCACCGAATTCGCCGGCGTGGCGCAGGAGTTCGAGATGGACTGGCAGCTGCGCGAGCGCGGGCAGAAGACCAAGGTGCTGATCATGGTCTCCAAGTACGACCACTGCCTCAACGACCTGCTCTTCCGCATGCACACCGGCGATTTGCCCATCGAGGTCGTGGCCGTGGCATCCAACCACCCGGACCACCGTTCGCTGGTCGAATGGTACGGCATCGGCTTCCACCACATTCCGGTCACCAGCCAGACCAAGCCGGAAGCCGAGGGCAAGCTGCTGGAGCTGATCGAGCGGACCGGGGCGGAGCTGATCGTCCTGGCCCGCTACATGCAGGTGCTCTCCGATAACCTGGCCACGGCGCTGACCGGCAAGACCATCAACATCCACCACTCGTTCCTGCCCTCCTTCAAGGGCGCCAAGCCGTACCACCAGGCGTGGGAGCGCGGGGTGAAGACCGTCGGGGCCACCGCGCACTACGTGAACTCCGAGCTGGACGAAGGCCCGATCATCGCCCAGCAGGTTGTGGAAGTGGACCATACCTTCGGGCCGGCCGAGCTGGTTGCCGCCGGCCGGGACTCCGAATGCAAGGCGCTGTCCAACGCGGTGCGCTGGCACTGCGAGGGGCGGGTCTTCCTCTACGGGAACCGCACGGTGATCCTGCGCTAGGAATCCGAGTCGATCGCCCGGTAGCGCTGCTGGGAATCAACCGATTCCACCGCCTCCAGGCCGCGCAGCTGCTCGGCAGCCTGCTCGCTGCCCTCGCCGATCACCTGGCCGAGGGCGGCGAGCACCTGCTTGATGTGCAGGCCGCAGGATTCCAGCTCGCCGAGCACCCCGTCCACTTGGTAGCTGGCCGAGATGGTGACGATGTAAATGCGCACCGCTGGCTCGCCCATGTCCCTCAGCTTTCGGCTCGCAGCGGGCCCTGGGTGAGGCCTGCGCCCACATCCACGGAGAACTGCTCCAGGCGCGCGGCTTCCTGCACCAGCTGGGCCCACAGTTCGCGGGCCCGCAGCCCGGTCGCTTCGGCCAGCAGCGCGGCCACGCCGGCGACATGCGGGGTGGCCATCGAGGTGCCGCTGATGGTGTTGTAGCGTTTTTCGCCCGGCCAGGCAGAATAGATATCGACGCCCGGGCCGGAGATATCCACCTGGCCGCCACGGCCCGGCAGGGTGCGCGCGGAGAAGTCCGCCACCTGCAGCTGCGAGTCCAGGGCGGCCACCGCCATGATGTACGGGCTGTTGGCCGGTGCGCCGACGAACCCCGGGTCTTGCGCGGAGCGCTGCGCGTTATTGCCGGCGGCAGCCACGATCAGGCAGCCCAGCTCCAAGGCGCGCCGGCCTGCGGTGACATAGGGCGGGTGCACGGTCTTCACGTCGGCGCCCAGGGACATGGAGATGACCGCGCACTTGTTTTCCAGCGCCCAGTTGATTCCGGCCAGGATCGTGGAGTCGGAACCCGAGCCATTGCTGCCCAGGACCTTTCCGGCAAAGATATTCGCTTCCGAGGCGACACCGTAGCCCGGTCCCTGCTGCGGATCGCGCGGACCGCAGGAGGTGCCGATGCAGTGGGTGCCATGCCCATGGCCGTCACTGGCATCCTCGCCTTCGACAAAGGACATGGCGCTGAGGGTGCGGCCGGCGAAATCCGGGTGCGCGCTGTCGAAGCCGGTATCCAGAACGGCCACGTTGATTCCCTTGCCCGTGTAGTCCGAAAGCGATGCTCCCACCGCCTGCAGGCCCCAGGTGTAATCCGCGGTGTCCGCAAAGGAGGACCGGCTCGGGGCTTCGGCGGCTTCGGGCAGGATCCGGTAGACCAGTTCCGGGACCACCGAGGCCGGCAGCCGGTGCCCGGCGCAGCGCTGGCGGAAGTCCTCCAGCTGCTCGGTGCTGCTGGAGACCACGGCAATTCCCAGCATCGGGAAGTATTCGCTGATGGAGTATCCCTGCTCGGTGAGCAGCTGGGGGAGTTCGGTTTCGCGTTGGACCCGGGCGACGCCAGGGGCGCCGGTAGCTGGCTGGTCGAAGACGAGCACATAGCGGCCCGGGACTTCAGCGGCTGCGGTGCGCAGGTGGTGGGTACTGTACATGGCTGGCTCCTTAGCTGGTTCTCCGGCAAGCGCCGGTGCGTGCTTGGCGAGTTACTCCGCACCATACCCGCTGCGCCAGACGTTTAACCAGAGGCGGTGGGGACTTTGCGCAAACTCCCATTCCCGCCGTCGCCTGCTTTTTATCGCAGATCAGCTTGCTTCTGGGCGCGCAAGCTACAAGGGTGTTAAAGCAGAAGGACCACAATGCAAGGAAGGTTGGAGACGATGACCCAGAAAATCGACGACTCGGACTCCGCGGAGTCCAACAGCGAGCTGCCAAGGCCGCTGGACGCGGAACCGGAGGCATCCCCGCATACGGCGCCGATTCCGGTGCACATGCATATTGCAGAAAATGACACCGACGCGCAGATCACCGCGAAGCTGCGCCGGCAGGGCGTGCGCCTGGGCAAGGGCGGGATCGCTCCGGCGGTCTTCTGGCCGGCGCTGGTCGTGATACTCGCGGTGGCCGTTTTCGCCATCGTGCTGCCGGATACGGCAAGCACCACGTTCAACGCGATGCAGAACTGGATCGTGTCGAACCTGGGCTGGTACTACATGCTGATCATCGGCGGGTTCGTGGCATTGGTGATCGCCATCGGCTTCTCCAAGCTGGGCCGGATCACGCTGGGCAATGACGGAGAGAAGCCTGAATTCGGGCTGTTCAGCTGGTTCGCGATGCTCTTCGCCGCCGGCATGGGCATCGGCCTGGTCTTCTACGGAGTGGGCGAACCGCTGATGTACGCCACCGTTGACCCGAAGCCCGGATGGGAAGGCACCGAAGGGGAACTGGCGGGCCTGGCCATGGCCCAGACCTTCATCCACTGGGGCCTGCATCCGTGGGCCATCTACGCGGTCATCGGCCTGGCCCTGGCCTATGCGATCCACCGCCGCGGCCGTCCGGTCTCCATCCGCTGGGCGCTGGAACCGGTGCTCGGGGACCGGGTCAAGGGCTGGCTGGGCGATGTGATCGACGTGCTGGCCATCTTCGGCACGGTCTTTGGCATCGCGACCTCGCTGGGCCTGGGCGTGCAGCAGATCAGCTCGGGACTGCAATCCATTGGGCTGGTGGATTCGGTGGACAACACGCTGCTGGTCATCCTCATCGTGGTGATCACCTTCCTGGCCACCATGAGCGTGGTCAGCGGGCTGGGCGCAGGCATCAAGTGGCTCTCGAATATCAACCTGTCCATGGCCGGGCTGCTGATGATCAGCGTGCTGCTGCTGGGCCCGACGCTGTTCCTGTTCCAGAACTTCGTGCAGTCCCTGGGCGTGTACCTGGCCAACTGGATGAACATGACCTTCGACGTCGGCGCCTTCCAGCAGAGCGAGGAAGCGCAGTCCTGGTTCTCCAGCTGGACGGTCTTCTACTGGGGCTGGTGGATCGCCTGGGCCCCGTTCGTGGGCATCTTCATCGCCCGCATCTCGCGCGGGCGCACCGTGCGCCAGTTCGTCATGGGCGTGCTGCTGGTGCCGACCATCGTCGGTTTCCTCTGGTTCTCCGTGATGGGCGGCGCGGGGCTGTACCGCCAGTTCTTCGGAGCGGGGGACATGGTCCAGGACGGGGCGGTTTCCGCCGAAGGCTCGCTGTTCCAGATCCTGCAGGACCTGCCATTGGGATCGATCCTCTCGGTGATGGCGATCCTCCTGGTGGCGATCTTCTTCATCACCTCCTCGGACTCCGGGTCGCTGGTGGTGGACATGCTGGCCTCCGGCGGGCACCCGAACCCGCCGACCTGGTCCCGCGTGCTGTGGGCGGTGCTCGAGGGCCTGCTCGCCGCGGCGCTGCTGATGGCTGGCGGACTGCAGGCACTGCAGGCCGGTTCGCTGGCCACGGCGCTGCCATTCAGCATCATCATGATCCTGATGGCGGTGGCGACCATCAAGGGGCTGCGCCACGAGAACAAGGCGCTGGAAATCATCGAGGCCAAGATCCGCCTCGAGCGGGTCACCGAGCACGTCTCCGACGAGCTGTGGGGCACGCTCGAAGACCAGCCGGAGCTGCGCCGCTACGTCGATGACCGCATCGACTACCGGGTGACGCGCACCCGCGGGGCCTTTGGCCGCCGCGAGGAGAGCGGAGCCCGGGCGCACCGGAAGAAGGACGGCGAGCGGTAGCACCCCGCGGGACGGGCGAACACCAGGAGCCGGCGAGCTGGCCGCATGC
>NZ_JBOGEG010000057.1:0-12008 GCF_050701915.1 Glutamicibacter sp. | reverse complement strand
GCCCGGATCCTTCGAAAGGATCCGGGCCATCGGCGCGATTACAGCGTGCTTGGTGCATGCGGGAAGCTTAGAAGCCGCCCATTCCGCCCATGCCGCCCATGTCGTCGCCACCGGCTGGGGCAGAGCCAGCAGGAGCTGGCTTTTCTGCGACAACAGCCTCGGTGGTCAGGAACAGGCCAGCGATCGATGCTGCGTTCTGCAGTGCCGAACGGGTCACCTTCACTGGGTCGTTGACACCAGCTTCGAGCAGGTTCACGTATTCGCCGGTTGCAGCGTTCAGGCCGTGGCCTGCAGGCAGGCCCTTGACCTTGTCAGCGACAACGCCTGGCTCCATGCCAGCGTTCAGTGCAATCTGCTTCAGTGGGGCTTCGATGCCAACGCGAACGATGTTCGCACCGGTCGCTTCGTCGCCTTCCAGAACCAGCTTCTCGAATGCTGCAGCGCCAGCCTGGATCAGTGCAACGCCACCGCCGGCGACGATGCCTTCTTCAACGGCTGCCTTGGCGTTACGCACGGCATCTTCGATGCGGTGCTTGCGCTCCTTGAGCTCGACCTCGGTAGCAGCGCCGGCCTTCAGCACAGCGACACCGCCGGAGAGCTTTGCGTGGCGCTCCTGCAGCTTCTCGCGGTCGTAGTCCGAGTCGGTGTTCTTGATCTCGGCAGCGATCTGCGCCTTGCGGCCCTCGATGGCGTCGGCTTCGCCGCCGCCTTCAACGATGGTGGTCTCGTCCTTGGTGATAACGACCTTGCGGGCGGTACCGAGGACTTCCAGGCCTACGTTATCCAGGGACAGGCCGATTTCCTCGGAAACAACCTGGCCGCCGGTGAGGATAGCGATGTCGGTCAGCATGGCCTTGCGACGGTCGCCGAAGCCCGGAGCCTTGACAGCAACGGACTTGAACAGGCCACGGATCTTGTTCAGGATCAGGGTAGCCAGGGCTTCGCCCTCGACATCTTCGGCGATGATCAGCAGCGACTTGTTCGACTGCATGACCTTCTCCAGCAGGGTCACCATATCCTTGACCGAGGAGATCTTCGAGTTCACGATGAGGATGTATGGGTCCTCAAGAACGGTTTCCTGGCGCTCAGCGTCAGTAACGAAGTAGGCGGAGATGTAGCCCTTGTCGAAGCGCATGCCCTCTGCCAGCTCGAGCTCCAGGCCGAAGGTGTTGGATTCTTCAACGGTGATAACGCCCTGCTCGCCGACCTTGTCGAGAGCTTCAGCGATCAATGCGCCGATTTCTGGATCGCCAGCAGAGATCGAAGCGGTAGCAGCGATCTGCTCCTTGGACTCGACCTTCTTCGCAGCGGCGAACAGTTCAGCGGTGACAGCTTCTACAGCCTTGTCGATACCGCGGCGCAGTGCGATTGGGTCAGCACCAGCGGCAACGTTGCGCAGGCCTTCCTTGACCAGTGCCTGTGCCAGCACGGTTGCGGTGGTGGTACCGTCGCCAGCGACGTCGTCGGTCTTCTTGGCAACTTCCTTGACCAGCTCTGCGCCGATCTTCTCGTAAGGCTCTTCGAGGTCGATTTCCTTAGCGATGGACACGCCGTCGTTGGTGATAGTAGGAGCGCCCCACTTCTTTTCCAAAACAACGTTGCGGCCGCGTGGGCCCAGGGTGACCTTCACCGCGTCAGCAAGGGTATTCAGGCCGCGCTCTAGTCCGCGGCGTGCTTCCTCGTCAAATGCAATCATCTTAGCCATTGTGGCGTACGGTCCTTTCGGGACGATTTTGCGAAAATGCAACCGACAGACAGCGCCCGCGACGGACGAGTGGACCGGTGCGGCATCGGGCCAGCAACCGTTTCAGCTCTCGCTATCTGAGGTATTTTCCACGCCCACGCCTTGCTTCCGCTATCCGGTGCTTCATGAAGTTCTTGGAGAACGCAAAAAGCCGACCGGCGTTAGCAGTCGCAACGCATGAGTGCTAATACAAATATTGGCACTCTCGCATGGCGAGTGCAAGCCGATCGGCTCTGAGCGAATGGAATTATGAACGAATTATTCGTTTAGCCCCAGGGTGTCATCGGAGCCCAAAACCACGGTGACTCGGTTCGGAATGTTGCTGGTCTGCAGAACTTCGTCGATATTCAGGACTTCTGCAGCTTTTTCAGCGGTAGTCCGGTAGGACTCGGACATGTAATAAACCGTGGAGACTTCAGCCGGCCTGGTCCAGTTATCGGCCACAACGCTGGTGAAGCCGGCTTCAGCCATGGCATCTTCGCCTTCGTTAGCCAGACCGGCAATACTTGCTGCGTTGTACACGCCAATCAGCTGGCCGTAGAGCACGTCTTCGTCATCGATGGTGCTCGTTGGCGATTCGGATTCGCTAGGGGTGGCTTCCACGGAGGGCTGGGCGGTCTCTTCCTGGGTTTGCGAGGTATCGCTTCCAGTGGAAGTCGCGAGGGACTCCTTGAGCTGAGGGCCGAAGATGAAGGACAAGGCACCGATCACCAGCACGAGTACAGCGGTCAGCACTACCCAGCGCAGTTTCCCACCGGTTGACTTCGACGCGGCGGACTGCGCCCATCCGTGGGCGTGGTGCGAACCCACACGGGTGCTGAACTCCGGAACGCGATCAAATTCGTCACGCGGGTAGTTGGTCATTCTTGTCCTTGCTCGAGGTCTGATTGGTCACGGCAGGCAGGGTTATCGTCCCGTGCCGACCTTACCGCCCACGCGACGTTTTGTGGAACGTGCTCTGCGCAGGCGCTTGACCAACATCGGGTCGTAGGCCAGTGCCGCGTCGGTTTCAATCAGCTGGTTCAGCAGCTGGTAGTAATTCGTCGGCGACATCGAAAACTGCTTGGTAATGGCTTGTTCCTTGGCCCCGGCATACTTCCACCACAACTTTTCAAGGTTGAGGATCTGTTGCGAACGTTCGTCCAATTCCGAATCCGGGTTCATGACGAAATCCACCAGCAATTCATTCTCAGCCATACGTTCTCACCTCTGTCCTTGGACCGGTTTTCTCGGGTTTCGGTTATGCATGTAATCCACCATCGGTAGACATACCACCGATATTCTAACCAATCTGCTTGCCTAACACCGTGTGGCCGAGCACAGGCACGCCAGAAAAACGGCACAATTACCCCTATGGACGATTTGCAGCCAGCACTTTTCGATGCGCCCCAGCCAGCTCCTACGCCACGGTACGTAGCGGCGGATTTCCCGTTCTACCATGGCGCAAAATCCATGGCCGACCACGGGTTTATCGCTGAAGACTGGGTGCCAGCACTCGGCGAGCAGGACTCATTGCTGCGTTCCTTGGCGACCGATTTGGCGGCCCGCTCGGCGGCCGGTGAACAGATCCTGCCGGCACCGGAGGTGATGTTCCGCGCACTGAGCTTGCCATTGTCTGAGGTCAAGGTCCTAATTATTGGCCAGGACCCCTATCCAACACCCGGCCACGCAAACGGTTTGGCCTTCGCGGCAAATAAGCAGGTTCGCCCGCTGCCGCGCTCCTTGGCCAATATCTACAAGGAGCTGCAGGCCGATCTGGGGCTGGATCCGGTCCCGCATGCGGATCTCAGTCCGTGGCTTTCCGAAGGAGTGCTGCTGCTGAACCAGGTGCTCTCGGTAGCCGCTGGCAATGCCGGCTCGCATCAGAAGCTAGGTTGGGCGCCAATTCTGCAGGCCATCCTCAACGCGCTCAATGAACGGCCACGGCCTCCGGTGGCTTTGCTCTGGGGCAAGCATGCGCAGAAACTCTCCGAGTCCTTGTCCAACGCCGTGCAGCTGCAGAGCGCCCACCCCTCGCCACTATCAGCCTCGCGCGGATTCTTCGGATCCAAGCCCTTCTCAAACATCAATTGGCTCCTGTCCGAAAGCGGACAGAAGCCGATTGACTGGTCGTTGCCGAAAGCTTAGCGTCGGCGGATCCGCCGGCGCTCGCGCCGGGCGCTGGAGGTCAAGGGACGGCACAGCGTGTCGCCGAAGACGACGCCGCCAGCGATGGAGAGCATGATCGCCATGGCGTTGAACATCTCCACCAGTCCCGTCGCGGTGTCATTCACGTTGATGACGATGCCGTACATTGCGCGGAAGATCATCAAACCCGGAAGCAGGAACATGACCGCAGGAGCCGCCAGCACCAGCTGCGGGGACCGGAGTTTGTCCGCTGCCAGCCGCGCGGCGAAACCGACCACCGTGGCGACCAACGCCGGGGTGGCCCGGTCTCCGAGTCCAATGCTTTCGGCCAGCAGCTGCACCAGGTAGCCGCCGACCGCAATACCGGCGGTAGGCAGCAGCAGGCGCAAGGCGCTCTGCTCGGTGACCGCACCGGCAACAATGGCCACGCCCACCAGGACCACTAGCAGCCAGGCTGGATAGTCGGTTTTGACGATCTGGTGAACGTCGACCTTTTCTCCCCCCAGCAGATCCGAGATCACCAGGGCCGTAGCAATTCCGCAAAGGATCGCTCCATAGATCAGGCTGGCGGAAAATAATCGACCTACCGCTGTCACCGGGAAGCCGTTGATGGCATCCTGCAATGCCGAAACGAATCTGCCCGACGGAAGCAACAGCAAGATGCCGCCAGAAACTACCAGCGCCGGATCCAGCGGAGCGTGGAATTGGTGCCCCAGCAAGGCAATGCCGGTTACCGCCAATGTCGAGGCCGCAATGGTGAAGAACTCAGGCACTCGCCAGCGCGAACCGTATCGGCCAATCTGCGTCACGAGGCTTGAGGACAGCATCGCCACCAGCGCACCAGCCCACGAGCCGCCAATGAAGAGCACGAACGCGGCCGCAAACACTGCCCGGCCGCAGGCGACGATCCAGCGCGGGAACGGCTTGGGCTGCCGAGTGATGTCCTTCAGCCGCTTGGCCGAGACGGATCGCGATACGCCGCCGGCAATAATGTCCGAGACGAGCTCGTGCACCAGCACCATGCCGGCGTAGTTCGAGGTGTAGGAGCGGACCACACGCAGGACCGAATAGCTCTCGGCATCCGGCGGGCTGTAGTTCAGGTGCAGGGATTGGTTGGTGATGTCCACATCCAAGTGGCTCAGGCCCAGCGCCGCGGTCACCGCGATCACGCTGGTTTCCACTTCCAAGGCACCTGCGCCGTAGCGGATCAAAGTCTCGCCCAAATCCAACGCGAATTCCATGGTGCGCCGGTTGGAGGCGTCCTGGTCCACGTTGACCTTGGGGTTGGCGTAGGGCGTGCCCTGCAGGCGCTCGACGATGTTCAGCGCCTCGGTGGGAGGGGTATCCGAAATCCACATTTTCGCCAGCAGGCGACGGGCCACTGGGTTGGCGCGGGTAGGCATGAGGGTAATGCCCTCATCGGTGGTGTGAACCTGGCCGGTCCGCCACTCGATATCCGAGACATCGGCAGCCGCCACATTGGCGCTGACTGCCGTATTGAGCGGCAGTTCAGATGCCATGGCCGGCTCTTCGGCGGGTTCTGCCGGATGGAAGCCCATGTTGATCTCACTAGTGGCAATGCGGGGCAAGACACCAGCTAGCGGAGCCGGATCCTCGCCTACGGCATTCGACAAGGCGGCCTGTTCCTCGCTAGATCGATGCGCCACGAATCATGCCCCCTCATCCAAAGTTTTTCCCATGGGATTCACCATACAACCCGTGCACGAAAAGTTGTCGGGAACGTGGCGAATTCGAGAGGTATCGCCGAACACATTTGAGGGTATTTTCGGCCACTGGAATACAGGCGGTCGGCAGTTGGTTGCACCATGCAGAAGTTAGATGTGTTTGCATATAATCCGGAGGATCCCATGAGTACGCAATTCCCCTTGCCTGAAATCGGTGCCGAGACCTTCGGCGACATCACCGAGGATGCCCAAGGCAACCCACTGAGCCATGCGCAGGTGATCCGCAATGTCATCGCCGAGGGACAGCAGGCAGAAGCCTCTAATCTGGATTTCTTCGGCGTCGGCGAGCACCACCGCGATGACTACGCCATCTCCTCCCCCGAAATCGTGCTGGCGGCACTGGCCAGCACCACGCAGCGCATCAAGCTCGGCACCGCGGTGACAGTGCTCTCCAGCGATGACCCGGTGCGCGTCTACGAACGCTTCGCCACCTTGGACGCGATCTCCAACGGGCGAATCGAGATCATCGCAGGCCGCGGCTCCTTCATCGAATCCTTCCCGCTCTTCGGGCTGGACCTTGAAGACTACGAGGACCTGTTCGAAGAGAAGCTGCATCTGCTGGCCAAGCTCCGCCACGGCACACCTGTTTCATGGCAGGGCAAGCACCGCGCCGCCTTGCGCAACCAGCAGATCTACCCGCTGCTGGAGGACCAGCCATTGACCACCTGGGTGGGGGTGGGCGGCAGCCCGCAGTCGGTCACCCGCGCAGCCCGGCACGGCCTGCCGTTGTGCTTGGCCATCATCGGCGGCCAGCCCTCGGCTTTCGAAGGCTTGGCCACCCTCTACCGCCGTGCGCTGAAGGAGTTCGGCCATGAAGAGCTGCCGGTCTCGGCGCACTTCCATGGCCTGGTGGCTTCCACCGACAAGGAAGCCCTGGAAACCCTCTGGCCCCATTACCAGCGCACCATGAACCGGCTGGGCGCCGAACGAGGCTGGCCGCCTGCCAGCAAGATGCGCTTGCAGGCTTCCATGGGACCCGAGGGAGCCATGATGGCAGGCAGCCCGGAAACTGTGGCACGGAAGATGGCCAAGGTGGCCAAGCAGCTGGGCTTGTCCCGCGTTGACATCAAGTACTCTGCCGGCTCCCTGCCGCACGAGGTGATGATGAACAGCATCAAGTTGCTCGGCGAGGAAGTCAAGCCCAGGGTGCACCAGCTGCTTGGCGCCTAGGTGCTGGGCCACCCCGGAAACAGCGAAAGCCACCGCATCGCGGTGGCTTTCGTTCTTGGTGGATCTTACTGGACTCGAACCAGCGACCTTTCGCGTGTGAGGCGAACGCTCTAACCAACTGAGCTAAAGATCCATCTGCGCCCTGACTTGCAAGCCAAGCGCATAAGCAATCCTACCGGTCCGTGGGCCTCACTCCAAATCGCCCCCGGGTTCCAGCGGCTGGAATCCGGCCCCGGAACACGCCGACATGCCGCTTCTGACGCAGGTTTGAATCGTCGTGGTTTGGTCAGTGAGTAGAGCAGAAAAACAACGCCGAATAGTTTATTTGCGATTCACCTAAAAGTACCCATTTCCACTTGTCAAAAAGGGACTTCAGACTCCATAATTTTTCTAGCTCATCGAGCTCAAACTGGACCCTACAAGGAAGTTGCCGGAAGCCGCCGGCATCGGTCCCCTCAAGGCCAACGAAACCGTGCAGTGGATTTTTCCACCGCGCAAAGCCACAACTTTCGTTCGTTCTTAGAATTTAGGACCGTACCCCAGTGTTTGAAAACCTGAACTTCTCCTTGTCATCTCTATGCGTTCAGCCAGCCCAGCGCGCCGAATTAGCGGCCCTTTACACCCTGGTCGACCAGCGCTGGAACCAGAAGTTCGACCGCCTCACGCTCCTGGTGACCGTGCGCGACCAGGGCACCTTGGTTGCCGCAGGCCTCGTGCACGACTCCATCGTTGCCCCGACCTCTTCGATGAACGCCGTGGAACTGGGCTGCATGGCCGTACGTGCCGACTATCGCCGCCTGGGCATCCGCCAGCACGTGACTTCATTGCGCCTTGCCCACGCCCTGCGTTCGGGCAAAACCCCAATCAGCGTCATTGATTCGCAGAATCCGGCGTCCTGGGCCTTCTACGAGCGCTCGGAGCTGTGGCAGCGCGAGCGCAGCTTCGAGCACGATGGGCAGCTCAAGTTCATCTACCGGGCCACCGAGGCCGCATGGCAGTGGGCCGCGCAATTGCCGCAGGCCTCCGAGGACCACGTGGCCATCCACCTGCCCGAAATGGCGACGCCAGTTCCGAGCCTCGCGCTGGGCCCGGTCCAGGTCCAGGGATTCGCTGCGCAGTTCGGATCCGATGATTCGGCCTCCGCCGTGCCGGTGATGTGACAGCCTAGAACAGGGCGTCCTGCTGCTCGTCCACGGGGCCGTGGCCAGGTAGCGGGGCAACTTCTCCTGCCCGGCGAGCGCGAGCGGCCTCGTGCAGGTCGATCGGGGTGACCTTCAGGACCGCATCGACCATGGCGTTGAGGAACTGCGGCGCGGCAATATCGGCAGGCACCGGAGCGTGGACGCATTTCACTTCCGGATGCTCCGCGCTTTCATCCCAGTCCACCAGCAGCAATCCGGTGGCGGTGTACCCAAAGCCGTCGCCGAAGTCGCGCAGCTTGCGGATCATATCCACGGTGCGCCGGAAGGCAGCCGGCTCGGATTCCAGGATCGTGGCACGCTGCACGAAGAAGAACCCGACAGCTGCCAGCGGGTAGCGGGCCCGCAGGTTAGCCGCATCCCCGTAGGCCTCTTCATAGCGGTTGGCCAGGTTCTTGCCGAAGGATGAGGTCATCGCCTTGGTGCTGAGCAGCAGTTCGGGGCCGGTGGACCAATGGGTCATCACCACGTCGGTTTGCTTCATGTAGGCGCGTCCCAGGATGCGCGCATCGGTGCTCCCCGCCTTGCCTGCCATGATGGATCCGTGCACCTCATCGGCCAGCCGCTCCGGGAGCTTGCGCAGCAGTTCCAGGATGTCGCTGGACAAGACCCGGGGCGCCTCGGGACGCGGCCACACCAGATCCGCATCGAATCCGGCACGGCGCAATTCATGTGCCAGCCAAGCATCCACGCCCTGGGCGAAGCGACCCGAACGGGTTACCGCCTTGTTGCGGACCGGGATGCTCAGCAGGCGTTCGAGCACAGGGAAGGACGGGTTGAATTCCGCGGTTACGGCGCCATTGCTCAGCCAGGGCGAGTCCTTCGCCGCAGACATCAAGGTGGTATCGAATTCGGCAAAGGCCAGGGTCTTTTCAATCGCAGGACTAGCCACGTTCATCCCCTCACTGCTTTGCTTCTGGCCTTGCGCCGTTCGAGCATATTCATTCGCGCCATGCTTACCGCCTCGACCGCATCCCGTTCCAAGCCGAGCAGCTGCTTGAGCACCACGCTGTCCACCAGGTCGGTGGCCTCTTGCTTGTGCCCATGCACCAGCAGTTCACGCACTGTCGGCTTGATGGCACGCAATTCCTGGGCGTAACGCTGCACCATGCCGATCGCCGGGACCGGCAGCCGGTCGGCTTCACGCGGCTCCAGCTTCAGGATGCCACCGCCGTAGGAGCGTCCCACCATTTCGGCTCCGAGCATGGTCAGGGTATTGAGCGATGCCACCGGGAGCAGCTCGCGGCCCAGCTCGCGCACATCGGCGCCGAGGTACACCCCATGGATCGAGTTGATGTGGTGGACCGCGGCCTCGTTAGCGGTCAACCGCGGGGTATCGGCGTTCATATAGGTCATGAACAGGTCCGGAACCGAGAGCACCGGCACCCGCCACCACGGCGAGCGCACCTTGCACTTGTAGGCCTGGTCCACGTTCTGCAGTTCACCGCTGGCCACAAAGTGCGCACCGGGGCCACTGGGTTCCGCGGAGGGGCGGAACATGTAGGCAGCTGCCCCATGCTCGGCCAGCTTTTCCCAGCCTTCCTCGCTCAATTCCAGCCCGCGCAGGTGGCGCGAGCCCGGAGGCGAGATCCGGATCAGGTCCTCGCGGGCCAGCCCCAGGTCCTGGATCTGCTGGGCCGAGAGGGTGAACCACTTGTTGTTGCCGGTGACCGCGCCCAGCGAGGTTTCGCCCCAGGACTGCAGCGGGGACATCCGGCCGGCGGCCAGTGCCGCCGACAAGATCCCCTGGGCTTCGAGGCCTACCAAGGAACCGGTCCAGCGGTCGTCCATGCGCACCGGGGTGTGGCGGGTGCCTTCGCCCAGGGCTTGCAAATCCCGGGCATTGCGGAATTGGTGCAGGTTGAAGGAGCCGCTAGAGCCTTCGCGGTAGCCCTCGGCCAGCAGCAGTACCACTTCTTCCTGCGCGTCGGCAAACAAGCGCTCTTCGAAGACGGCCAGGTGCACGCTGGCGAAGCGTTCAAGCAGCATTTGGCGGACAGGTCCGGCGTAGTTCACGAACATCAGCTCAGCCGGGAGCACCAGGGCCAGGCGCCCGCCGACGGCAAGGAAGCTGGTGGCGTGCACGACGAAAGCGGCCCAGATGCTGGCAAGTTCGTTCAGTTCCACGCCCGAGGCTTTGGCTGCGGCGCGCGAGAGCTGCCGGTCAGCACCGCGGTGCAGCTGGTAGCGCACATAGGGCGGGTTGCCGATAACAGCATCGAACTCGGCGTTCCCGGTGACCTCGAAGAAGTTGGCCTGCTCGATGCGGGCATCAATTCCGGCGGCGCGCATCCGCTCGCGGGCGGCCTGCACCGACGGTTCGTGCAGTTCCAGGCCCACCAGCTCGACCCGGTCCCGGCCATCGCCGAGCACCGGATGGGCAGCGGCAAGGAATTGCGCCTCACCGCAGGAGGGTTCCAGGACCTTGGATCCCTGCTCTCCCAGTGCCCACTGCGCCATGAAGCTGGCTACGGGTTCTGGGGTGAAGTAGGCGCCGCGCGCATGGCGGGCGGCGGCCTGATCTGTCAATTCTCTACTCAACACGCATCGATCTTTCCACGTAGGCCAGACAGTTTGGCTGGACCAGTAGACCGAGTCCGGGCGGTAACTTCTCTATTCTACGTGCGCGGGCATCCCGCTGATTTCTGTTCCTAGTGGGCTGCTTCGGCTTTGCCCTTGTGGCGCAGCTTCTGGATGCCCAGGATGATGACGGTAATCACGGTGCCCATGATGAAACCGGCAAGGCAGGAGAAGGCGGTGTTCACCAGCCAGCCCAGGACGGCGCCAGCCTGGCCGGTAGCGTCGTGGACCACCAGTTCCATGTGGTGCACGAAGCCGTACGGTGCGTGCCAGCCGAGTTCGTCCATGCCGACCAGCAGCAGGTGTCCACCCACCCAGAGCATCGCGACCACGCCGACCTTGCTCAGGATGGACATCACGATTGGCATCGCCTTGACCAGGCCGCGCCCGATCTTCTGCGAGAGCTGCCGCGGCTTGGCGGCCATGTGCAGTCCGATGTCGTCCATCTTGACGATCAAGCCCACGGCGCCATAGACCACGACGGTCATCAGGAGGGCGATCACAATCAGGATCAGCGCGCGATTCAGGAATGGTTCATGGGACACCTCGTTCAGCGAGATGACCATGATCTCCGCGGAGAGCACGAGGTCCGTTCGCACCGCCGATCCGATGATCGCTTTCTCGTCGCGCACTCCCTCCTTGCCGCCCGGGGTGTGATGCTTGATCATGCCCATCGCTTCAAGCAGCTTTTCGGCACCCTCGAAGACAAGATAGGCACCTCCGAGCATCAGGATCGGGGTGAGCGCCCATGGAGCGAACTGCGAAAGGACCAGAGCCACCGGAAGGATGAACAGCAGCTTGTTGCGCAGCGATCCCTTCGCGATCTTCCAGATGATCGGAAGCTCGCGCTTCGGCGATAGCCCGGCCACGTATTGCGGGGTGACTGCCGCATCGTCGATGACGACGCCAAGCGATTTGGTGCTGGCCTTGCCAGCGCCCAGCGCGATGTCATCAAGCGATGCCGCGGTGACTTTCACCAACGCCGCCACGTCGTCCAATAGTGCTGCAAGGCCTCCGGCCATGGTCGGCTCCTCAAATTTAGGTTCTGCGCAAAATTCTACCGGCGAGTTCTTGGAGCCTGCCATAGGCGCGACGTTGAATCGGGCACGATCTGGGGATAAAAAAGAAACCGTGCCATGAGGATTCATGGACACGGTTCCAGCTGCTGGCCCAAGACCAGGTCAGAGCCCCCTACCGGATTCGAACCGGTGACCTTCAGTTTACAAGACAGACGCTCTGGCCAGCTGAGCTAAGGGGGCGTACCGAATAAGAATATCCGAAAACCCTGCGGCACTGCGAATTGGCGATGCTCCGAGTTAAATGCCTGTGAGTATCGAGGTGGTTGGTCTGGGACTAGCTGGCAGGATAAGAACCAGCCGTCCCACCCCTGGATGTGACTCATTAAAAGCCTGACCCGAAAGGTGTCATTCCATTGACCTGTCC
>NZ_JBOGEG010000056.1:0-13403 GCF_050701915.1 Glutamicibacter sp. | reverse complement strand
CTCGTTGCGAGCGGGACCGGGCTTGGCGCATTTCTGGACCTTTGCCGAACACCTGGCCGCTGGCATACTGAAGGCATCGGGCCGATGGCGCGCTCGGCCCACTAGTTCCAGGAGTTCACTTGCCAGATCGGTTCCGCATCACCCAGCACTCCAACGGCACTTACCTGGTCGAGGGGCCGGCATCGAACTGGATCATCCTGGAGGACAACGGCGCCTACACGCTGATCGATGGCGGCTACCCCGCAGATGTGCCGCTGGTACTGGAATCAATCCGGGTGCTGGGTCTTGAAGTGAAGGACGCCGCGGCCATGCTGATCACCCACGGGCATGTGGACCACACCGGAGCAGCCGCCTGCTTCGCATCCGAACTAGGCGTACCGGTACTGAGCTCAGCAGCCGAGCATACGCAGATGACCGGCGAAGAACGCTTCCAGGTCTCCCCCTGGCAGATCGTGATCCGTGCGTGGCGGCCGCTGGTTTTCAAATGGATGCGCCATGTGCTCAAAGTTGGCGGGACCAAAGGAACCAGAGTGCCGGAAGCAGGCGTATGGACCGCCCAGCAACTGGCCGGCCTGCCCGGTGCACCGGTGGCGGTACCTACGCCAGGGCATACACCTGGCCATACCGCATTCCACCTGCCCGATTCGAAGGTTCTGGTCACCGGAGATGCGTTGATCGCCGGCCACGCGCTGAGCCATCACACCGGAGCGCAGATGCTGCACCCGATGTTCCACCACAACCGGCAGCAGGCGCACGATGCCCTCGCGGCATTCGACAGCATCGATGCTGGCTCGATCCTGCCCGGCCACGGCAAGCCGATCTACTGCCAACCGGCAGAGGCGGTGCGCACCGCCCTGGCACGGGACGCGCAATAAGCACCATCTAACTTATGGAACGCGCGCGGTCCATTCCTCGGTGGCGAACTTGGTCGCCGCCAGTTCCTGCGCCGCCAGTCGGGATTCGGCATCCAGCTGCGCGACTTTGGCCCCGGTGCGCTTGGCAAAGGTGTCCATCATGACCTTGATGATCTCCATGCGCCCCAGCTCGGTCTGGGACTTGAGCGGGTCAACGCGCTTGACCGCCGATGCGATGCCCTTGTCCGAAATTTTCTCGCGCCCAATGCGCAGCACCTCGGTCATCTTCTGCGCATCGATGTCGTAGCTCATCGTGACATGGTGCAGCATCGCGCCGTTGGCCAGGCGCTTTTGCGCCGCCCCACCGATCTTGCCCGCGGGCGTGGCAATATCGTTCAGCGGCTTGTAGTAGGCCTTCAGGCCGATGCTTTCCAGCGCTTCCATCACCCATGCGTCGAGGAACGGGTAGGAATCGGCAAAGCTCATGCCGTCCACCAGGGATTCTGGGGCATAGAGCGAGTAGGTGATGCAGTTGCCCGCTTCCATGAACATGGCCCCGCCCCCGGAAATGCGGCGGACCACCTGGATACCGTGCTTTTGAGCCTGCTCCATGTCCACCTCGTTCTTCAACGACTGGAAGGAGCCAATCACGACAGCTCCCTCGTTCCAGTCCCAGAAACGAATGGTTGGCTTGCGCTCGCCTTTGGCGATCTGGCGGGTGAGCACCTCATCGAGCGCCACCTGCTCGCTAATCGGGATGATCTGCGGGCCGAGGACCTCCCACTCATGGTCCTCCCACTTGGTGGCATGGCCAAGGGCGCGACGAACCACGCGGGCAACAGCGTCGGCATCGAAACCGAACATCACCGCGCCCTCGCGCAGATTGTTGGTTACCGCTGTGCGAATGGTGCTGTGGCTAGCATCCGCTGGCAAACCGCGGAGCGCATCATTCAAGTCATCGAGTGCATCGTCTGGTTCCAGGAAGAAGTCGCCGTTCAATGACACTTCGGTGATCACGCCATCGGCGGTATCCAAATCTACAACGACTAATTTGCCACCGACTACCTTGTATTCACCATGATGCATCATGGATTCATTCTATCCCCGGCTACCCACTAGTCGAATCCACGCATCCCCGGATTCAGCGGTTTCCAATGTCGGAATGCGACCTCGGGTAACAATCGAATAAATATTCGACAATTGCTCCACATTCCGCGAATTTCCAGGCCAAACTGTCTGCTGCTGGCAGGAGAATTAACCATGGCTATACCCGACTTCATCCATGACGACGATGATGAGCATCGTCTACCGTTGCGCCCGGCTGGCACTCGCACAGAATCCCACAAGGATTCGTTCTTCAGCGATCACCTCGAACATCAACTGTTCTATGGTCCCGTGAAGCAAATTGCAGATGAGCTCTTCGACGCGGGTCCGCTCAATGGCCCGGGCGGCGCCCTCGAACGACTGAAGAAGATCCAGCGCATGCAGAGCAGTCTCGATGCACTTACTTCTGTGCTGCTGGCCGATTCAGTAGAACAAGTCAGTGAATCATTTGCCGACATGATTGCCACTGAGCGGACCACTACCGAAGAGGAGGAACGTGAAGCTCGGAAAAGCGCCGAGTACTATGGCCTTGACCGTGGCAGTGATCAGATCATTAACTCCAACTTCATCGCAGAAGCGGCTGTCGCCTTGCGCGAGACCTCGCGCAAGGTAAGCAAGCGAATGTTCTACGCCAAGGGTCTTCGCTACGTCTGCAAGGAAACTCTCACGGCTCTGGCTGCAGGAGAGATCACGTGCAAGGCAGCTCATGACATCGTGAAGTATTCGCAGGACTTGCTCCCGGAGCAAATCATGCAGATGCAATGTGTGCTGTTGCCCATGGCGAAGACCGCATCTGATGACGCGATATACCAACGCGCACGCCGGTTCCATGACCGGATGTGTCCCGAGTCTGCCGAACGAAGGCACAGGAAGTCTGAAAAGAATCGCAAGCTCACGCTGTGGGATGACGAAAACGGAATGTCCACACTCAAGTACTACAACAACGCCGCCGTGGTTCATTCCATCAAGAACTCCGTGAAGTGGCTAGCTGATCAGCACAACGATCCGCAAGATCCCCGTACCCGGGAGCAAATAGAAGCAGATGCCTTCGCGGACATAGTCCTCTACGGCTGGCCAGGCCAGGAGGGAACACCGCTCAAGCCACGGGTATCGATCACGATACCCGCGATAGAGATGCTGGCAGATCCTTCGAGGACCGTGGCTGATCTAGAAGGCTACGGCCCCATCCCGCTGGGTGTCGCGTTGAGGTTGGCCAAGGATGCGCCTTCGTTCCAGCGCGTCTTGACCGATCCATGGACTGGCGCCGCGATAGATGTCGAGCGCAGGCGCTACCGCCCCTCGCAGGGCCTCAAGGACTTGTTACGGCATCGTGATGGGCATTGCTGTTTCCCCGGGTGCCGCCGTCCAGCTGATCGCTCCGAGATTGACCATATTGATGGCTGGGCTCACGGAGGGCACACGACAAGGGGTAATACGCATCTCCTATGCAAGCAGCATCAAATGTTCAAGCATGCATTGGGCTGGAAAGTCGTTGCGCGCCCTGACGGATCCGAGATGTGGGTGACTCCGCATGGGCTGAACGCACTTGTTATTCCAGAAAGCGTCAAGCGTGTGGATCAATTTGATCATGTGAATGATCATTGCCCGGAACGCCCTAAGATCATCCCCTTGCCGCATATTCGACTGACGGCAGAAGTACGCAGGGTACTTGGGCTCAAGCCCCTCATCGACATTCCAGACGAGGATCCTGGTCCTGAACCGCCGCCAGATGACGGCCAGAAGGAAACAGGCCGAGGCCGCTAGGCTGAATGACCGATTTTGGGTGACAAAATTTTTCAGTCACCAGCGCTTCCACACCACCAAGAACACCATTCACGCAACGGCGATGGAGCCAGTTGCTTAGCTAAATGCGGCCAAGCGGGATACTTCGACGGGTCAGTGAAATCTTTTCCAGTCATCACCGGCTACTCCGACGGCTATTGCGCCAAAGGGCGCTCTGCGCGAACGCCGCTGACAAGATTTTTCAGTCACTGATGGACAGGTGTCCTGTTAAAGCAGCAGCGGCGTGTTTCCAGAAACAGGAAACACGCCGCGAAAGCTTGCTAGGGGCGAAGTATTACTTCTTGCCGCCGAAGCCCTTGAAGCGGGCGTTGAAGCGCTCGACACGACCAGCGGTGTCCATGATGCGCTGCTTGCCGGTGTAGAACGGGTGCGAAGCAGCCGAGATTTCGACGTCGATTACTGGGTAGGTGTTGCCATCTTCCCATTCGATGGTCTTGTCCGACTTAGCGGTCGAACGGGTCAGGATCTTTTCGCCGGATGCCAGGTCGTTGAAGACAACTGGGCCGTACTGTGGATGGATATCAGCCTTCATAGCTATACACCTTTTGTTTATGGCCACTGGATTTTGCCAGCAGCTGCTTACTCGGAAATTGCGTCCCGCATTCAAGGCTCCATGAAGAAACCTCAATGCACAGACAGTCCATCCTATCGCAAAATCGACGGAGGCCGAAACCTTCTTAGCGTGGCGCGGAGCACAAATGCCAGAACGCAATTGCGCTAGCAGCACCAACGTTCAGGGAATCCACTTCGCGGTACATCGGGATGATCACGGTCCGGTCAACGGCGGCGAGGGCTTCATCGGTAACTCCCCTGCCTTCGTTGCCCAAAATCATGGCGACCTTCTGTCCAGCCTTGATCTCCACTTCGTTCAATGGGATCGCGTCATCGGTCAGCTCCATGGCGAGCATCTCATAGCCATGCTTCTTCAAGGTCTGGATGTCCTCTGGCCACGAGTGCATGCGCACCCAAGGAAGGTCAAAGACCGTGCCCATTGAAACGCGGGCGCTGCGTCGGTACCAAGGGTCCACGCATTTGGGGGTGAGCAGCACAGCGTCAACGCCCAGTCCTGAGGCCGAACGGATAATTGCGCCAAGGTTAGTATGGTCGGCGATGTCTTCCAGGATGGCAACGCGCGAACTGGCTTCAAGCACTTCGTCCAGATCCAGCGGTTCGGGACGATTCATCGCTGCCATGGCACCGCGGTGCAAGTGGAACCCCACCAGATCCTGAAGCTGCCGATCATCCCCAATGAAAATCGGCGCGTCCGGGAAACGGTTGAACTCCTCGGTTAGCTGGTCCAGATGCTTTTCGGCGAGCAAGAAGCTGCGTGGCACGTGTCCCGCGTTGATCGCACGCTGGACCACTTTGGTGCTCTCGGCAATGTAGAGGCCATTTTGAACGTCGCTACGCATTCGCAGATGCGCTTCAGAGAGCCGGAGATACTCGTCGAGGCGGGGATCAGCCAGATCCGCGACCTGCAAGATCCGTTCAGGATTGAGAATTTCTGCCACGAACCTACACCAACTTGTAGAGCATGTTGCCCAAGGCGATCAGGCCCAGGATGACGATAACCAGGCGCAGCAGCCCCGGGGAAAGCTTGCGGCCAATCTTGGCACCGGCAAAACCACCGATCAGCGAGCCGACCGCGATAAGCAGAACGATGATCCAATGGATGCGTTCCGGCGCGATGATCAGGTACATTGCGGCCGCCACCAGGTTCACGATCAGGGAAAGGATCACCTTGATGGCGTTGGACTGCTGCAACGAGGCCTGCAAGAAAACACCGAATACGGCCATCAGCAGCACGCCCTGCGCGGCGGTGAAGTACCCGCCGTAGATACCGATGATGAACACCAGGATGTACAGGATCATCGGGATCTTGGCCCGGTCCGCATCATCCGGGTCGGTACCGCCAGAAGCGGCCTGGCGGGTCTTCGCCCATTTGGAAAGGCGGGGCTGGAAGATCACCAGCACGAGCGCGCAAATCAGCAGCACCGGGGCCACGACGCCGAATACGGACTCCGGCAAGTTCAAGAGAAGCAGGGAGCCGATCAACCCACCGACCAATGAAACCGGCACGAGCTTGAGTAGGGTTTTCTTGACGCTGGCAGCTTCTCGACGGTACCCCCAGGCACCGGAGAAGCCGCCGGCAACCAAACCCATGGCGTTGGAGACAACGGCATTCACCGGAGCTATGCCCAACGCCACGAGAATGGGGAAAGTGACCAACGTGCCCGAACCGACGACGGTGTTGATAGTTCCGGCCCACAGTCCGCCAAGG
Organism: Glutamicibacter sp.; assembly: GCF_050701915.1. Classification (NCBI taxonomy): domain Bacteria; kingdom Bacillati; phylum Actinomycetota; class Actinomycetes; order Micrococcales; family Micrococcaceae; genus Glutamicibacter; species Glutamicibacter sp. The sequence continues at coordinate 7,361 of NZ_JBOGEG010000056.1, read as the reverse complement.
AAGACCAGGGCTTCACGCCAAAATTCGATCACGTGGAAATTTCCCCTTTAGTTATTGCTGTTAGCTGCGTGCGAAAGCCGAGTAGCGTCCACCTTCACGGCGCAGGCTCAGCGGCATGCTGTACGTTGCTTCCAGATTCGCTTCATTCAGCGTGGATTCGATCTCGCCGGCAGCGACAACTTCACCATCGCGCATCATCAGGATGTGGGTGAACCCCGCTGGTACCTCTTCAAGGTGGTGGGTCACCAGAACCAGCGCTGGAGCATCCTCATCGGCTGCCAGCTCAGCCAGCTTGCCAACCAGGTCTTCACGACCGGCAAGATCCAATCCGGCCGCTGGCTCATCGAGGATCAGCAGTTCGGGATCGGTCATCAAGGCACGGGCGATCAGCACGCGCTTGCGCTCGCCTTCGGAAAGCTTGCCGAAAGGCTGGTTCATGAAGGTGGACATGCCCCAGTTGTGCAGCAGGTGGAAAGCACGGCGCTCATCGAGCTTCTCGTACTTCTCGCGCCAGCGCCCGGTCATGCCGTAAGCCGCGGTGAGCACCACGTTCAGCGCCGTCTCGTTGGCTGGAATGGAGTTGGCAACCAGGGCCGAGCTCAGGCCGATCAGCGGACGCAGATCGAAGACGGAAACCTTGCCCAAGCGTTCGCCAAGGATATCCGCGGTACCGCGGGTTGGGTGCAGCCGGGTGGCTGCAATGTTCATTAAGGTCGACTTGCCGGCGCCATTGGGGCCGATCACAATCCACCGCTGTCCTTCTTTGACTTCCCAGGACACGTCCTTGAGCAGGTCTTTTCGCCCGCGTACAACGCTGACATCTTTGAAAGTTAGCACTTCGCTCATGGTATTCAAGATTAGACTTTTCGCCCCTGTTTCACTAATTGGAAATGCCGTACGAGGCCTAAAAATCGCCGGATTGACCTGTATTGCGTCCAACGGCAATGTTAGTTCGCTCCCATCGGCCTGGTGAGCATCCCTGCGCCAACACGTCATGTTTGGTCGTAAACACCGAAGCAATGAAAAATGGTTGCATGGCTTCATCATTGGTTTTCGCATCCCGCCCCGCTCTTTCCCGAACCGACTTCACCGCTGTATTGCAGCGGGCCGTCGCCGCCGGACTAATTCCCGCCGCGGATGAAAGCCAGATCAAAACCAATGAAGAGCGGCTGGTAGCCAAGTACCGCATTGAACAGGGCGATCAGGCGCAGTTGCAGCAGGCGGCCACGGAATTCGTCGATGTGCAGGTCGCCGACGGCGCATTGGATTACGCGGACTTGTGTGTAGCTGTAGTACCTGCCGAACTCATCGATGCTCCGCAGCTGCTCTTGCTGATGGATGTAGATTCCACATTGATCAAGCAGGAAGTCATCGAATTGCTCGCCGCTCACGCTGGACGGGAAGAAGAAGTCGCTGCGGTGACCGAAGCCGCAATGCGCGGTGAACTGGACTTCGCCCAGTCCTTGATCCAGCGCGTAGCAACCCTGAAGGATCTGCCAGATACTGTCCTCGCCGAGGTAGGCCAGCGCATTATCCTCTCCGACGGCGCCGAAGCCCTGGTCAAGCGATTCCATGCGGCCGGGCACAAGGTCGGCGTAGTTTCCGGAGGGTTCCAGCAGATCCTGGATCCACTGGCCGCTCATCTGGGTCTGGATCATGCGTTGGCCAACACCCTGGGCATTGCCGACGGAATTCTCGACGGTACCGTTCACGGCCAGATCGTCGATCGCGAAATGAAGGAATCCAAATTGCGCGCGTGGGCCGAGGAACATCAGATCCCGATGACGGCCACCGTCGCCGCCGGTGATGGTGCCAACGACCTCGCCATGGTTGCTGCCGCGGGTTTGGGAGTTGCTTTCAATGCGAAGCCTGCGCTGCGCAATGAGGCGGATGTGCGCCTGGACTTCTCGCGCCTGGATGTCATTGCCGACCTAGTACTCAATGATTTGGCTTAGCGGAATCCAACAACTGCATAACGATTCTGCCGATAGCGGCTTTCGATATCTTGATCGGTTGATCCAGCGGTTAGTATTTCTATTGACGCGTTTAACGGCCCATGGCATTAGTCCTAGCCGCGCGCGCAGCCCCCATCGCTTTCGAAAGAGCTACTAGACCAGTGCAGACCCCCTCCCCGGACAGTTCCTCAACTACGCCTACGCACTCCCCGCATGACAAGAAGAAGCCGAAGAGCAAGGCCAAGCCTTGGATCATTACCGGTTCTTGCGTTGCAGCCGTAGCCGCAGCATATTTCGGCGGAGCCGCCTATGTCAGCTCCCAGGTTCCAGCCAACGCCTCCATTGCGGGTGTGAGCATCGGATCCATGAACAAGGACCAAGCTCGCGCCGAATTGGAACGCGAGGTACTCCCCCTGGCTGAAACGCCAATGGATGTCACCGTCAACGGTGAAAAGTACACGCTGGATCCGACCAAGGCGGGTCTGGAACTGAACGTTGATGAGACCATCAACGAACTGACTTCCTACGAAATCAACCCGGTCAAGCTCTACGAGCGCCTTACCGGCGAATTCCACGTCACCCCAGCGGTCGACGTGGATCAGGAAAAGCTGAGCGCTCAGCTTGAAGCGCTGGCCAAGAAGGCCAACGCCGAGGTCGCCGAAGGAACCGTCGAATTCGAGGATGGCACTTCCAAGCTGACCAAGCCCGTTGACGGCGTAGCGCTGAAGACCGAAGAAGCCGCCACGTTGATCAGCGAGGACTGGGAAATTGCCGGTTCGGCGATCGACCTGCCTGCCGAGGTCACCAAGCCGCAGATTTCTGCCGACACCCTGCAGGCGTTCTACGACAAGGACGTCAAGGCCCTGTTGAAGGACGAGGTCATCCTGGCATCGGATGACAAGAAGGCGAGCATCTCGGCCGCGTCCATTGCCGCGGCAGCAAAGTACGCGCCCAAGGATGGCGCTCCAGCGATCTCCTTGGACGACGAGAAGCTCTACAAGGCTGCAACGAAGAATTCCGATCTTTCCAGCACCGCCAAGGATGCACAGATCGTCTTGAAGGACGGCAAGCCGTCCATCATCAAGTCCTCCAAGGGCATCTCGCTGGAGACCAAGGGCCTGGGCGCCAAGGTCCTGGCCGCCACCGCTGCCAAGAACCGCACTGCCGAAGTTGAGATGACCGAGAAGGAAGCCGACTTCACCACCGCAGATGCAAAGAAGCTGGGCATCAAGGAACCGATCGTCACTTTCTCCACCCCATACCCGGCTTCCGACACCGTACGCACCAAGAACCTGCGTGCCGGTTCGGCACGCGTCAATGGCGACATCGTCAAGCCCGGCGAACGCTTCTCGCTGCTCCAGGCCTTGGGTCCAATCACCGTGGCCAACGGATACTACAGCTCCGGGGTTGTAGAAAGCGGCTTCAGCACCGAAGCCGTGGGCGGCGGCCTGTCGCAGATCTCCACCCAGATGTACAACGTCGGCTTCCTGGCCGGCTACGACGACATCACCCACAAGCCGCATTCACGCTGGTTCGAGCGCTACCCTGCAGGACGCGAAGCCACCTTGTGGGAAGGCCAGATCGACATGATCTGGGAGAACAACACCCCATACGGCGTGATGATCCAGGCCTGGGTATCGGGCGACAAGGTCAATACCCGCCTGTGGTCGACCAAGTACTGGGATGTCTCGCAGAAGAGCTCCGGCAAGTACAACCAGACCAACCCCGAGACCAAGTACAACCCGGCCGACAAGTGCGTCTCGGAATCGGGCGGCAAGAAGGGCTTCAGCATCGATATCACCCGCTTCCGGGAAACCTTCGATGGCTCCAAGAAGCTGCCAGCCGAGACCAAGAGCTGGACCTACAGCCCATGGCACAAGATCGTCTGCGGCGACAAGCCCAAGGACTAATTCAAGCCAAATCGCCGGGTGCCTCCCTTTCGGAGGTACCCGGCGATTTCGCTTAACCCTGCGCATTTGCCCCAGGCACAAAAAGCTGGCGGTCGGAATCCCGGCATGGGACACCGACCGCCAGCTGCTGTGCGCTGCTGCGGGGCTTACTTGCCTGACTGCTCCAGGAAGTCGCCTGCGCCGCCCACCAGCTCGGTGTGGCCGGTCTCGACGTCAGCGAAGACCATCTTGGCTACCTCGGCGCCGAACTCCTCGACGGAGTACAGCTTGCCGGCGGCTTCGCGGCGAGCGTCGATAGCACCTGGCTCCATGCGGTTGAGCAGGGTGGCGGTGATGGTGCCTTCGATCATGTCACCGGAGACAACCACGAAGGTGATGTTCTTCTCGGCCAGCTTCGGGATCATTTCACGCAGTGCATCTTCGCCGGCACGCTTTGACTTGGCCACAGCGTCGTAGGCATCCATGGTGGTGACCTCGTTGATGAAGTGCGCCTGGTGGCTGGTCACGAAGACCACGCGGCCGCCTTCGCTCAGCTTGGGCAGCGCAGCTTCCAGCATGGCCACCTGCGCGTCTCGGTTCAGGCGCAGCGCATAGTTTTCGCCCATGGAGGTTTCCATGCCGCCCGAAGCGTTGAGCACGACGACGTCCAGCGAACCGAAGTTCTCAACGGCTGCGTCAACCAGTGCCTGCGGGCCCTCAACGGTGGTCAGGTCGGCGCCGACGGCAACGGCCTTGCCGCCCTTTTCTTCAATGGCAGCAACAATCTTGTTGGCGCGTGGGGCCTTGGCGCGGTAGTTGACCACTACGCCAATGCCCTGCTCGGCCAGCAGCTGTGCGGTGACCGCACCGATGCCGCGCGAGGAACCGGTTACAACGGCACCCTTGAATTCACTCATGGTGGTACTCCTTTAGATTTCTTGCTTAAAACTACTAGTGGCCCATGCCCAAGCCGCCATCAACCGGGATCACGGCACCGGAGATGTAGCCTGCTTCGTCACTGGCGATCCAGCGCACTACGTTGGCTACCTCTTCAGGTTCAGCAAAGCGGTTGGCCGGAATGCTGGAGAGGTATTCCTTCTGGGTGTCCTCTGGCAGCACAGCGGTCATCTCGGTGTTGATGAAGCCCGGAGCCACAACGTTGGCGGTAATGCCGCGTGAGCCCAGTTCACGGGTCAGCGAGCGGGCGATGCCCACCAAGCCGGCCTTGGAAGCCGCGTAGTTGATCTGGCCTGGCGAGCCATAGAGGCCGACGACCGAGGAGATCAGCACGACGCGGCCGCGCTTGAGCCGGATCATGCCCTTGGACGCGCGCTTGATCACACGGAAAGCGCCAGTGAGGTTGGTGTCGATCACCGAGGTGAAGTCGTCTTCGCTCATGCGCAGCAGCAGGGTGTCCTTGGTGACCCCTGCATTGGCGACAAGAACTTCTACTGGACCGTGCGCCGCTTCCACTTCCTTGAAGGCCGAGTCGATGGATTCGCTGTCGGTGACATCGGCCTTGACGCCGAGCAGTCCGGCGGGAACCTCGCCGCTGCGGTAGGTAATGGCCACTTTGTCGCCGTTGGCCTCGAATGCGCGCGCAATAGCAAGTCCAATGCCGCGGTTACCGCCGGTCACGAGGACACTGCGGCCAGTGATTGGTTCCGTAGTCAATGTATTTCTCCGTTCATGCGCTCGCTGTCCTGGCATGGTAAATCTCTCCAATGGCCAGCCGAAAAGCGCACTTTGCCTAGTTAAGTAGCTACTCCGTGAACAATCCTATTAGTTACTCACCAGTTTTACCGCTTCGACAGCGCGTAGAAATTACACTCTTCGTGCCACAGGTGAGACAATGGGAGCAGATCCCGTACTGCGAAGCGAAGTCTTTTACATGTCCTCACAGCCCATGAATCACGGTTCCAGCCAACCGGAAGTTCACCGCATTACCGAAGCGCGCGAGTCCCATACCACCGAGCGCGATTCCCGTGTGCGCAAATACACGATTTCCATGACCGTGCGCCTGGTCTGCTTCATTCTCGCTTTCTTCTTCGATGGCTGGCTGCGCTGGGTCCTGCTCGCGGGCGCGATTGTCCTTCCTTATATCGCCGTGGTGATCGCCAACGGCGGTGCGGACCTGACCAAGCGCGAACCTCCCGCCGAGTTCTACAAGGCTCCTGATGCCCAGGCCATCGCCGCACCGGAGGAAGCCGCGCCGGCCGAGCAGCAGGCGCAGGAACCGGAAGTGATCGACGGCAGCTTCGCCGAAGAAGCGGAACCAGTGCACCAGCCGACAACTGCACCCAAGGAGGACTAGTGGATCTGCTTGGTTCGCTAGGCGGCTCCCCTGCCGCCGCCGAAATCCAGTGCTCGCGGAAGGGTTGCCGCAATTCCGCCGGCTACCAGCTGTTGTGGAACAATCCGAAGATCCATACCCCGGACCGGCGCAAAATCTGGCTGGCCTGCGAGGAGCATCGCGACTGGCTCGAAACGTACCTGAAGGAACGCCTGCTCTACAAGGAAACGCTGCCGATGCCGGGCAATGAAGGAGAAAGCAAGTAGATGTATCGTTTTCTGGCGAGTACCCGTTGGGTCGGCTGGCTGATTTTGGTGGCCATATTCGCCGCCGCGTGCATTGGGTTGGGCAACTGGCAGGCCGACCGCCGCGCCGAGGTGCTCCAGGGCATCGAACGGGTCAACCGCAACTACTTCGCAGAACCGGCCACCGGCAAGCAGGCCCTGGAGCATTTCCAGAACCTGGACGAAGACAAGACCTGGATGACCGCGCAGCTGACCGGCGAATACCTCACCGCAGATACCATGATCGTGCGCAACCGCATCAAGGCCGGCAGCCCCGGCTACGAGGTCTTGGTGCCGTTCAGGACCACCGAGGGCGCAACGGTCATCGTCAACCGCGGCTACCTGCCGATCGGCAACCAGGAAAGCGGCCACCCGGATGCGGTTCCAGCGCCGCCTGCCGGCAAAATCACCCTCGATGTGCGCTTGAAGCCATCGGAAATCCGTTTGGACCGCGGCGCCCCGGATGGCCAGTTGCCCTCGATTCAGCTCGAAGACTATGCCAAGCTCCTGGACTACGAGATCGCCCAGGGCGCCTACGGCCTGATGTATGAAGAGGACCCGGCCCCGGCCACTGCGCCACTGCAGCTGGACGCTCCGGATATGGATGAAGGTCCGCACCTTTCCTATGAGATCCAGTGGTACATCTTTGGCGTGCTGGCCTTCGTCGGCTTCTGGTACGCCGCCCGCCAGCAGAAGAAGCTGAACGCCGAGGACGCCGCCGAGCAAGCCGAAGCCGAGGCGTTGGGCTTGGAAGAGCCGATGCACAAGGTGCGCAAGATCCGCGCCAAGCCGGATAAGAAATTCCGCCGCGACGGCACGCCGACCGATGAAGCCATCGAGGATGCGTTGCTCGACCAGGCGGACAACGCGCCGGGGCGCATCACCAAGTAGCTGCGGGAAAGAGCGAGGAACCGCGCGGCAACTGGAATATTCCAGTTGC
>NZ_JBOGEG010000055.1:0-13666 GCF_050701915.1 Glutamicibacter sp. | reverse complement strand
AGCGTGGGGGAAACGCCCGGTCCCATACCGAACCCGGAAGCTAAGGCCCACTGCGCCGATGGTACTGCACTCGTGAGGGTGTGGGAGAGTAGGTCACCGCCGGACTTAACTTATGTGTGTGAGGCCCTTGGCACCTGTTGGTGCTAGGGGGCCTCACCTGTTTAACCAGACTCCTGGTAAACGACTTGCTACTGGCGATGGGCTCAGTTTCATGCTGAGCCCTTTTGTCGTTAACCCCATTTTTAAAAGGGTTGAATCTATCATGAGGCTTCGATCGATTATGAATGCGTCGATGGCTGGGGGACAACCTTAGAGCCGCCACTGAGTGTCTTGCCACATTGGACCTGTTTCCCTATGGTATGACTCGTGCCTCCCGTAGACTTGAATTTAGATGTACATGCCTTTAGGGCGTGCTGAATAGTAAATAGTGAAGTGATTTGCAAAGGCAAACACGAAGGTTGCGGTATTGAGATAGCCGCTGAAGGGGACATTAGATGTCTAACGAATTCCGCCGTAACTCCGACAACGGACGAGGCGACTTCCGGAACTCAGATTCAAACCGCAACAACTCCCGCGATGGCTTCAAGCGTCGCGACGACCGTGGTGATTTCAAGCGCACCGACGACAACCGTGGTGGCTTCCGCGGTGACCGTAATGCTGACCGCGGCGGTGACTTCAAGCGTGATGACAACCGTGGTGGCGGCTTCAAGCGCGATGACAACCGTGGTGGCGGCTTCAAGCGTGACGACAACCGCGGTGGCTTCAAGCGTGATGACAACCGTGGTGGCGGCTTCAAGCGCGATGACAACCGCGGTGGTGGCTTCCGCAACGATGACCGTGGTGGTTTCCGTGGCGAGCGTCGCGATGACCGTGGTGGTTTCCGTGGCGAGCGTCGCGATGACAACCGCGGTGGCGGCTTCAAGCGTGACGACAACCGCGGTGGTGGCTTCCGCAACGATGACCGTGGTGGTTTCCGTGGCGAGCGTCGCGATGACAACCGCGGTGGCGGCTTTAAGCGTGACGACAACCGTGGTGGCGGCTTTAAGCGTGATGACAACCGTGGTGGCGGCTTTAAGCGTGATGACAACCGTGGTGGCGGCTTTAAGCGTGATGACAACCGTGGCGGTGGCTTCAAGCGTGATGACAACCGCGGTGGTGGCTTCCGCAATGATGATCGCGGTGGCTTTAAGCGTGATGACAACCGTGGTGGCGGCTTCAAGCGCGATGACAACCGCGGTGGTGGCTTCCGCAACGATGACCGTGGTGGTTTCCGTGGCGAGCGTCGCGATGACAACCGTGGCGGTGGCTTCAAGCGTGACGACAACCGTGGCGGCTTCAAGCGCAATGACGACCGTGGTGGTTTCCGTAGTGATCGCAATGATGATCGTGGCGGCTTCAAGCGTGATGACAACCGCGGTGGTGGCTTCCGCAACGATGACCGTGGTGGTTTCCGTGGCGAGCGTCGCGATGACAACCGTGGCGGTGGCTTCAAGCGTGATGACAACCGTGGTGGCGGCTTCCGCAATGATGATCGCGGTGGCTTCAAGCGTGATGACAACCGTGGTGGCGGCTTCAAGCGCGCCGACGACCGTCGCTCGAAGGGTGAGTACCCAGCACGTGAAGACCGCTTTGCCGATAAGCGCGGTGATGCACCACGCGCACACAATCCTGGCGATCTTCGCATCTCGAACCGTGCCGATCGTGAGCAGTCCCCAGATATCGATGAAGATGTTACCGGTAAGGAGCTGGACCGCGTAGCACGCGCCCAGCTGCGTTACCTCGAAGAGCGTTCGGCTAGCTGGGTCGCCAAGCACCTGGTGATGGCTGGCCGCCTGCTCGAAGAAGACCCCGAGCTGGCCTACGAGCACACCCTGGCAGCTTCGCGCCGCGGGGGCCGCGTCGCAGTGGTTCGCGAGGCCGTTGGCATCGCTGCTTACCACGCCGGCAAGTACGCCGACGCACTGCGCGAGCTGCGTACCCACCGTCGTATTTCCGGCTCGGACTACAACCTGCCATTGATCGCTGACTCGCTGCGTGGCCTGGGCCGCCCAGAGAAGGCAATCGAGCTAGCCCAGTCCGAGGAATGCGCCAACCTGGAAAGCGCCGTCAAGGTTGAAATGCAGATCGTTGCTGCTGGTTCCTACGGTGACTTGGGCAAGCTGGACAAGGCTCTGGCTGAGCTGGAGTCGCTGGAACAGCTGAACTTCAACCGCGCGTTTTCCTTCAGCCCACGCCTGTTCACTGCCTACGCTGATCTGCTGTCAGCTGCCGGCCGTGCAGAGGACGCGAAGCGTTGGAACGCACAGGTCGAGGTTGCCGAAAGTGCCCTGGGCATCGAGCGTGAAACCGAATCCTTCATCATGGACCTGGCTCCGGAGATGGACGAGGAAGAGGAAACCCCACGCGCCAAGGATCTGATCGAGCCTTCCGATGCTGAAGCTGAAGAAGCAGATTCTGACGCCGAAGAGGCAGAAGCCGAAGATGCAGAAGCTGATGCTGAAGAGGCAGAAGCCGAGCAGACCGGCATCGACGAGGAAGATGACCTCAACGAAGTCATCGAATCCGACACGGAAGCCACCGAAGCTGACGTGGAAGAAGAATCGGCGAAGTAAGCTTTGGCATAATAGCCAAATACCTCAAGTAGTAGGAACCACCACCGAATGCTGATCTCCGGATTTGATTCCGTCCTCTCTGACTTGGACGGCGTCGTCTATGCTGGCCCGAACGCCATTGACGACGCCGTGGAGTCGCTGAACACCCTCGCGGAAGTGAATGTCACCCTGGCGTTCATTACCAACAATGCGGGGCGTTCGCCGATGTCCGTCGCGGCCCACCTGCGCCAGCTGGGCGTGAAGACCAGCGCTGAGCAGGTCTTCGGTTCGGCCGATGCCGGTGCGGAGATGCTGGCCCGCGAATTGAATCCGGGATCCAAGGTTTTGGTGGTGGGTTCCCCCTACCTGCGTGAGTGCATTGCCGTGCGCGGGTTGGAAGTCGTCGAATCCCATAAGGAAGAACCCGTAGCGGTGATCCAGGGGTTCGACCCGGACATCTCGTGGAAGAATCTGGCCGAGGCCAGCTACGCGATCAACAACGGCGCCAAATGGGTTGCCACCAACACCGACCTGACGATTCCGCGCGCCGAGGGCCTGGCCCCGGGCAACGGATCGCTGGTCAATGCGGTGAAGCTGGCCACCAATGTGGAACCACGCGTGGCGGGCAAGCCCGAATCCTACCTGTTCGCGCGGGCCGCGGACCGATTGGATTCCCATCGCCCGCTGGTCGTGGGCGACCGCTTGGATACCGACATCCTCGGCGGCTTCCGTGCCGGGTTCTCCACCGCACTGGTGCTCACCGGTGTGGACACGCCGCGCACCGCACTGGGCGCTCCGGTCGAGCAGCGCCCCAACTACCTCATCAATTCGATGGCTGATCTGTACCGGCCATACCCGACCATCAAGGTGCTGGGCTATGGCGTGCAGGTCGGCGACGCGGTTGCCAAGCTGGATAACGGCGCCATCGAAGTCTCGGGCAGCGACCAGGACCTGAATGCCTGGCGCGCCGCCTGCCATGCCTGGTGGCTGGCCCATCCGCGCCAGTCGGGGCACGAAGAACCGGAAATCCGATTCACCGAACGCGGGCTGGATGCCCTGCGCAAGATTCGAGGCTAAGCATGCTGCCACCGAATTCCGTCCCGAGCCCTGGCCCTCGCGGGCTGGACGATGCAGCAGTGGAGCAGGCACTATCCTCCCTGGCCGACCATGACATTACCGAGCATGCCGGAATCTATGAGCAGTTGCTCGCCGGCCTGCAGCAAGAACTGAATCGTACGGAGCACGGCGCGTGAATCGCCTGGATCAAGAACTTGTCACCCGTGGGCTGGCGCGCTCGCGCACCGAAGCAGCCAAGCTGATCGATGCCGAGAGGGTGCTGTTGAACAGGCAGGCCGCTACCAAAGCCGCCAAGAAGGTTTCCGCCACCGATGAACTGGCCCTGGTGCCCAGCGAAGGCGAAGAGTACGTTTCGCGTGCCGGGCATAAGCTCGCCGGCGCCCTAGATGTCTTTACGACTATTGATCCCGCTGGCCTGCGCTGCCTGGACGCTGGCGCCTCCACCGGTGGTTTCACCGATGTGCTGTTGCGCCGCGGTGCAAAGACTGTGGTCGCAGCCGATGTAGGCCATGGACAGCTGGTCGACGAGATCCGCGAGGACCCGCGCGTCGCGGTGCACGAAGGGCTGAACGTTCGCTATCTGGCCCCCGAAGATATTGGGGGATCCGTCGACCTCGTAGTAGCCGACTTGTCCTTTATTTCGCTGCGCCTGGTGATTGGCGCCTTGGCCGGGGCTACCAAGGACGGCGGCTTCCTGCTTCTGATGGTCAAGCCCCAGTTCGAGGTCGGTCGCGAGCACCTGAACCGCACCGGTGTAGTCACGGATCCCGGCTTGCGCCGCAGCTCCGTTGAAGCGGTGGTCGCCAGCGCGCAAGCCGCCGGACTGCACTTGCGCGGGCTGGCCCGCAGTCCGCTGCCGGGACAGGATGGCAATGTCGAATTCTTCCTCTGGCTTGCCGCCGGGGAGGATCCACAGCCTGCCGATGTTCCACGCATCGGGCAGAACGTTGACTATTCTTAGAAGTGACGTGTTTTAGCCGTGGTCGATAACCATGGTCATTTTGCACCTCGCGATGCTGAGAGGGGCCGACCGCCTTGCGCCGAATCCTGATTTTCACCCATACCGGACGCCAAGAAGCGGTCACCGCGGCCATAGAGACCTGCGCCCTGCTCAATGCCGCCGGAGCCATCCCGGTGATGCGCCGCAAAGACCAATTGGCAATGACCGAAGCGATCGGGGCGGCCGTGCCCTCGGTGCAGGTGCTCGGCGATGATTGCCAGATCGAAGACGTCGACATGGGCGTCGTGCTCGGTGGCGATGGCTCGGTGCTGCGCGCCGCGGAACTGGTGCGCGAATCCCCGATGCCGCTGGTGGGTGTGAACCTCGGGCATGTGGGTTTCCTTGCCGAAGCTGAACGCAGTGAACTGGCCTCCACCGTAGAAGCGCTGGTCAATGAGACCTACACCGTGGAAGAACGCATGACCATGGAGGTCAAGGTGTGGCTGGATAACGTCTGCCTCGCCGAGACCTGGGCCTTGAATGAAGCCGCAGTGGAAAAGGCCAATCGCGAACGCATGGTCGAAGTCGTGATCGAGGTCGACGGCCGCCCGATCTCCACCTTCGGTTGCGATGGCGTCGTGATGGCCACGCCTACCGGTTCCACCGCCTACTCCTTCTCCGCCGGCGGCCCTGTGGTCTGGCCGGATGTGGCGGCGCTGATCATGGTGCCGATCTCCGCGCACGCACTGTTCGCCAAGCCCCTTGTCATATCCCCGGATTCGATCATGGCCGTCGAAATGCTCACCCGCACCGACGCCGGTGCCGTGCTCTGGTGCGATGGCCGGCGCACCATCGAGCTGCCGCCGGGAGCCCGTGTGGAAGTAACGCGCAGCGACCGCCCGGTGTACATGGCGCGATTGAACACCACTCCGTTCTCCGAGCGCCTGGTCAACAAGTTCGAGCTGCCCATTACCGGCTGGCGCGGTCCGGCAAAGGAAGAGGCACGCCGTCCGGCCACTACGGCATTGCCGGTGATCGGACCGGGCCTGCAAAGCGTCGATCCGCATTACCGCGATGAACCGGGCATTCCCATGGTGGGACGCCCCGAGGACCTGGACTGAATAGCAGCCTCGAAGAAAAATTTTCCACACGCTCGAACATAGTTACGAAAAATAGGGTTAGAACACATATACTAAAAGCGCACGGTACGACTTGAACTCGACATTCGGGAGCAGGCAATGATTCAGGAAATCCAGATCTCCAACCTCGGGGTGATCACCGAGGCCACGCTTCCGCTTGGCCCGGGTCTCACGGTAGTAACCGGTGAGACCGGCGCTGGCAAGACCATGGTGATTACCGCCCTGTCCCTGCTGCTCGGGCGCCGGGCCGATGCCGGTGCGGTACGCAACGGCGCCAAGCACGCCCTGGCTGAAGCTGTCGTGCACTTGCCGCCAGATCACCACGTGCTCGATGCCGCAGGCCAGGCCGGCGCGTTCATCGAACCAGCGGGGGAGAACAGTGAACTGCTGCTTTCCCGCTCGCTCTCGGCCCAAGGCCGTTCCCGTGCCACCATCGGCGGACGCAGCGCCCCTGTGGGCTTGCTGGCCGAGCTGGGGCACGATCTGGTTGCCGTCCATGGCCAATCGGATCAGATTCGCCTCAAGGAGCCGGTAGCGCAACGCGATGCCCTGGACCGCTTTGCCGGAAGCTCGCTGTCTCGCACGCTAAGCAATTACCAGCGTGCGTACCGCCAGTGGCGTTCGGCTTCCAAGGAGCTTGCGGGCCTCAATACCGAATCGCGCAACCGTGTGCGCGAAGCAGAGAACTTGCGCCTGGCGCTGGACGAGATCGATTCATTGGATCCGCAGCCGGGCGAGGACGAGTCCCTGCGCGAGCAATCCATGAAGCTGGGCAATGTGGAATCCCTGCGCACCGCCAGCCGGCAGGCGCAGGCTGTCATCGACTCCGAAGATTTCGAGAACCCGGGCGTGACTACCTTGGCGGAGACCGCCCGCGGCGTGCTGGCCCAGGCCAGTGACGATGACACCGCGCTGGCCGCCTTCGCGGAGCGGGCAGCGGAACTGGGCATTCTTGCCTCGGAACTCTCCAGTGATCTTGCCGCCTACGTTGCCGACCTCGATGAAGAAGGCCCGGAGCGCTTGGCGCAGATTGAAGCCCGCCGTGCCGACCTGAGCAAGCTCATGCGCAAGTACGCCCCGAGCATTGATCAGGTGCTTGCCTGGGCCGCCGAATCCCGTACCCGTCTCGAAGAACTTGGCGGGGATGACTCGCGCATCGAGGAACTGGAAACAGAAGTCGTTGAATTGGAGCACAGGGTCGCCTCGCTGGCCTCGGACCTCTCCGATGCTCGCCGCAAGGCTGCCAAGAAGCTCTCCGCGCAGGTTTCAGCCGAGCTGAAGGCCCTGGCGATGCCGGATGCCAAGCTCGTCATCGAAGTGAAGGAACTGGAAGAACCGGGCGCCTTCGGCCAGGACGCGATTTCCATGCTGCTGGCCCCGCATGCCGGAGCCTCGCCGCGACCGCTGGGCAAGGGTGCCAGTGGCGGCGAGCTCTCCCGCGTCATGCTGGCCATCGAAGTCGTCCTGGCGGCGGTCGACCCGGTGCCGACCTTCGTCTTTGACGAGGTGGACCAGGGTGTGGGCGGCAAAGCGGCGGTGGCCATTGGCGAGCGCCTGGCGATGCTGGCAAAGCATGTGCAGGTCATCGTGGTGACCCACCTGCCCCAGGTGGCCGCCTATGCGGATCGGCACATTCGTGTGATCAAGAATTCAGATGCCAAGTCGAAGGCGGGAGCTGGCTACACTGCCAGCGATGTCATCAGCTTGGACCAGGAGGCTCGCGTCAAGGAACTTGCGCGCATGCTCGCTGGCCAAGAGGAATCTGGCACGGCGCAGGCGCATGCTGAGGAGTTGCTTGAAGAAGCGCAGAATCTAGTGTCATCGCTCACCTCCAAGAAATTGGCGAGAGCCTAAAAGTCTTGGTGAGCCCCTGAATTACGGCAATGCTAGGGCATTGGCCGGTGGTGCACTAGAGTCTTATGAGGATGCGAAATATTGGAATGGTGATAGGATGAAATCCCGTGGTGCAGCGTAATTCAACTCGTGATTCTCGGTCGTCTGAAACGACAAAGCATATCTTCGTCACCGGCGGTGTGGCCTCTTCCCTGGGTAAGGGATTGACGGCATCCAGCCTTGGACATCTACTTCGAGCTCGTGGTCTC
Organism: Glutamicibacter sp.; assembly: GCF_050701915.1. Taxonomy (NCBI): domain Bacteria; kingdom Bacillati; phylum Actinomycetota; class Actinomycetes; order Micrococcales; family Micrococcaceae; genus Glutamicibacter; species Glutamicibacter sp. The sequence goes on along the minus strand of NZ_JBOGEG010000055.1, from coordinate 5,817 downwards.
TCAGTGACCATGCAGAAGCTCGACCCGTACCTGAACGTCGATCCAGGTACTATGAACCCTTTCCAGCACGGTGAAGTCTTCGTTACTGACGATGGCGCAGAAACCGATCTGGATATCGGACACTATGAGCGGTTCCTGGATGAGAACCTTCCTGGTACCGCCAACGTGACCACCGGACAGGTCTACTCGACCGTCCTGGAACGCGAACGCCGCGGTGAGTACCTCGGCGATACCGTTCAGGTCATTCCTCACATCACCGACGAGATCAAGCGTCGTATGCGCTTGGCCGCAACCGAACCAGGCGCCGGCAAGTCGGCTCCTGACGTGATCATCACGGAAATCGGTGGCACCGTCGGCGATATCGAATCCCAGCCATTCCTCGAAGCAGCACGCCAGGTCCGCCAGGACATCGGCCGAAAGAACGCATTCTTCGTACACGTTTCCCTGGTTCCATTCATTGGCCCAAGCCATGAACTGAAAACCAAGCCTACCCAGCACTCCGTTGCCGCTTTGCGCTCGATCGGTATCCAGCCAGATTCGCTGGTAATCCGCTCGGACCGTCCAATCCCAGCAGAAATGCGCGCCAAGCTCGGCCGCACCTGCGACGTGGACACCGAAGCAGTGATCAACTGCGCCGATGCCCCAAGCATCTACGACATCCCTAAGGTCATCCACTCCCAGGGCCTGGACGCCTACATCGTCCAGACCTTGGAGATGAAGTTCCGCGATGTCGACTGGGCTTCGTGGGATCGTCTGCTTGAAGTCGTGCACAACCCGGCAACCGAGCTGACCGTAGCTTTGGTGGGCAAGTACATCGATCTGCCAGATGCCTACCTGTCGGTCACCGAAGCACTGCGAGCCGGTGGTTTCGCAAACAACGCCAAGGTCAACATCCGCTGGGTACCAGCAGATGACTGCGCTACCGAAGCCGGAGCGGCCAAGGCGCTTGAGGGTGCAGAGGCAATCTGCGTCCCCGGTGGCTTCGGCATCCGCGGCCTGGAAGGCAAGCTGGGCGCACTGCGCTTCGCTCGCGAAAACAAGCTGCCAACCTTGGGCCTGTGCCTGGGACTGCAGTCGATGGTCATCGAGTACGCCCGCAACATGGCTGGCCTCACCGATGCATCGTCCACCGAATTCGATCCGGAAACCTCGACCCCGGTCATCGCGACCATGGAAGAGCAGCTGGACATCGTTGACGGCAAGGGCGACCTGGGTGGCACCATGCGCTTGGGCCTGTACGACGCAAAGCTGCTCGAGGGATCGGTTCTGGCTGAGACCTACGGCAAGACCGAGGTTGCAGAGCGCCATCGCCACCGCTACGAGGTCAACAACTCGTACCGCGCGCAGCTCGAAGAGGCTGGCCTGGTCTTCGCTGGCACCTCGCCAGATGGCAACCTGGTCGAGTTCGTTGAACTGCCAAGGGAAGTACACCCGTACTACGTCTCCACGCAGGCTCACCCAGAGCTCTCCAGCCGCCCAACTCGCCCGCACCCGCTGTTTGCAGGTCTGGTCGAGGCAGCTCTGAAGCTGCGCAAGTAATACAGCTTGCCAGGGGTAAAACTCTGAAGGCAATGCGCGCCGGTCATTACTGACCGGCGCGTAGCTGTTTAAGCTGGAGAATAACGACCAGCATTTTTCTACCGAAGGACGATCCTCGTGCCGCTGCATCCGATAGCCGATGAATTCTCACCGCGTGAATTGCTGAACCGTGAAACCGTGTACGAGGGCCGGATCTGGGACGTCGTCCATGACACTGTGAAGCTCTCCGAGTCCGGGGCGACCATCGAACGCGACTACATCAACCACCCCGGCGCGGTCAGCGTTCTGGTCATGGACACTGAAGAACGCATCTTGATGGTCAACCAGTACCGTCACCCGGTCGGCATGCGGCTGTGGGAAATTCCTGCCGGGCTGCTCGATGTGGCTGGCGAACCACCTTTGGAGGCTGCCAAGCGCGAATTATGGGAAGAAGCGGACCGGACCGCCGATCATTGGTCGATCCTCACCGATGTCTTCCTGAGCCCGGGCTCTTCGGCCGAGGCCGTGCGTGTCTACCTGGCCCGCGATGCGAAACTGGTTGCTGCCGATCAGCGCCATGAGCGCACCGAGGAGGAAGCCGAAATGATCAGCACCTGGGTGCCGCTGGAAGAAGCCGTTGCAGCCGTGCTGGCGGGCAAGATCCATAACCCCACCGCGACGATCGCGATCCTTGCCGCTCATGCAGCCCGTACCAACAAGTACTTGGACCTGCGCGATGCGAACGAGCCATTCGATGTGCACCCATACCTGCGCGAAGGATGAGCAACCGATTCGAGACCCCGCTCAAGCGCTACCTGCAGCATCTGGCGATCGAGCGTGGGCTGGCCGAGAATACCCTGGCTTCCTACCGGAGGGATCTGCTTCGCTACGTTGAAGCGCTGCAGGCAGCCGGTGTCGCGCAACCGCAACAGATTACCGAGCTGGCCATCAGCGGCTACCTGCAGGATCTATCCCGCGGAGACGAGGAGCATAAGCCGTTGAGCGCTCGCTCGGTCGCACGTCATTCGGTAGCCATCCGTCAACTGCACAAGTATTGGGAGCTCGAAGGGATTTGCGCGCCTAATCCGGCCCGCGAGATCCAGCCCCCGGCCATCGGGCAATCCCTGCCCAAGGCGATTTCCATTGATCAGGTCACCAGGATCCTCGAATCGGTGAGCATCGAAACCCCTGCCGGGCTACGGGATCGCGCGATCCTGGAATTCTTGTACTCCACCGGTGCGCGTATTTCCGAAGTCGTGGACCTGGACGTTGATGACCTGCACTTTGCCGAAGACGCCGTGGTGCGCTTGTTCGGCAAGGGATCCAAGGAACGGGTCGTTCCGGTCGGCGGTTATGCCCAGCGTGCGGTCAGCGATTATCTGGTGCGTGCTCGTCCCGGGCTAGCCGCCAAGGGCAAGGGCATTCCAGCGTTGTTCCTGAACCAGCGCGGGGGACGGCTTTCGCGCCAATCGGTTTGGCTGCTGCTTTCGAAGGCGGCCGAGCGCGCCGGGATTACCACCGAGGTGTCTCCGCATACGCTGCGCCATTCCTTCGCCACTCATTTGCTGGAGGGCGGGGCGGATGTGCGGGTGGTCCAGGAACTGCTGGGACATGCATCGGTCACCACCACGCAGATCTACACCAAGGTCACCGTGGATTCGCTGCGTGAGGCCTACCAGCTGGCCCACCCGAGGGTGAACTAGTGGTGGTGGGCAGCCACATGCGTGGTGCCAAGCAGGTAGCCCTCGTGGCGCTGCTGCAGGAGCGCGAAGGGCGGCTGCACGTGTTGCTCGGACGCAAGCGTCGCGGATTCGGCAAAGGCAATATCGTGTTGCCCGGCGGCAAGATCGAGCAGGGAGAGAGCGCGACGCAAGCGGCCATCCGGGAATTCTCCGAGGAAACCGGGCTCGTCCTCGCACCGGAGGAGCTGGAGCCTGCGGCGCAGGTCAATTTCCGTTTCCCAGCCCAGCCTGCAGCAGGCATGGAATGCGCAACCTTCATTGCCCGGAAGGCATCGGGTCAGCTGCACATCACCGAGGAACTCGAACCGCGGTGGGCCGATCCAGCGGCTTTGCCGTTAGACCAGATGTGGCAGGATTCCCCGTTGTGGCTGCCGCAACTCGTCGCCGGCGGGAAATTTACCGTCGAGATCGTGCTGGCAGAGGACAACGAGTCGGTGCAGAGCATTAGCTTCGAGAACTGGGACGAGCCAGCTAGCAGTATCTAGTCCTGATCAGTTTCGAAGATCAAGAGGTCACCGGGCTGGCATTCCAGCTCTCGGCAGAGGGCTTCAAGGGTGCTGAAGCGTACGGCCTTGGCACGCCCGTTCTTGAGCACCGCGAGGTTGGCCGGGGTAATGCCGATGCGTTCGGCCAACTCGCCGACGGCCATTTTGCGGCGGGCCAGCATCACGTCAATATCCACGCGGATTCCCATTAGATCACGCCGCCCAGCTCGGTACGGAGCGCAGCGGCTTGAGCCTCGGTCATTGCCGCTTGTTCGAGCAGCTGACGCAGTACGAGCACGATGATGCTGATGCCGATCATCAGCACCCCGGCTCCTCCGACAAGAAGCACGACTCCGGGTGCAATTTCTGTGCTGGCGGCGAAGATGGCTCCGAGGGCAAAAGTGGCTACGGCGCCAATCATGAATGCAATGATGATGGTGGTTACATAGCCCAAGGAAGCGGGATCGAAAACGGTGCCGCGTTTGACTCTCGTGGCTAGTTTCCACACGCTGTAGACGCAGGTTTCAATGATCAGCCCGGCGAGAAGCAAGTAGCTGAGGAAAGAGGCTTGAAAGAACTTGTCGGTGCCGTTGCTCGGCGATTCATGGATCAAGATCATCGGGATCATGAACAGCTGCACAAATAGCGTGCCGGCCAAGATCACGGCCAGAACTACCTTCAAACCGATAATGCTGAATTTTCCCATGGCAAAAGACCTTATCGTTCTTCGAAATGTATCTATCGTTAAACGATAGGCCCATTGGTCTGGGACTGCAACCCTGGGCAACGATGGCAAGCCGATGTCGCCGCGCCGCTGGCACGAAAATGGCCACGGGCCGACGCGATTGCGTCGTCCCCGTGGCCAATGCCAGGCTTCGAGGTGCTTACAGCGAGCGCTGCTCCACGCCGTTGTAAGCCGAGAGCGGGCGAATCAGCGCGTTGGCTGCGCGCTGCTCGAAGATGTGGCTGGTCCAGCCGGTGATGCGTGCCGCGATGAAGATCGGGGTGAACATCTCGGTGTCGAAGCCCATCAGGTGATAGGTGGGGCCGGCAGGGTAGTCGAGGTTCGGCTTGATGGCCTTGGCCTCGTCCATGGCTGCTTCCAGGCCGTCGTACAAGCCCAGCATCTCATGGCGGCCGTAGTGCTCGATCATGCGATCCAGTGCGGCCTTCATGGTTGGCACGCGGGAGTCGCCGTGCTTGTAGACGCGGTGGCCGAAGCCCATGACCTTCTTCTTGGCGGCCAGTGCGTCCTCCATCCACGACTTGGCGCGCTTGGCGGCATCCTCGCGGGATTCCTCCTTGTCGATGCCGATCTCGTTGAAGGTATGCATGACCGCTTCGTTGGCGCCGCCGTGCAATGGGCCCTTCAGCGCGCCGATCGCCCCGGTGACGGCCGAGTGCAGGTCGGAGAGGGTCGAGGTAATCACGCGGGCGGTGAAGGTCGAAGCGTTGAAGGAGTGCTCCGCATAGAGCACCATCGACACGCGGAAGGCGTCGACAACCTCGGGGGCTGCTTCTTCGCCGAAGGTCATCCACAAGAAGTTCGAGGAGTAATCCAGATCTTCGCGTGGAGCTACCACGTCCTGGCCGCGGCGGCGGCGCTGGTCGTAGGCGACCACTGCGGGGAAGGCCGCGAACAGTTCCTTGGCCTTGAGCAGCTCCGCCTCGGGGGAGGAGTTCTCGGCCTCCGGGTGGTTGGCGCCAATTACCGAGACCGCGGTGCGGCCCACGTCCATGGGATGGCAGTCAGCTGGCAGCAGGTCGATGGCGGCCTTCACGCGTGGGTCCAGCGCGCGGTTGGCCCGCTCGAAAGCGCTGAACTCGGTCAGTTCGCTTTGCGTTGGCAGTTCGCCGGTCCAGAGCAGCAAGGCGACCTCTTCGAACGACTTGTTCGCGGCCAGATCCTGGACTGGGTAGCCGCGGTAGAGCAGCGAGTTGGTGTCTGGATTGACCTTGGAGACGGCGGTGTAGTCAACGACGACGCCTGCTAGGCCCTTCTTGATTTCCTCGGTGGCAGTCATTCTTGCTCCTCTTCATTGCCGGAGAATAATAATGCTTTGGGTTGCGCC
>NZ_JBOGEG010000054.1:0-14568 GCF_050701915.1 Glutamicibacter sp. | reverse complement strand
TGGAGGGGATGGTGGCCCGGGTGGCGTGCAAGCTGTTGGCCATGGCGGCCGGGATCTGGCATAACTGGAAGATTGACGCCCCGCGCAAGCGTTCGCTGGTCTCGTATGACCACTGATTCCGCGGGGCGATCATTAGGAATTAATCATCTAGGTGAAATTGCTTCAGCTGCCTTGCCTGCGCAGATAGAAGCAGTCGGGGAAACGCGTTGATGCCGCGTGCCAGCCTTGGGCGGCAGATGGCATGGCCCGCGGTGTGAAGACGGAAACGCGCACTACTTCCCATGCGCAGTCGCTGCGTTCCAGCACGTGCTCCCCATGCAGGGAACGGATGAGCTTCCAGCCCTGCTGGCCAGCGGCCATAAGCTGTTCGATTTCATCGCTTCGGGACACAGGGCCTAGGACCCGCGTGGTTGCCGATGCCGTGGCGGGCTCATGGTGGCGGCTGTCGAAGCGTTGCTGCGCGGCTTGCCGCGAGATGCCCAAGGCGTTGCCGATCTTGGCCCAGCTGAGGCCGGCGGCCTGTGCCGAAGCGACTGCCTGGGACTGCAGTTGGCCAGAAGCCCGCGCAAGTTCACCGAAGATCGCCACCGAATGCAGGAGTGCTTCGGGGGACTGGTCCAAGGGTGCCGAGGGCAGATTCGCGCCCTTGGATGCCGCCAGCTTCGACAGCAGGACCTCAAGTTCCGCGATGTTTTCGGCAGGCATTAGTGCTCGCCATTTGTTGGGCGCCATCGGGTGTTGCGGGACTCCGCTCTGGATTTTTGAAGCAGCAGCACTATCAGGCCGACGAGGCATGCGAGCAAGGCGATCGTGGCTGCTATGCCCATGATGAGGGCGGGCAGCCCGGCTCCAATGAAAACTGCGAAGAGGGCAAGCGCGATACCGGCAACAAGCAACGCTGCCAACGCCTTGCGGGTGAAATGAATTCTCGAAGTCGTATCCATGTGTCAAGGGTAGGTTGACACTCCATTTGGTGTCTACACCTACTTGACGCTCTCTCGAGGACTGAAAGTCCCTCTGAACCTGCCGGCATTTACAATTGCGTTGTACAAAACCTCCGGTAGTGTTTCTGGCATCGCCAGAAACAGACAGATTAGGACTTTGCAATGGCAACTGCGTTACAGGTGGCGGACTACTTTTCCAAGATCTTGCGACGCGGGCGCCTCGAAGAAGTGCAGTTCAAGGAGTCGGAACCGTTCATCACGACCCCGCGGCAGCAGCTCAAACGCGGCATGCTCTCGGAGCAGGACACAGAGCTCTTATTCAAGCAGCGGGCATCTGCACGCCACTCGAAAAAGGCGCAGGAAAACGAACCTGCTGAATCTGTAAAAGAATCAGAAGGCGCTGCAGATCCAGGAAAAAGCACTCCCGAAGAAGAGCCGAGGAAAGAAAAACCGCTGTCAGTGGTGCTCTCCTTGGTCACCTTGGAGCCAGAAGCGGAACGTCCCGGCAGCCATCACACCGGATTGCTATTGCTAGCGGCCAAGCTGTTTCCTGATGGCCGTCTGATTCCGGAATTGGTCTCCGGTTCCACGCCTTGGATTCCTTCTCCAAGACTCGATTCGCCAATGGTTTCCGGGCTGCCGGTCATGGTGGGTTCGCTTGAAGATTTTTGGCAGTGCTCGCGTTCATATGTGCCCGCGCAGATCTCCCAGGCACCGAATCTCGGCGAAGCGATCGATTTGGCCACCAAGCTCTTTGAGGCGGTATCCCGGCAAAAATTGCCCACCTATGTCGAAAGCCATAAGCGGCAGGGGCAAAGCATTGAAACAGAGCTGTGTTTTGTCCAAAGCCTGGACAGGATCAATGCTGTCGGCGGGATACTGGATGCCTATGATTTCCTCGAACGGGAAGCTGAGGTTCCCGCATTGGTGCAACGCGTTGTTGACGGCTGGAGCGCAAATCGGGTTCCCGAAGGGCAGATTCAACAGGGCGATGGCTTGCTGCAGGCGGCGAAGCGCTCCTGCGGATCAATGAGCGATGGCTTCCCGCTGACCGCTTCGCAACGGCGAGCAGTGCATGCGCACCTGATGGAAACAGAAGGAGAAATCACCGCAGTCAACGGACCTCCAGGCACCGGAAAGACAACCATGCTGCAAAGCATCGTCGCCAACCTCATCACCAGCAGGGCCTTGGGCCAGCAGGAGCCCCCGGTTATCGTGGGATCCTCAACGAATAATCAGGCAGTCACCAATGTGATTTCATCATTCGCTTCCGTGACCAAGCAAGAACCCGGGGATCTGGACTACCGCTGGCTGCCAATGGAAAAGAACGGCCAAGCAGATGCCAACGAGGCATTGGCGTCGCTGGCCGTATATTGCCCTTCCCAAGCGAAACTCGACGAAGCCAAACGCACCTACCTGGTCGAGCAGCCCGGCAAGAGCTACACGTATTCCGACTACATCAACCCGGAGTACATTGCCGGTGCCAAAGATCGTTTCGTGTTCAGCGCATTCGAATATTTCGGCATCTCGAACGATATTCCTGAGCTGCAAATCTGGATTCACGATGCGCTGACGCAGCTGGAGCGGTATCGCATCGAACTGCTGGAAACGATGCATGCAGAAGGACGCTCAGAAAACTACCTGGACCTGTGCCGGCAGGTGCAATCGTGCCCGCACCTGCAATCCACGCAACGTGTCGCCGAACTGCAAGAATGCCGAAACCTGGAGGAACTGGACCAGCTGCTCGACGTCACCCTTCGGTATGCGCAGTTCTGGCTGGCCGTGCATTACTTCGAGGCGCAATGGTTACTGATCGTTGATCCGATCGAACCGGAGGAACGCTTCAAAAATACCAAAACCATCATGGGCAGGTACTGGCGCCAAGCAGCAGCATTGACTCCGTGCTTCGTGATGACCCTCTACCAGGTACCCAAGTACTTCAAGCTCTACGAAAAGCCGGATGCCCCAACTCGCTTCGACCTAGGACGCATCGATCTGCTCATCGTGGATGAAGCTGGGCAGGTGGACACGTCATTAGCGCTGCCAGCACTGGCCTTGGCCCAGCGGGCTGTCATTGTGGGCGATGAAAACCAGCTTTCACCGGTCTGGTCCATTGATGAACTCACCGATGCCGAGATCGCCGAAAGCTCAGGGATTCCACGGTCTTCATGGGAGGAAGACCTGTGCAAAAGGGGGATGTCGTGTTCAGCTCCTTCGAGCCTGATGCGAGCCGCCAGCCACGCTTCGGCCTGGAGCTATGGCGAGAATAAACCAGGATTGTTTCTTGCCGAGCACTTCAGATGCCACCCGGGGATCATTGAATTCTGCAATGAGCTGATCTATGACGGATTGCTTGACGCACGCCGTCCCGCCAAGGCATCAAAGCTCAATGCGTTGACCGAAGCCTTCCTCTTCACGGTAGTTCCCGATTCAAACGACACGCGAAACGGCTCAAGCCGCGAGAACTTGGCGGAGGCGAAGGCTGTCGCTGAATGGATCGTCCAGAACTACATGCGCTTCTTTGACCTGTACCATCACCAGGAACCAGTGGCCAACGATCTCGTGGCGGCCGAGGAGCTCATTGGCGTGGTCACTCCGTTCAGTGCCCAAGCACGATTGATCAGCAGGGAACTGGAAAATGCGGCCCGTGCCAGCACCGACCCCGAGCTGCCGGAAGAATCGTGGAAGCTGATAACCGTGGGCACAGCGCATAAATTGCAAGGCGCAGAGCGGCCCATCATCTTGTTCTCCGCAGCGTACGGCCAGAACAGCGCTCAGTCCGGGTTCATTGACGCCAACCCCGAACTGATGAACGTTGCCGCATCACGAGCAAAAGACCTCCTGATCGTTTTTGCTTCGGAGAACCGTTGGGGCACGGGCCGGGTCTTTGAAACCATGGCAGGATACGCGCACCAAGCCGATGCAGCATTCCCGCAACTTGCTCAGGACGCCCCAGCCGAAGAGCCGGAACCGCGCCGTCTCATCGAACCTGGGCAAGCAGCTACCGAAGCCGGGACTCATCCAGCCTCAGCAGATCCCGTGGCGCTCAGCGCCGTGGTCGACTCTTGGCGTGAGTCCGGGGTACTGCGGGCTGAAGACGTGGCCATGAAGGCAGCCAATTTGAATCAGCGTCTTGCCAAGGCAGGAGTCTTGGAAGGAAATGCAGGAGCGTGGAAACCTTCGGTATTGGCCCGAGTCCTCGGCGTGGTGACCGAGGAACGGAACAAGCCTGATGGAAGTACCTACCAATGGACCGGCTACACACAATCAATGCAAGAATTGTTGCGCACGCTGTACCTCGACGGAAAACTCTGAGAACGGAATAGGCCCAAGTGAGCTTCGCTGACTACGATCCACGAATCATTGCGCTCTACGACACGGACAATCCCGACGGACCGGATCATGACTATTACCGTGCCCTCGCGACGGAAACCAAAGCGCAACGGATCCTGGATCTAGGCTGCGGTACCGGTCTTTTGACGGTAACGCTTGCCAGCCCGCAAAGGACTGTCGTAGGGGTTGACCCCTCCCCGGTGATGCTGGAATACGCCAAGCAACGGTCCTACGCTGAGCGTGTCACATGGGTTGACGGCGACGCTTCGGCAATCGAGGGAGGACCCTTTGACTTGATGGTGATGACGGGGAACGTGGCCCAGCACATCCCAGGCCCGCAGTGGGCGGGAACCCTGAAACAGCTACGCGCTGCTGCGGCGAACGGGGCGGTGCTGGCTTTTGAAAGCAGGAACCCGTCGACTCGTGCCTGGGAAAAATGGAATGACGAAGTAGCTGCGACCCGGCAGACGCAATTCGGTCCGCTGACCGAATGGTGCGAAGCGGAAGAAGCCAGCCCGGGACTCGTCCGCTTGTCGTCCTATGCCAAGTTTGAACACTCGCAGGAAGTGCTGGTCGAAGAGCTGGACCTGGCCTTCCGCAGTGCCGAGCAGATCAGAGGAGATCTTGTTGCCGCAGGGTTCAAAGTTCGCGCAATTTGGGGTGGCTGGCAGAAGGATCCATTCAACGGAGAACAACCCCTGATGATCTTCGAGGCGGAAGCGATCCAGGGAAGGACCGGGGCAACCGCCCATGGATAGGCAACCTTCCAAGCTGCCGGTCACCAGGATTTCCATCGAACAGGCAGGCTGCCTGCAACTGCTGATGGAAAGCAACCCGGGATATTCGCAACGTGTCACCGGGGCCGGCCCCGCATCCGACGCCGCAGTTCAGGCGTTGAGCGCCCTGCCACCGAAGGTGCAAGCCGAACAGAAAATTGATCTTGGCCTTTGGGAAGGCGAAGAACTGGCCGGATTCGCAGATCTGATTGTCGGCTGGCCGAGACTAAATACAGTTCACATCGGATTGCTCATGGTCGATGGAGCCAGGCAGGGACGAGGCCTGGGGAAGCAGATCCATGAAACGGTGCTCACTTTGATCCAGGACCATCCGTCAATCACCGCCTGCCGGATTTCGATTGTCGATACAAATGCCGCTGAAGCGGAACCGTTCTGGAAGAGCCTGGGCTACGAGCCCACCGGAGAAATCAGCAATTACGGGGTGGGGGACAAGCAGTCATGCGCACGCACGTGGTCGCGTCCGGTCACCAGCATGAGGAAGGAAAACCTCGATGAGTAGGTCCCCAGACAACATCTTGTTGCACCTTCCAGAAGAGCAAGAACAGCAAGTGCGGGAGGTCTTTGACCAATTGGCGAAGCGAGGCTTCCCCGCCCAACAACAGACTCCGCATATCACCATCACCTTTTCGCCCAGCATGAGCGAGGTCGTGGCGCAGCGGGCTGCAGAATTACTACCTGCGCTCATCCCAGCGAGCTTCCAACGGGTGGGCACTATTGTCTTTGGCACGAAGCGCAAGCAGACGGTTGCATGGCTGTTGGAAACCACGGATGCCTTGGAAATGGCAGCCCGGGAAATCAGCGCGCTGAACCCTGACGGACGCGGACCCCGGTGGACCCCGCACCTGACCATGGGGTTGCGGCTGCCACGCGAAATTGTTCCTGACTACATCCGTGCACTTGATGAGCTGGCGTCAACGCAGCTCCGGGAAGTGACTGCCAGCCGGGCAGCTTTGTGGAAGCCGCGAATACCGGAACTGACGCTCCTGGCCGGAGCAATGCAGCAGGAAAACCGCGACTAGCTGGCCGATGCTCCTTGCTCTTTGGCAGAAGCACGCATGATGCGCAGATAGCCGAAGCCGACAAATAGATGCAGCACCGTACCGGCGGTCAAAATGGCTACGCCCGGGGTTGCCAGCACCGAAAATTCGGGGATCCTGCCAAACGCCACGCAGGCCAGCCCCAGCATCATGATGGCGGTGCGGATCTTTCCCAGCCATGTGGAAGCCGGCGGGGAGCCCAGGCGCAATAAGAAATAGGTGCACAGCAGGATCAGGTCAGTGACGAAGATGGCCAGGCCAACCCATAAGGGGATCGCCCCGTTGATCACCAAGGCGATAGCGATAGCCACGATGCCCAAGCGATCCGCTATGGGATCCAGCAGGACACCTAGATGAGAGACTTGATTGAACTTGCGGGCAATAAACCCATCAACCCAGTCGCTCAGGCCAAAGGCAAGAAGCAGAACCGCCGTCAGCGCCGGTTCGGTATCGGCCACCAAATAGCCGACGATGGGAACCACCAGGAGAAAACGAATAATCGTGATGGCGTTCGGAATCGTCGCCCACTCATGTTTGCGTACCGCGCGCGTTTCCACTGCTTTCCCCTTTCCCTTAGTTGAACGATGACGCACTGCGCCGCAATATACAAGGGCGCGAGCCACCTGGCCTGCAAATAAAATCCGTGCAGCGGGCCGATGGATCTTGTTAACGAACTGTGGGGGTCGTCCCGAAGGACGACCCCCATAGCCAAAGCTAAAGGGCAGGGTGCGGAATTAGCCCTGCTCAAGGAGCTGGAAGCTTACGCCGCCCTGCTCGTCCACCGCCGCGTCGAGTACTTTGCCCTCTAAAGCGTCGGCAATCGCCTCATCCACGTAGACAGGGCTGCCTTCGGTAGCCACTACGCCATCGGTGCTTTCGGGAGCGGGGACAATCTGCAGGCCGAAAGCGGCATCTTCTGGGTGGGTGCTGTCTGCCTGCATGATGCGCAGGCCAGCGGTTTCTTCCTCGGCCTGGTTGGTGACGATCGCGGTCACGATCGATGCTGCTTGGTCGGTCAGTGCGAGCACGAGGGCTCTCCTTCCGGTTGAGGACATACCAAGTTCAGGGCATGTGGGTGCCACGATTCCAAAAAACGCAATGAAACTCAACACCGCTTAACAGCTGCGCAACATGCTTGGACTTGAACCCCGCCAGCCCGATAGGCTCCGCCCCAACACATAGACTGGCGTTGACCTGCAAAGGAGAACTAATGCGCAACGATCAGGCAGCCAACGGCAAGAGTGCCGCAGGTCCTGGAATACGCTTGGCTAATTTTCAAGCGCAGGATCTGCCTGCAGTCCATGCCTTTGCTGCTGACCCGGTGGTTTGCCAATACTCGACATGGGGCCCTAACCAACTGGCCGATACCCAAGAATTTCTCGCCGATGCACTGGTCGAGCAACCGCACAGGGCCTTGCAGGCGGTCATGCTCGGTGATGTTCTCATCGGTTCAGCTTCAGTGTGGGTTACCGACCGGAAGGCCAAGGCCGGGGAGATCGGCTACACCCTGAATCGAGGATACTGGGGAAATGGATACGCCACCGAAACCGCTGGACTCCTGCTCCGTCTGGGATTCGAAGTTCTTGGTTTGGAACGGATCAGTGCAACCTGCGATGCGAGAAACGCAGCTTCCATCCGAGTCCTTGAAAAGACCGGATTCAAGCTGAAAGGGCGCCGGGTTGAAGATCCAGAAAGCAGCACCGGACGGGCTGAAACCCTGCTCTTCAATATTGGCCGAGCCTAGCCTTGGACAGGCTCCTTGCAGGTATATTGGCAGCAACAGCCAAGAGGAAGGCCCAGATGAGACTCCATCACGTTCAGGTGTCGATGCCACGCGGCCAAGAAGCTGAAGCCCGCCGTTTCTATGGAGAAGCCCTGGGGCTAACCGAAGTCCCTAAGCCCCCTTCCCTTGCCGGCAGGGGAGGATGCTGGTTCCGTGCTTTCAACGCAGATACTGTTGTGGTGGAAATCCATCTGGGCGTAGACGATCCATTCATTCCAGCCAAGAAAGCGCATCCGGGATTGGTATGCGACTCGGAAGAGGAGTGGGAAACCCTCGCTGGCCGTATCGACTCCATGGGCTATGAACTTTCCTGGGCAGAGCGTGAAACCTTTGAAGGATATCTGCGGTTCCATGCCCGTGACGGGTTCGGGAATCGTTTGGAAATCATGACCCCAGCCCGCTAGCGCAATTACTTTCCGGTCAGGAGCAATAGTGGAACAATCCCGCTTCGCAGCAACCAGGGACCATCCCGTGCCAGAGGATGTTGCGCGGTTGCTTGCCACCGTTCCCGAATGGTTCGGCCAACCTGAATCGAACGCAGAGTACATCCAAGCCGCGAGGAACAAGGAAACCTGGACCGTTCGCAATGGACAGGGCGCAGTGCTCGGTGTGCTCTTGGCCGAACGGCACTACGCCCACTGCGCTGAGATCCATCTGATGGTGGTCGACCGTGGATACCACGGCGGCGGAATCGGCTCGGCCTTGTGCGCAGCTATTGAAGCTGACGCGCTCGCCAGGGGAGTCCAGCTCTTGCAGGTCAAGACCTTGGGTCCTTCGCACCCGGATGCCGGCTACGCGAAAACTCGGCGATTCTATGAAAAACAGGGATTCCTGCCCTTGGAGGAAACCAGCCTCTGGCGAGCTGGGACGCCCTGCTTGATTATGGTTAAACCGCTAACTGACAAGTAGCAAATGGATCGAAATGGTGCCTGATTCCGGCGCGAATGCCGAATCCTAGGAGTTCATCTTCCAGTTGTTTCCATAGGGGAGTCCGAGCCGTAGACTAGGTGGATTCCGTCACGACCCTAGGAGATATCCTTGACTGAAATTTCAGCTCTCGCCCAGAACCTCGCCAAGCAACACGCCTCGGGTGAACTGCTGGTGATGCCAACCGTGTGGGATGCCTTCAGCGCCAACGTCGCGGCATCCGCCGGCTTCGCCTCGCTGACTGTCGGCAGCCACCCGGTCGCCGATGCATTGGGCAGCGAAGATGGCGAGAAGATGGACTTCGCAGACTACCTGGCTGCGGTTCGGCATATCACCAGCAGTGTCGATGTGCCGGTCAGCGCTGACGTTGAATCTGGCTACGGCCTGGATCCGAAAGAACTCTTCGAACGCGTTGTGGCAGGGGGCGCGGTAGGCGTGAATATCGAAGATGTTCTCCACCGTGAAGGCGGCCGTGTCCGTGAACGCCAGGAGCATGCGGACTACATTAACGGCGTTCGCCAAGCAGCAGATGCAGCAGGCATCGATTTCGTGATCAACGGACGCACCGATGCCGCGAAGCTGGCAGATAAGTTCGCAGACCCGCTGGGTGAAGCAATCGAGCGCATCAAGCTGATGGAGCAGGCCGGTGCGCGTAGCGTGTATCCGGTGGCGCTGGCCAATGCGGATCAGGTTGCGCAGGTCGTGCAAGCAGTCGGCATTCCGGTGAACGTGACGGCCCACCCGGTCAAGGCGCACCCCGCCGGTGACCTCGCAGCCTTGCGTGAGCTAGGGGTTCGCCGCGTGAGCTTCGGACCGTTGTGGCAAATGTGGTTGGCCGAGATGTCCGGCAAGCAGCTCGGAGCTTGGCTCTAGGCCCTCGCTGGATTACGGGATTGCACCTCCCGCAGGCAACGGCCGTACGCTGGATGAATGGATGAACGGCAAACCCAGCAAAGACCGGCACCTTCCAATCCTTCTGTGTTCCGTGGAGTTCTGGAAAATCTGTCTCCGGGGTATTTTGCCCTGACGATGGGCACCGGCATTGTCTCCGTTGGCCTTCACGAAGCGGGATGGGACCTGTTTTCCCGTATCCTGCTTGTGATCGCAGCGGTGACGTATGCACTGCTGTGGGTGCTGTACATCTGGCGGGCCGTAGCCTTCAGCGAAGCCATGAAGGCAGATCTTCGCGGACCGGAAATGGCATTCGGATACTTCACCGTTGTTGCCGGCACCGATGTTCTGGCCGTGCGTTTGGGTGCCGAGGGATTCGGCGCGATCTCCATGGGGCTGGTGACCCTCGCGGCCATTCTCTGGTTCATCTTCGGTTACGCGTTGCCGTGGCAGGTCTTCCTGACCAGGGATGGAAAGCCGATTCTCTCCCGGGTCAACGGCACCTGGTTCATTTGGGCGGTAGCGAGCCAATCCTTGGCCATCGGCCTGAGTGTCATCCAGCCGTATGCGGCGAATGGAAAATCCCTGATCGGCTTGTTGGCCGTGCTGACATGGTCGGTGGGTGTCGCGCTCTACGCCGGCGTGGCCGTGCTGGTGCTGCTGCGGATCTTGTACTTCGGGATGACGCCGAAAGAATTTGAACCACCGTACTGGGTGGCTATGGGAGCCATGGCCATTGCCGTCGTGGCAGGCAGCAAGATTATCGCCATGGAATCCACGCCAATGGTTGATGCAACCCGTGCGCTGATTGCCGGGACGGTTGCGGCCTTCTGGAGCTACTGCCTCTGGCTGATTCCAATTTTGGTGGGGGCTGGGGTGTGGCGGCATGTGGTGCATCGCGTTCCGCTGGCGTATACGCCCACGCTCTGGTCAATTGTATTCCCGATCGGAATGTTCGCAGTAGCGTCGATCAATCTGGGCCGGGTTGACTCGTTGCCGGTGGTGGAAACGATTGGGCATGGTGCGCTGATTGCCGCACTGCTGGTGTGGACCACGGCCTTGGTTGCCATGATCCGCCACTATATTCTGCTCGCTTGGCGCAACCGCACCAGTTGCTAGTTGCTGATGCCGTAGGCCGCCCTGATGCCGTCGTTGCTCTCAAGGGTTCCGAGCATGAACGCGGCCAGATCATCACGCGTGATGGTTCCACCCAACCGGCCTGGTTCGCCAACTTGCAATGCGGTCCACTTGCCGAGGGCAGGCTTATTGCCCAATCCGGTCGGGCGCACAATGCTCCAATCCAAGCCCGAATCCTCCACTAGTTTTTCCTGCTCGGTGTGATCAGCCAATGGCTTGGCCAATAGCACTTTGGAGATGAAACCGATGACGCCAGGAAGTTGCGAGCCGGAATTGCCGGCGCCCAGGGAAGACTGAATCAGCAGGCGCTTGGGACCGTTTGCCTGCATTGCGTGGACAACACTGCGAGTGAAACTGGTGCGGGCGTTTTTCTTTCCTTTGCTACCACCCACGGTGATAGCTACCGCGTCGGCGCCGGCAATCGCCTGCACTGCAAATTCAGGATCAGAAGCATCGCCCTTGAGCTGATTTATTTTCCCATGCGCAGTGCGCGAACCGCTTCGCGAGACCACGGTAACTTCATGGGATGCTTGGCGTGCGATCTCAGCCAGCGCGGCGCCGGTTCCGCCGTTGCCACCGATAATAACGAGTTTCATGAGTTCTTTCCTTGAAGCGTGACGGCATCAGGTGCCCTGCACTATTCTCCCGCAATACGGTTGAGAGTTTTCATCAGTTTCTTGAAGGTGCGCTGTCCGCTGTCCGATAGGCGCACGCGGGTGATGCCGTAGCGGTATTTGCGCTCCTTGGATATATGGATTAATTCACGATTTTCCAAGTCCTTGAGAATCTTTGAAAGGTCGGTGGTGGGCAGCTCCGTGGCTTCTTGAAGTCCAGCGAAATCCGCCTGTTCGACTTGGCTCAGGTGGGCCAGCGTAACGAATCTCTTGGGTGACAGAAGCAAAGGATCAAGTTCTCGGTAATTCATGGAGCTCAGCGCCGAATCAGCAGGAAGAGATAGTAGCCCAGCCACAGCACTGGTGCGAGGCCTCCCAGCAGCAGCGCTTCGGGCCAGGGTGCGGTTTCGTGATGGACGATGCTTCGCCAAATAGGCAGGATCAACCAGGTGGCAAAAATGGCCGGGACCGTACGGGCACCGCGATAGCGCGGTTCATTGATGCGGCGTTGCCGCGCAGCGAACCAGTGATTCGCGGACAAGAAGGCAATAATTGCTGGCGCTATGGAGATCCAGCCGTATCCGGACAGTGCCAGAAGTCCTGCAGCCAATGATGCGGCAACGATGATGATCGCCATCGCGTGATCGACTGCCTTGAGCTCGCGGCGGGGGCGGTTGGGGACCGAACCGAGCAGTTGCTGCGCCTTGCCGGGAGATAGCGGGGTGGATGAACTAGATTCATGGCTCATGCTTCAACTTTTGCAACTAGTTGCAATTTTTGCAAGTAGTATTTTGTTTCAATCCCGTATCTGTTTTACATCTTTTATGATCGGAGGGTTGAGGAACTGCTAGTCTCGGCCAGAGGCAGCTAATCCAACCCACGGCACCGAGGCGCGTCAAGATGATTTCTTTTCCTGCTCAACGTAAACCAGCCATGAAGCAACGTCGAAGTGCATTCGCTTGGCAACCCGAATCCGATACGCTCATTGCCCTGGCCACCTTGCTGGCGTTTTCCCTGTGCTACTACGCGGGGACCACGATCAATAGCCTTTTTCTCTGGCTCGGCATCTTGGTCTTCGGAACCCTCATCCCTCTCTGGACGGTGCTGCACCGGCGCCGAGAAACTATTGCCGGGGTGGGGATCACGAGAAAATTCCTGCTTGCGTCCCTCGTTATTTCCTTGGTTCTGGGTGCCGGGTCCGCCTACCAGCTGGTCACCTTGGCCAACGCCAGCGGTGCCGATATCGCAAGCCATCTGGCGGCGAACTTCTTGGTCTTGTGGGAACCATTCTTTGTCTTTGGCTGGCTGTATCTGCGGTGGGAACGCGCTTTCGGGTGGCTGCCAGCTATTGCGCTGACCGGCCTGGGCTTCATGGTTCAGCATCTCGGTTCGGTCCCGGCGGCGGCGGCAGCAGGATTCGGTGTTTTCGCGATCATGTTCGCAATTGCCTTTGCCCTGGTGCGCAACCTCGCGGTGTTGTGGCCGCTGTTCTACCCAGTAGCCAGCGGGATCGGGACCTTGCAGGCTGGGTTCGCGATGGGATGGAGCGACGCCGGCATCTCGGCTATCGTTCTGGTGCTCCAGCTGATGATCTTCTGGTGGCTCGCCAAGAAGGCCAAAAGCCTGCCCGCAGCCTAGTCCAAGGCGCCAGCGGCATAGGCAGCCTGCCCGACATGGACTGCCGCGTCGTCAATGATCGATACCAAGCGCACCCCACGGGTTACCGACGGGTCCCAGCTGCGATCAATGATTTCGCCGAGCTCTTCCTCGCCCAGTCTTGAGGCGTAGCCGCTGAGCGCGGAAAGGCACGCCTCCAAATAGTCCAAGAGAAGCTGCTGGTCGGTGACGATGATCGAGCGAGCCTGCTCGGCGCTGTGCCCGAAGCCCATCGAATCACCGAGCTCGCCCAAATTGAAGCGTTCCCGGAACTGCTCCCAGAGTTCAGGCTGACCGCTCAGGGCCGAAAGCTGGATATCTGCTTCACGCCCCGAATGCCATAGAAGCCACGCAATGGAGTTGGGATGGTTGCCCGGGTGCGCGTTGAGCTGCTCAACGCTCAGCTGCGGAAGCGCACGCACCGCGTCTATGGGTCGCTGGGCCAAGTCGGCCAGGAACTCGGAGACTTTCATGATTCCTCGGTATTCCCGCGATGCCAGTCGCAGGATTCGTCATCGGCAATGAATTCGGCGGCGAGATAGGTGGCAACGGCCGCAGTATTGTCGCTCGAAGTGCACACCAGGGCGCTGGATGCTCCCATGGATCGCAGCTCTGCAGCGGCTGCCAGGCTGATCGCCGTGCCGAACCCCTGGCCGCGAGAGGCCGCGTGCACCGCTATCGGCTCCAGCAGCCCTGGGCGTCCGGTACCAGCAGACCAGACCGCCGCGACAGCCAGCGGGTTCATGTCGCTGTCATAGGCGGCCAGGCATTGCCCCTGGGCATAGATGGGAGTGCTGGCCATGGTGTGCCAGCGCTGCACTGCACGCGCCAAGTCTTCTGCGGAGAAATCGGGGCCACGAAAGGCATTAAGGTGGACTTCCATCCACTGGCCGGCTTGGGCGGAATCGACCCGTCGGAAGGTAAGCTCCGGCAGATGCACCGGAGTATCCAGCGAACGGCGCAAGGGAGTCCAGGCTTCACCCGGAACCCACCCATTGGCCTGCAGGACCTTGCCCAAGGCCGTCGCGCCGCGGGCTTCGATATTGGCACTTGCGGAAGGGAAGATCCGATGTTGCGGCGAGAGAAGGTCGGCGTGGATCTGCTCGGCCAGCGGCTGGATGCCAACGTAGTCCGGATGCAGGGCCATCCGAATGAGATCCGGGCCATCGAGCAGGCCAATGGCATAAATCGATTCGCGATCCGCCCAGACCCGCAGGCTTCGCGCGGTGATTTCCAGACCCCGCATGGCATACCAGCCCACATCGCCGGGATGCAGCTGCAGGGGCAGGCCATCGCGCTGCCAGCTGGCGAGCTCATCTACGAGGTCGGCAACCTGCGCCGCGGCGGGGGTAAGCATTCTAAGGCCCATTGGCCTATTCAAGCACTGGGCATGCCAGGGGACAAGGGTTCGCCATAGGCAGCGGGCCGGCAGCATCCGCGGGATGCTGC
>NZ_JBOGEG010000053.1:0-15535 GCF_050701915.1 Glutamicibacter sp. | reverse complement strand
GGCCCCGGCACGCAGTGCCGGGGCCTCGGGTTCTATCGGCCAGGCAGCAGCTAGTTTTCTTTCGCAGGGTGCTTGCAAGCGCCGCGCACCGGCCGCGGGTTCTCGCGGTCCAGGATCGCCAGCAGCCGGGTGAGCTCCGCGCGGTCCTCGTCGCCGAGCTTGTCGAAGTAGCCGTCCATGCTTGAACGGCGCAGCTCGGCGAGCTCGCCCAGCTGGGCGCGGCCCGTGGCGCTGAGCGCAATCAATGTGGCGCGGCGATCGGCCGGATCGGGGGTGCGCACGACAAGCTCCTTGGCCTCCAGCTGGTCGACTACCTCTGTGGTCGAGCGGGCGGCGATGTGCAGCTGCTCTGCGAGCTGCGAGTTGCGCAGGCCGATCTCATCGGCGCGGGACAAAAGGGTCAGCACCCTCGATTGGTGCGGCGTGATGCCCAGGGGAATCAAGCTATCTCGCCACCTGCCGCGAAGCATGCGTGAAGCGTGGAGGAAAAGATCTGCCAAGTCAGGCGTGGACTCGTCGTTCTGCATGTCTTCAGGATAGTGTGTTTCTGGGAACAATTTCAAGATGCAACCACATAGTGAGGTTCCCTCTGTTATTCTGGACTTAAGAAATCCAAAGGTAAAGGGGGAGCCCATGAGCGCAATGGGAATGCCGGGGCCTCATCCGGGCGGTGGCGGGCAAGCTCGGTCCAGGAATGCTGCCCAGGACAAGCAATGGCTCACCGAGCATCCGGTGTCCCTGGCGCGCATCGCGGCGCTCTTCCGGCCCCATCTAGGATCGGTGATTGCCGTCATGCTGCTGATCGTGGCATCTTCGATCATCGGCTTGGCCCAGCCATTCATCGTCCGCGAACTCATTGATGACGCTATTCCCAACAGCAACGTCCGCTTGCTGCTATTGGGTGCCGGGGGATTGGTGCTGATCTCATTGGCCACCGCGATTCTGGAAGTCATCCAGACGTGGCGGGCAACCTTGATGGGCCAACGCGTCATGCATGGGTTGCGGACCGGGCTCTTCACCCACCTGCAGAAGCAATCCTTGGGATTCTTCACGAACTCGCGCTCCGGGGATGTGCAGTCGCGTTTGGTCAACGACGTGGGGCAGATGCAGTCGGTGATTACCAATTCGGCCACGAGCATCGCCTCGAACCTGACCACGGTTGTTGCCACCGCCTGCGCGATGGTGGCGATTTCTTGGAAACTGAGCCTGATCTCACTAGTCGTTTTGCCTCCGGCAGTGCTGCTTGCCAAGCAAACTGCGAAACTGCGCCGCGCCGTGACAGGCAAGCGCCAGCGCGAGATGTCGAACCTCGCCTCGCTGATCGACGAGCGCCTGAGCATCTCGGGGGTCCGCCTGGCCAAGGTCATGGGCACGGGAGCCGCTGATGCGGCGGCCTTCGGCGACTCCAGCCACAAGCTCATAGACCTGGAAATGAAAAGTGCCTTGGCCGGGCGTTGGCGCATGGCCACCATGAGCATTATTTTCGCGGCCATCCCTGCGGTGCTGTACATCGTGGCGGGCCTGCCCGTCACCGGGCAGGGAATGAGCATCGGCACCTTGGTGGCCTTTACCGGGTTGCAGGCCGGAATCTTCCGTCCGGTCATGGGCATGATGCAGATTTCGGTCCAGTGGGTTTCGGCCATGGCCTTGTTCAGCCGCGTCTTCGAATACCTGGATACGGACCAAGCGCTGCCGGTAGCGCAGCGGCCGCGAGCGGTAGAACCGGCGAAACTGCGAGGCGAAGTGCAACTGCGCAATGTCAGCTTCCGCTACCCCGAAGCGAACCGCTCCACCTTGGAGCAGCTGGACCTGAACCTGGAAGCAGGAACCATGACCGCGGTAGTCGGTGCCACCGGTTCGGGCAAATCCACCCTTGGGTCCTTACTGCCCCGGCTGCTTGACCCCACCGAGGGCCAGGTATTGCTCGATGGCATTGACCTGAAGGAATTCGATCCTGAAGGCATCGCGCAGGCGGTCTCCGTCGTCGCCCAGGAAAGCTACCTGCTGCATGCCTCGATTCGGGAGAACCTCCTGTGGGCAGCGCCGCAGGCCTCGGAAGAAGAGCTTTGGCAGGCCCTGGAAGCCGCGCAGATTGC
This sequence comes from Glutamicibacter sp., assembly GCF_050701915.1. NCBI lineage: Bacteria > Bacillati > Actinomycetota > Actinomycetes > Micrococcales > Micrococcaceae > Glutamicibacter > Glutamicibacter sp. Next base: position 13,439 of record NZ_JBOGEG010000053.1, on the reverse strand, counting down.
ACAGTTGGTCCGCAGCCTGCCGCAGGGCCTGGAAACCCAGGTGGGACAGCGTGGGCACCGATTCTCCGGTGGCGAGCAGCAGCGCCTGGCCATTGCCCGCACCATGCTGCGCAAGCCGAAGGTCTTGGTTCTCGATGAGGCTACCAGCGCCCTGGATACGGTCACCGAAGCCTTGGTGCAGCGGGCGCTGGACGAGCTTGCGACGGGGCGAACCACCCTGCTGATCGCGCACCGGTTGAGCACCGTGCTGCGAGCGGACCGCATCGTGGTGCTAGATGCTGGCCGGATTGCCGAAGCGGGAACTTTCGACGAGCTGGTTCAGCTTGGCGGGCAATTCGCCCAGCTGGTAGCCAAGAGCGAGCTGGCCGCAAGGGCCAGCTAGCACTCGCCATCTTTCAGTCCCTGCTTCTCCAACGAGGCCAGGATCTTTGGCAGCGCCGATTCCAACGCCGCGCGTTCGGACGGGCTCAGGGAATCGAAGATGGTTTCACACACAAAGCTCACGTGGCTCGGTGCGGCTTCCTCGATGGTCTTGCGCCCCTGGGTGGTGAGCGCAATCTGGTGTCCACGGCGGTCGGTCTCATCTGAACAGCGGCTGATCAGGCCCTTGGCCTCCATGCGGCGCAGCAGGTGGGAGAGGCGCGAGCGATCCCAGCGCAATGCGGTCGCCACGTCAGCCGGGCGTAGGCTTGGTTCGGTTGCTTCCGACAGCACGGCCAGCACCGAGTATTCCCCGGACAGCATATTCGAATCGCGCAGCAGTTGGCGATCCATGCCGCTAGGGAACTGCCAGAGGAACTCGCGTATGGTTCGCCAGAGGTCCTGCTCGCTATCGGTGAGCCAGCGGGTCTCTTCGCTCTTCATTCTCTTTCCTAACCATTTTGTCCCCGTCGGGGAATACGAAAATATTGTTGACGCATCAATCATCTCCTGTATAGTGGGATTTAGCAAGAGAAGATGACGTGTCAACTAAATTGTTGGCCGGAGAATTCCAAGGAGAGCAACTTGTCGAAGATCGCTATCGTTACCGGTTCCACCCGTCCAGGACGCGTTAACCAGGGCGTCGCCCAATGGGTGCTGGACAAGGCCCGGGAATTGGGCGGTGCCGACTACGAGCTGGTGGACATCGTGGATTTCAACCTGCCGATTCTCGACGAGCCGTTCCCGGCCGCCTACCAGAACTACCAGAATGACCACACCAAGGCTTTTGCCGCCAAGATGAGCGAATTCGATGGATACATTTTCATTGTTGGCGAGTACAACCACTCTGTACAGCCTGCATTGGCCAACGCACTGAGCTACCTGAACGCAGAACTGAACAACAAGGCTGCCGGCATGGTTGGATACGGCTCCGCCATGGGCTCGCGCGCCGTGGAGCACCTGCGTGGCATCCTCTCGGAACTGCAGATCGCGCACGTGCAGAAGACCGGCATGTTCTCGCTATTCACCGACTTCGAGGACTTCTCGGCATTCGCACCGACCGAACGCTCGGCCACCAGCGTGCAGCCGATGCTTGAACAGGTTCTCGCCTGGAGCAAGGCCATGGAAACCGTGCGCGAAAGCGCCTCGGTCAACGCCTAGGTTGGCTCGAAAATGGCGGTAAACCGGAAAAGGGCACCGCGCCATTTCCTTACCTGCCCAACTGCCATAGTCTCGACATGAATGGTTTATGCACGGGACTTCAAAATTCTTTGGAAGGAATGCGATGAGCGAGGAATATTCGACCAAGGGCGCCTACGTCACCGGCGCAGAATTCACCCGGGACACCAACTACATCCAGGACCGCATTGTCGCTGATGCCAGCGCCGAGCACTATGGCGAGGGTGAGAGCCACAGCAAGATCGGGCATCCCAGCGCAGGGCTTTCCGAAGGAGCTCAGCTTTGGCCGGTGGAAGCGGGCCGCTACCACCTGGTGGCCGCACGGGCTTGCCCATGGGCCAACCGCACCCTGATTGTCCGCCGGCTGCTTGGCTTGGAAGACGCGCTGTCGATCGGGCTGCCCGGGCCAACCCATGATGCACGCAGCTGGACCTTCGACTTGGAACCGGAGGGCAAGGACCCGGTCCTGGGCACCGAGCGGGTTCAGGAGAACTACTTCAAGCGCTTTGCCGACTACCCTCGCGGCATCACCGTGCCGGCAATCGTCGATATCCCCACCGGCGCCGTCGTCACCAACGACTACCCGCAGATCACCTGGGACATGTCCACGCAGTGGAAGGAATTCCACCGTGCAGGGGCCCCGGACCTCATTGCGCATGACCAGCTCGATGAGATGCTCCCGTTGATCAAGCGGATTTTCACCGAAGTGAACAACGGCGTCTACCGTGCCGGGTTCGCGGGGGACCAGCAGGCCTACAACGATGCCTACGACCGGTTATTCACCACCTTGGACTATCTCGAAGACCGGCTGTCCACCCGCCGCTTCCTGATGGGCGACTACATCACCGAGGCCGACGTTCGGCTGTTCACCACCCTGGTGCGATTCGACCCGGTCTACCATGGCCACTTCAAGACCAACCGCAACAAGCTCATCGACATGCCTAACCTCTGGGGTTATGCGCGGGATTTGTTCCAGACCCCTGGTTTTGGCGACACCATCGACTTCGAGCAAATCAAGGCGCACTACTACGTGGTTCATGAGGACATCAACCCGACCCGGATCATCCCCAAGGGGCCGGACCTGGCGAACTGGCTCGAAGCGCCGGGCCGAGAAGTGCTCGCCGAGAACGGTCCGTTCCTGAACGGCACGGCACCGGGCGAAGTCCGGGCCGAAGAGCGAGTCCAGGCAGGGCACAACCCGCTCTATCCTGCCTAAGCGCGCCAGGAACCCATGGCATATCGGCTCAGGACACCACCACTTGGATGGCGTCCTGGGTCGATCTGCTCTATTCGAAGTCGAAGCCTTGCCCCTCGCAAGCCTCCTGGAAAGCGGCTAGGTCAGTGATCTTGGGATCGCCGGATTCATCGGTGGCTACTGCAGTGCTGATCTGCTCGGTGGACGCCTTCGCGCCATGATCGGCGGCTTTCTTCATATTCGTTGCGCCGATACCCTCGGGGTCAACCAAGCCCCCGCCAAAGTGCACGCACGCCGTATGGCCCTGGGGATCCTGCTCGCGCAGCTCATCGATCGAGGGACCAGCACATGCGGATAGAACAAGGACCAGGGTGGCCAATACAGGCAGAATTTTCTTCACGTCCCAATCCTAGGCATGGATCCGGGTGGAAGCTGTGATTCACTTTGCAAGCATTAGCTGGCGACATGGCCCGATGCATGGAGTGTTGGGCAGGCATCAACGTGGCAGGATTAAACCATGACGATCATTGCAGCTGCGGATGGATCAGCCCTAGGAAACCCCGGACCAGCAGGTTGGGCCTGGTACGTGGACCAGGAGAACTGGGCCGCTGGCGGTTGGGACCACGGAACCAACAACATGGGGGAGCTCCAAGCGGTGCTCGAACTCTTCCGAGCCACCGAGCACCTGCCAGAAGAAGAACTGAAAATCCTGTGCGATTCGCAGTATGCGATCAACTGCATCAGCAAGTGGATGCCGGGGTGGAAGAAAAAGGGCTGGAAAAAGGCCGACGGCAAACCGGTGCTGAACCAGGACATCCTCAAGGAACTTGACCGGGCCATTGCCGGGCGCAAATACACCTTTGAATGGGTCAAGGGCCATGCCGGCCACGAGCTGAATGAAGCCGCTGACGACCACGCGCGCGCAGCTGCCACCGCGCACCAGCAGGGGACTGCCGTAGAGGCGGGACCGGGCTACACTGCCGCCGGCGGCCCAGCGGTTTCCAGTGCTCCAGCTGATGAGGATGCAGTGCAGGTACCCGCTGGGCAAACCGTTGCCGCACCGGAACCTGGCGTGGACATCGCGGCCACCGTCTACGAGCTGGAACAAGGTTTCCTTGACCCGCAGATCCGCACCAGTTTCGCTGAACTCAACGACTTCCTGCATCCTGGCTACCAGGAAGTGACCCGCTATGGCGGCCTGCTGGACGTGGCCACGGTCCGAACCATGCTGGAATCCGGGGCGAATCTGCCAAGCACCGGTGCGGTGCAGGTCCTTGCGGCCCGAGAAGTGGATGCGCAGATGGTGCTGCTCGCATATCGCATGAAGCCTGCAGGCGGCCCGGTGCTCGTTGTTACTTCGTGGTGGCAGAGCACCGAACGCGGCCTGAAGCTTCGTTTCCGCCAAGAAACCATCGAGCAGACCGCATAGAAAACGCGCTTAAAGCAGTGATGCCCGCCAAAATTGGCGGGCATCACTGCCTTAACAGCTATGGATCAGTACTCTCCCGGGCGGGTTTCGATGACGCCCTTCTTGTAGTTGATCCGGTTGACCAACCAGGTCACTGCCCACAGCAGAACGCCGATAACCAGCAGGAGCCCGGCAATCTCGTACTGGACCCAGTCCTCGCGCGAACGGGCCCATGGGCCGGCAAGGAACAGGCAGAAGAACACGCCGAGGATCGGGATGATCGTCGGAGCGCGGAACGCACCAGCTTCTGGCTTGTCGCGGCGCAGCACCAGCAGGGCAATGTTGACTACGGCGAACACGCACAGCAGCAGCAGTGCGGTAGTGCCGCCCAGCGAGCCGACGATGCTGTTGCCGTTGTTCAGGTTCACGTAGACCACCAGCGCAATGGCCAGCCCGGTGCTGAACAGGATCGCAACCCATGGCGAGCGCCGGGTCGAATGCACCTTGCCCAAGAACTGCGGCAGCACGCCTTGGCGGGCCATGCCGTAGAGCAGCCGGCTAGCCATCAGCATGTTCATCAGCGCGGTGTTAACCACAGCGAAGACAGTCAAGAACGGGAAGATCGCGTCAACTGGCAGGTTCGGCAGGCCGATGCGCACAACGTCCAGCAGGATGCCGGCATCAGGGTTCTTCGGGTTCAGCAGGTCGCCGGTTGGGATCACCATGATGACGGTGACGGCCACCAGCATGTAGATGAATGCGCAGATGCCCAAGCCGATGAGCATGATCTTCGGGAAGGTCTTCTTGGGGTTCTTGGTTTCCTCAACCAGGTTCACCGAGTCCTCGAAGCCCACCATTGCGAAGAACGCAATGGCAGTACCCATGGTCACGGCAGCGAAGACGCTGCGGTCGCTCGGGGTCTCGAAGACCACGAGGCGGGAAATGTCACCGTGGCCCGAGGCGATAACGGCGAAGCCGATGCCAATGATCGCGGCCATGATAGCCAGCGAAACTATGGTCAGAACGAGGTTGAACTTCACGCTTTCGCCTACGCCGCGGAAGTTGATGACCGCAAGGATCACGATGACCGCAATAGCCGCCCACATGCCCGCTTCGGGGGTGTTGGGAACGCCCTCGACAAACTGGCCGATGCCAATCAGGAGGTTGCGCCCCACCAGGGTGGCTGAAGTGGCGGCACTGGTAATACCCGAGCAGGCAACGGTAAAGGCCACCAGGAACGTGACGAAGTGGATGCCGAAGGCCTTGTGGATGTACAAGGCGGCACCCGCTGCGTGCGGGTATTTGGTAACTAGTTCGAGGTAGCTGAAGGCGGTGAGCGTCGCGATCGTGAAAGCGATCAGGAACGGCAGCCACGCGGCTCCACCCACCTGGCCGGCAACCTTGCCGGTGATGGCAAAAATGCCAGCGCCGATGATATCGCCCATGATGAGGAATAGCAGCAGCTTCGGGCCAATCACCCTGTGGAGTTCTGTTTCTTTGCCGTGGGTAACGGCCGTGTCACTGTTCACAGTCATGCGATCGAGATCATCTCCTTCAATTTTGTAGGCAAACATTACAACTTTAGGGTCAGCGCATGAAGCGGGCAAACCGGCTTCAGGGCTGGCTCACAGACCTCCGGGATGAGCGGTATCGATACGTCGATTAGTGGCTTAAACTCCCCGAAGGTGTGAGCTGACATACCTATATGCTTGGAGACGGATCAGCGTGTGGAACCATCCAGAAATGGGATCAATGCGGTTAGGGTTAGTTGATGAGAGACAAGCACTTTAAGGATTTAGATGCAATCGGTGATCACTGAAGATTTCGCGCCCCTGGCAGAAGCACTAGAGGCGCGAGCCGCTGAGGAAGACAGCTATTCGGCACAGCTGGCCGTGTACCACCGCGGCGAATTGGTGCTCAGCCACAGCGTCGGCGATCACCTCTCTGGTGATGCGCTGACCTGTGTCTTCTCCTGCACCAAGGGCCTGAGCGCACTGGTCGTGGCACTGCTGGTGCAAGATGGGCTGATTGCCCCCAACGCGCCAATGGCCACCTACTGGCCAGAATTCGGCGACAACGGGAAATCCCAGCTCACCGTCGGGGAGGTGCTCAGCCACCAGGCCGGCGTGCTGGGCGTGCCCGGGGGCGTGCCAAGCGAGATCCTCTTGAACTCCGCCGAATACGCCAAGGTGCTGGCTTCCATGCCAAGCGTCTGGCCGCTGGGCCAGAACATTGTCGGCTACCACGCGATCACCATGGGCGTGCTCATGGAAGAACTGGTACGCCGGGTCACCGGCAAGGAACTCAAGGACGTATTCGAGGAGCGCATCCGCAAGCCGCTGGGAGCCGAGGCCTTCATCGGCCAGGGACCCGCGCTGGAATCGCGCTACCGCGATGTATTGCCGGGCGCTGAGGCCGCACCGGAATTCTTCGACCCGTTTTCTCCGGCCGGACTAGCCGTGAATTCGGCATCCGGTTTCGCGCTGGAAGATGGCCCGGTCTACAACTGGCACGAACTTGCCAACGCGCCGCAGGTGCGCGAACTGGGCCCGGCGTCCATGGGAGCGGTCGCCAATGCCCAAGGCCTGGCCGCAATCTATGCCGCCTCTTTCGGCGCCGTTCCAGCACTGGGAGCCACCCGCGGATTCCTCACCGCCGAGACCTGGTCCCAGGTTTCCACCGAACTGGTCTACGGCCATGACCGGACCAATGGGCTGCTGCAGGCCTTCGCCCTGGGGTTCATGAAGGCCACCGCGCGCAACAACTACGGATCGATCTTCGCCTACGGCCACGACGGTGCGAACTCATCGCTGGCCTTCGCCGATCCAGCCCACCAGCTGGGCTTCGGCTTCATCCCTTCGCGCAATGAAGGCGTCAAGGAAATCTCCACCGGAGTGAAGCTCAGCCAGTTGGCGCGCCAGCTGATCATGCAGAAGAACATGTCGGCCCAGGCTGCCGGCAGCAACGCGTAGCCGGCCCGCCGGGCATGGAACGAAACAGGAGTGAAGTGAAGAAGTATGTGGCACTAGGTGACTCGTTCACCGAAGGCGTTGGCGATGTGGATCCGACCCGCCCTAACCAGGTGCGCGGCTGGGCAGACCGGGTATCCGAGGTGCTCTGCGCCGAAGGCGACTGGGAATACGCCAACCTGGCGGTGCGCGGCAAGAAGATCGGGCAGGTGATCAACCAGCAACTGGATCAGGCGCTTGCGCTGGCTCCGGACCTGGTCACCATCTATGCCGGCGGCAATGACATCCTGCGTCCCAAGGCTGACCTGGATGCGCTGATGCGCGGCTATGAAGGCATGGTGCGGCGCTTTGCCGACGCCGGAAGCGCGGTCGTGCTGTTCACCGGTTTCGACACCGTAGAATCGCCGCTGTTCTCCAAGACCCGTCCGCGCACGGCCATCTACAACGAGAAGGTTCGCGAAATCGCGGACGAGTACGGCGCGGTGATCGCCGATTACTGGCGGTGGCGTGAATTCTCCGATCTGCGCTACTGGGCGGTGGATCGGCTGCACATGAACGAGCTGGGCCACACGCTGATGGCCGCGAAGGTCCTGGACGTGCTCGGCACCCATCGGATCACCGAGGCAAACTGGTCTTCCAAGATCCAGCAGCCGTCGTTGCCAGCACTGGCCGTGAACTCGCGCGGTGAAAAGCTGAAGCAGGAACTGGGCTGGGCCCGAGAGCATTTGGCTCCGTGGGTCAAGCGCCGGATCACCGGTACATCTTCGGGCGATTCCTTGTCAGCGAAATATCCCGATTACATCCGTTTAACTGCCGACGCAAACTGAACGCATTTATGACCTATCCTGGCCCCGCTCCTGTTTGACCTTGGGAGCGGGGCAGGTAACATGGTGGTGTGCTGCAGGTCTCCGACCGGCAGCACACGCCATAGACGGATGGCGGGAGAGTCCCGTTCACACCATGGACGGGCGCCGTAGGAGCAATTCCTCCCCAGGAAACTCTCAGGCACCCGTACCGCCATCATGAGGCAACTCTGGAAAGAAACCGGCCCGTTCCGGTTCACCGAAGGTGCAAGTGCCCGGCTTGGTTTGCTGGATGCGTAAAACTCTCAGGTTATGCAACAGGGATGGGGAGGTAAAAAGACCTTCCTTTGGCATGCGCCAAGACAGATCCCATGGAGATACCAGCACCATGACCATCACGCAGACTTCGGCACCAGCGAATACTGAATTCGTCTCACGCCATATCGGCCCACGTCCTTCCGACGTAACCACCATGCTTCAGACTCTGGGCTACGACAGCCTGGAAGCACTGATCGACACCGCCGTTCCGGCAGACATCCGCCAGGACTCCGCACTGGATATCCCCGATGCCCTGAGCGAAACCGAAGCCCTAGCCCACCTGCGTGCGCTTGCCTCGAAGAACGTCATGAAGACCCAGATGATCGGCCAGGGCTTCTACGACACCATCACCCCAGCTGTGATCCGCCGCAACATCGTGGAAAACCCAGCCTGGTACACCGCTTACACCCCGTACCAGCCAGAAATCTCCCAGGGCCGCCTCGAAGCCCTGCTGAACTTCCAGACCATGGTCATGGACCTGACCGGCCTGCCGATCGCCAACGCATCGCTGCTGGACGAATCCTCGGCTGCCGCCGAAGCCGTGCTGATGATGCGCCGCGCCAACAAGAAGAAGTCCAAGGGCAAGACCGTCCTGGACTCCAACATCTTCCCGCAGACCCTGAAGGTCGTGCAGGGCCGCGCTGACGCGCTGGGCTTCGAAGTCGAGGTTGCCGACCTTTCCGCAGGCCTGCCAGAGGGCGACATCTCCGGCATCGTCCTGCAGCAGCCAGGCAACGACGGATCGATCGCAGACCACGCATCGATCATCGCCGCCGCCAAGGAATCCGGCGCCATGGTTACCGTGATTGCCGACCTGCTGGCCCTGACCATGATCACCCCTCCGGGCGAGCAGGGTGCCGATATCGCCGTGGGCAACACCCAGCGATTCGGCGTGCCGCTGTTCTTCGGCGGACCGCACGCCGCCTACATGGCTGTTGCCGATGGCCTGACCCGCTCCATGCCAGGACGCCTGGTGGGCGTTTCGGTGGATGACGCCGGAGTCCCTGCCTACCGCTTGGCACTGCAGACCCGCGAGCAGCACATCCGCCGCGAAAAGGCCACCTCCAACATCTGCACCGCACAGGCCCTGCTGGCCATCTGCGCTTCGATGTACGCCGTCTACCACGGCCCAGCCGGCCTGAAGCAGATCGCCTCGCGCGCCAACAACCACGCCCGGGTCATCGCCAGCTCGCTGGTTTCCGGCGGCTACACCCTGGCTTCGGACTCCTTCTTCGACACCGTTGTGGTGAACGTCGAAAACGCCGATGCCATCATTGCCAAGGCCATCGAGGCAGGCATCAACCTGCGCAAGGTCGGCGATACCCAGGTGGGCATCTCCACCGACGAGGCCACCACCTCGGGCGTAGTCAAGACCCTGCTTGAGGTCTTCGGCGTGCAGCTCTCAGCTCCGGAAGGCTTCGAGATCCCGGCCGGCCAGGTGCGCACCAGCGACTTCATGACCCACCCGATCTTCAACACCATCTCCTCCGAGACCCAGATGATGCGCTACCTGCGCCGGCTTTCGGACCGCGACCTGGCCCTGGACCGCACCATGATCCCGCTGGGTTCGTGCACCATGAAGCTGAACTCGGCCGCCGAGATGGAATCCATCACCTGGCCTGAATTCGCCTCGATCCACCCATACGCACCTGCAGCGCAGACCGAGGGCTGGCGCGAGCTGATCACCGATCTGGAAGGCCGCCTGACCGCAATCACCGGCTACGCCGGCGTTTCGATCCAGCCGAACGCTGGCTCGCAGGGCGAGTACGCAGGCCTGCTGGCCATCTCGGACTACCACCGCTCGCGCGGCGAAGGCCAGCGCGACCTGTGCCTGATTCCGGCCTCGGCCCACGGCACCAACGCCGCTTCGGCAGTGCTGGCCGGCATGCGCGTGGTGGTCGTGAAGACCGCAGCCGATGGCACCATCGACGCGAACGACCTGGATGCCAAGATCGAGGCCAACAAGGACGTCCTGGCAGCCATCATGATCACCTACCCATCCACCCACGGCGTCTACGACGCCGATGTGCGCGAGGTCTGCGACAAGGTCCACGCCGCGGGCGGTCAGGTGTACATCGATGGCGCGAACATGAACGCCATGGTTGGCCTGGCCCAGCCAGGCAAGTTCGGTGGCGACGTGTCGCACCTGAACCTGCACAAGACCTTCTGCATCCCGCACGGCGGTGGCGGCCCGGGCGTTGGCCCAATCGGCGTTGGCGAGCACCTGCTGCCATTCCTGCCAGGCGATGCTTCGGGCACCTACTCCGAGCGTGACGGCGTGCCGGTTGTGGCTACCGCTTTCGGTTCGGCCGGCGTCCTGCCAATCTCGTGGGCCTACATCGCGATGATGGGCGGGGACGGGTTGACCGAAGCCACCAAGCACGCGATCTTGAACGCGAACTACATTGCCAAGCGCCTGAACGAGCACTTCCCGGTTCTGTTCACCGGCAACAAGGACCTGGTCGCCCACGAGTGCATCCTGGACCTGCGTGAACTGACCGCCAAGACCGGGGTCACCGCCGAGGACGTGGCCAAGCGCCTGATCGACTTCGGTTTCCACGCGCCGACCCTGTCCTTCCCTGTGGCAGGCACCCTGATGGTGGAGCCAACCGAATCCGAGGACCTGGGCGAGATCGAGCGCTTCATCGAAGCGATGATCACCATCCGCCAGGAAATGGACGAGGTCCTCTCCGGTGCCTACAGCATCGAAGAATCCCCATTGCGCAACGCTCCGCACACGGTCTCCGCTGTGGTCAACAGCAATTGGGACCGCAAGTACTCGGTCGAGCAGGCTGCCTTCCCGGTATCGACCCTGAAGTTCGACAAGTACTTCCCAACCGTGGGCCGCATCGACGGCGCCGGCGGCGACCGCAACCTGATCTGCTCCTGCCCGGCTCCCGAAGCCTTCGAAGACTAAGGAAGAGTTAGAGATGACTGAGACTACCCAAGCACTCAAGCACACCGCACTGCACGCCCAGCACGAAGCCCTTGGCGCCAACTTCACCGACTTCGGCGGCTGGGACATGCCGCTGAAGTACGGCTCGGAATTGGCTGAGCACAAGGCCGTGCGCTGCACCGCTGGCCTGTTCGACCTGTCCCACATGGGCGAGGTCTACCTGAGCGGCCCGGAGGCCGGCAAGGCGCTGAACACCGCGCTGGCGGGCAACCTGAGCATCATGAAGATCGGCAAGGCAAAGTACTCGCTGATCCTGAACGCCGAGGGCAAGATCATCGACGACTTGATCGTCTACCGCCTGGAAGAGGAAAAGTTCCTGGTTGTGCCCAACGCCGGCAACGCCCCGGTGGTTGCCGCCGAGCTGGCTGCCCGCGCTGCGGACTTCGACGTCGTCGTGGACGACGCTTCGGGCCGCCAGTCGCTGATCGCAGTCCAGGGACCGAATGCCGAGGCGATTGTCAGCAAGCTGGCTGCCGACGAGGCAACCGTCCAGGCCGTTACCGAGCTGAAGTATTACGCAGCTGTGAAGCTCGTGCTCGGCGGCATCAACGTGCTGCTGGCCCGCACCGGCTACACCGGTGAGGACGGCTTCGAGCTGATCATCGAAAACGGGGATGCGGCTGCCCTCTGGGAGAAGACCGTTGAAGCAGGCAAGGACCACGAGCTGGTTCCTTGCGGCCTGGCCGCCCGCGACTCGCTGCGCCTTGAAGCCGGCATGCCGCTGTACGGCAACGAGCTGTCCCTGGAACGCACCCCGTTTGATGCGGGATTCGGCCCAGTGGTCTCCTTCAAGAAGGAAGAGGACTTCGTGGGCCGCGAAGCGCTGGAAGCGCTGCGCGCAACGACCCCGCCACGCAAGCTCGTGGGCCTCAAGGGCCTGGGCAAGCGTGCTGGCCGCGGTGGCTACGCCATCGTCAAGGATGGCGCGGCCATTGGTGAAATCACCTCCGGCCAGCCTTCGCCAACCCTGGGCTACCCGGTTGCACTGGGCTACGTCGACGCCGAATTCGGTGAAGTGGGAACCGAGCTGGAGGTAGATCTCCGTGGTAAGACTTTGCCTTTTGTCGTAGTCGAACTGCCGTTCTACACCCGAGCCAAGTAACGTTAAACATCAGTAGGGCTAAGCTAATCGCCCGCTAATTCCCTTGGGAGAGGAAATACCGTGAGTAAAGTTCTTTCGTCATTGCGCTACTCGGCCGAGCACGAGTGGATCGATGCATCGTCCCCAGCAAAGATCGGCATCACCCAGGTTGCCGCTGACGCCCTGGGCGACGTGGTCTACGTTGACCTGCCAGAGGTCGGCGACGCCGTTACCGCAGGCGAGACCTGCGGCGAAGTCGAGTCCACCAAGTCGGTTTCCGACCTGTACTCGCCAGTGACCGGCACCGTCGTTGCCATCAACGACGACGCCGTGGACAACCCAGCCATCCTGAACGAAGACCCATACGGTGCCGGCTGGCTGTTCACCGTTGAGGTCGCCGAAGAGGGCCCGCTGCTCTCGGCAGCAGACTACGCAAGCGCGAACGGTGGAAACGTCGAGTAATGAGCAACCAGACTTTTGAATCCGTTGCCGCTGCATCGTTGACTCAGTCGCTGGCTTCGCTGGACCCGGAGGTCGCGCAGCGTATTGACGCTGAGTTGGCCCGCCAGCAGCGCGGCTTGGAAATGATCGCTTCGGAGAACCACACTGCGCAGGCAATTATGCAGGCGCAGGGTTCGGTGTTGACCAACAAGTATGCCGAGGGCTATCCGGGCCGCCGCTACTACGGCGGTTGCGAAGAGGTCGATGTCATCGAGACGTTGGCTATCGAGCGCCTCAAGGACCTGTTCGGGGCGAAGTTCGCCAACGTCCAGCCGCATTCCGGTGCGCAGGCCAATGCGTCGGTGTACCACGCACTGGTTCGCCCAGGCGATACCGTGCTCGGCCTGAATCTGAACCACGGTGGCCACCTGACCCACGGCATGAAGCTGAACTTCTCGGGCCGCTTGTTCAACATCGTTCCTTACGGTGTAGACGAGCAGACCTACGAAGTGGATATGGATGAGGTGGAACGCCTTGCTGTGGAGCACCAGCCGAAGATGATCGTTGCAGGCTGGTCGGCGTACCCTCGCCAGCTGGACTTCAAGCGCTTCCGCGAAATCGCTGACAAGGTTGGCGCGTACCTGTTCGTGGACATGGCGCACTTTGCTG
>NZ_JBOGEG010000052.1:0-19381 GCF_050701915.1 Glutamicibacter sp. | reverse complement strand
CCGCCTGCTCACCGGATAGTTCGGTGAGCAGGCGGCTGCCAGCATATTGCTGCCCGTTACTTGTTCGCGGTCAGCAGCGACATCATCTCGAAGACCAACGTGGCTGCGGCCAGCGAGGTGATATCGGCATGGTCATAGGCAGGAGCCACTTCCACCACGTCGGCGCCGACGATGTTCAGCCCTCTCAGCCCGCGCAGGGTCTGCAGGATCTCACGCGAATGCAGGCCGCCCATCTCCGGGGTGCCGGTGCCCGGGGCGAAGGCAGGATCCAGCACGTCGATGTCGATGGACAGGTACACAGGGGTATCGCCGATGCGATCCTTGATGCGCTGCACGACCGCCGGGATGCCCAGGGTGTCGATGTCCGAGCACCGCAGGATCTGGAACCCGAATTCGTGATCCCGGATGAAGTCGTCCTTGTCGTAGACCGGGCCGCGGATCCCCACGTGCATGGAGCGGTCCTCGACCAGCAGCCCTTCCTCGAAGGCCCGGCGGAACATCGTGCCGTGCGTAACCTCCTCGCCGAAGTAGGTATCCCAGGTATCCAGGTGCGCGTCGAAGTGCAGCAGGGCCACCGGGCCATGCACCGCCGAGGTCGCACGGATCATCGGCAGGGCGATGGTATGGTCGCCGCCGATGGCGATGACTGTCTTGTCCTTGGCGACCAAGCGGGTCGCCTGCTCCTGGATCTGCTGCACGGCCAGCGCATTGTCGTACGGGGTGCAGGACAGGTCACCGGCATCCACGAACTGCGCGGTTTCCACCGCGGTGGTCTGCAGCTCGGGGTGGAATCCCGGGCGCAGCAGGCGCGAGGCCTCGCGTACATTGGACGGGCCGAAGCGGGCGCCGGGGCGGAACGAGGTGCCGCCGTCGAAGGGCACTCCGACGATGGCGACATCGTAGTCCGGCACTGAGCCGAGCTGCGGCAGCCGGGCGAAGGTTCCCAACCCCGCATAGCGCGGGACCTCGGTGGCGGCCACCGGGCCGACAGGGGCGAAATCAACCATGATGGTTCTCCTTTTAGTTCGTTGTGCAGCTCAGGGGAGGGTGATCCACACGGTTTTGGTTTCGGTGACGTCATCGAGCTGTTCGGCGCCCAGGTCGCGGCCGAAGCCGGACTTCTTGTAGCCGCCGAACGGCATGGCCGGGTCGATGGAGCTCTGCGCGTTGACGTAGACGGAGCCCGCCTTCAGCTGCTTGGACAGCTGGTGGACGCGGTTCAGCGACTGCGAGTAGATGGTCGCGGCCAGGCCGTATTCGCTGTCGTTGGCCAGGGCCAGCGCTTCCTCCTGGGTGGAGAAGCGCTGGGCCACCAGGACCGGGCCGAAGATCTCCTCGCGCACCACGGTCATCTGGTTGGTGCAGTCGCCAAAGATCGCCGGAGCCACGAAATTGGTTTCCCCGTCGTCGATCGGGCCGCCGCACAGCAGGTTGGCTCCTTCCTCGACGCCTGCCTTGATCATGGAGGTCACCGAACGGCACTGGGCCTGCGAGACCAGCGGACCGATGGTGGTTTCAGGATCCAGGCCCACGCCCAGCTTCCAGGACTTGGCGTTCTCCACGAGCTTGCCCATGAACTCGTCGTAGATCGAGTCCTGCACGTACAGGCGGGAGCCGGCGTCGCAGATCTGGCCGGCATTGAAGAAGATGCCGAAGGCGACTTCCTCGACGGCCTTGTCCAGATCGCAATCCTCGAAGACGAGCACCGCGGACTTGCCGCCCAGCTCCAGGGTCATGCGGGTCATGTTCTCCAGGGCCGCGTGGCCCACCGACATGCCGGTCCTGGTGGAACCGGTGAAGGTGACCTTGTCGATGCCCTTGTGGGCGGCCAGGGCGGCGCCCACGGTGGAGCCCTTGCCGGTGAGGATGTTGATCACGCCGGCGGGGATGCCCGCTTCCTTCGCCAGCTCGGCGAAGCGCAGGGTGGTCAGCGAGGTGACCTCTGGCGGCTTGACCACGGTGGTGCAACCCACGGCCAGCGCCGCACCGAGCTTCCAGGCCAGGGTCTGCAGCGGGAAGTTCCACGGCACGATCACGCCGATCACGCCCACGGGCTCCTTTCGGGTGTAGGCCACGTAGTTGCCCTCCAAACCTGCCGGCTCGCCGCTGCGTCCGGAGATCTTGGTGGCCCAGCCGGCGAAGTAGCGGAAGGTGTCCAGGGTGCCCTTGATGTCCATCTCTGCTTCGGACAGCGGCTTGCCCACGTCGATGGACTCCAGGGTTGCCAATTCCTGGAAGTTCTCTTCAATCAGGTCGGCCAGGCGGTGCAGCATGCGTTCGCGGGCCAGCGGGGTCTGGGTGGCCCATTGACCGGACTCGAAGGCGCGGCGGGCGGCGGCGACGGCTTCTTCCAGATCCTCGATGGTGGCGCTGGCCAGCGCGGAGACCTGCTGGCCGGTGGCCGGCTCGATCACCGGAACGGTGGAGCCGTCGGACGCCGGCTTCCAGTCGTTGTCGATGAACAACTCATGCTGGCGGGCCAGGAATTCCCGTACCCCGGCCGGGACGTTATAGGCCGCCAGGTAGGCCTGCGGGTTCTCGAAGGTCTTCACGACGGGTTGGGTATTTGTTGGCGAAGTCATGGTGTGCTCCATTGGGTTCGTGCTTGGGTGCGTTCTAGTAGTTGACGACCAGGCGGCCTTCGGCCTTGCCCTGGTCCAGTGCCTGGAAGGCGTCGTTGATGTCCGCGAAGGGGAGGGTCTTGATGGTGGACTTGATCTTGCCTTCCTTGGCCAGGGCGAGGACCCGGTCGCGTTCCAGGCGGGTGCCGTCGGCGCTGCCGATGATGGTGATGCCCAGGTCAATGATCTCCGCCGCGGCGAAGCTGAAAGGCTTGTTGGGCAGTGCCACCTGGATGAACCGGGCGGTGGGGGCGGCCAATTCGAACATGCTGCGGAAGACCTGCGGGGCCGGGGCGAAGCTCAGGCAGGCATCGGCCCCGCCCAGGGCCTGGATCGCTTCTACGGCACCGTCGCCCGGGGTGTAGGCCGCGTAGGCGCCCAGTTCCTTGGCGGTTTCCAGCTTGGCCGGATCCAGGTCGATGCCGATCACCTTGGCGCCGTACAGGGCCGCGCACTGGATGGCGTACTGGCCCAGGCCGCCCAGGCCGAAGACCACCACGACGGAGCCCGGCTCCAGCTGGGCCTTGCGGACCGCGCTGTAGGCGGTGACCCCGGCGCACAGCAGGGGTGCGGCTTCGGCGGAGGACAGCTCCTCGGGGATCAGCGATACCCAATCGGCCGGGGCGATCACGTATTCGGAAAAGCAGCCGTCCACGTGGACGCCGGTGGCCTTGGAGTTCTGGCAGTAGGTTTCCAGTCCGCGGCGGCATTCGCGGCAGGTGCCGCAGGCCTCGTAGACGAACCCGACGCCGACCCGGGTGCCCAAGGGCAGGTCGACGCCCTCGCCCTGGGCGGCGACGGTGCCCACGCCCTCATGGCCCAGGATCGCCGGCTTCTCGCGGGGAAGCTCGTCCTCGCCCTTCCAGAAGTGCACATCGGTATGGCAGACGCCGCAGCTCTCCATCTTCAGCAGCACTTCGCCCTTTCCAGGTGCGGGGATGGCTGCCTGGCGAAGCTCCAGCGGAGCGTCGTCCTCGGTGTAGTAGGCGGCAAGCATGGTATTGGTCATGGTGGTTCAGCTCCTATTTGGCGACTGGTGTTGTTGAACAGATGGGGGAGTAGCCGCCCAGCCCGCGGGGCAGGATGAACAGGCGGGAGGCCACCCAGTACAAGAGCCCGGCGGCGACGGCGGCCAGCAGCGAGGCGGTGGTGTAGCGGAAGTAGCCGGTGTGCTCGAAGGTCAGCGGGTTGAAGGTGAACGTGAACACCGCGCACCCGATAACCATGGCGGCCATGGAGGCGAGGTTGAACCCGCCGGTGAAGTAGTAGCGCGAGGCCCGGCCTTCCACGAACAGGTCGTGCAGCGCCACCCGGGTGCGGCGCAGGATGAAGTAGTCCACGATCATGATTCCGGTCAGCGCGCTGTAGAGCGCGGCGGTCCAGACCAGGAAGACCATGAAGCCGTCGTAGAGCCCGGGCAGCACGAACAGCACCACCGCGGGGACCAGGCAGAAGCCGAAGACCAGCCATTCCC
This sequence comes from Glutamicibacter sp., assembly GCF_050701915.1. Taxonomy (NCBI): domain Bacteria; kingdom Bacillati; phylum Actinomycetota; class Actinomycetes; order Micrococcales; family Micrococcaceae; genus Glutamicibacter; species Glutamicibacter sp. Next base: position 15,286 of record NZ_JBOGEG010000052.1, on the reverse strand, counting down.
AGCTCGCCTTCTTGAGCAGCGAGCCGAACATCTGCCGTAGTCCCACCACCGCCGTGTATAGGATGTTGGCCATGCTGGTGACATTGGCGAAGGCGACGAAGAGCAGCACGATGGCGCTGAGCCAGATGCCGCCGGCGTGGGACATCCACTGGGTGGGGTCCGCGCTGCCGAACTTGATGGCGCCGACCAGGCCCACCGCTTCGCCTAGCGAGGCGGCAGCCCCGATGCCGATCAGATTCGGCCAGAAGGCGACGCGTTCGGTCTTGGTGATGCGCGAGAGGTTGCCCAGATAGGGCCACCAGGAGAATCCCGCTGCGATGTTGATCTCCACGGCGATCATGAAGTTGACGGCGCTGGAGTCGAAGGGCTGGTCCAGTGCCGGCAGGGAGAGGATCTCCGCGACGCTGGAATCCCGCAGGAAGATGTAGACCATCAGGCCCATGACCAGGAACAGCGCCGGGGCGACGATGGTGTTGAAGACCTTGATGGATGTGGGGCCCTTGGCCACGATCACCGCAGTGATGGCGATCGCGACCAGGGTGATCAGGTAGATGTGCCAGCCGTTGGGCTCCGGGGCCCGGTCGGCCAGCACCGACACGGCCGAGTCGATGGACCGGCCGAACATGATGCCCAGCACCACGAGCCAGCCCACGGTCAGCAGGATCATGGCCACGACATAGATCAATCGGCTGCCGTTGTGGCCGAAGACGCTGCGCATGAAGGTGTACTGCTCGGTGCCGTACTTGCCGGCGCTGACGGAAACCGCCAGGCCGACGAGCAGCACGCCAAGCACGTTGCCCAGGACAATGGCCAGCAGGCCGTGCCTGACGTCGATCACCAGGGCCAGTGATCCGCCGATCAGGAAGCCCCAGGTGGCAATCGCCAGTGCGGCGTTGGCCCAGGTGTACTCCCAGAATCCCCAGAGGCGCTTGCTTGACGGCAGCGGCGCCCTGCCTCGTTCGGCTTCAGTGGTGTAGTCCATGTGAACTCGTTTTCAAGTGGGCCCGGGCGTGGAATTCCCGGACGGATGGCTATTGGACGACGAGGGTGATCACGAAGGTGGCTACCACCAGCAATCCGACAATGAGGTATTCGACGCGGCTCAACTGGCCTTTTCGGCGCTGCCCTTCGTGCGTGGCGAACTCTTCGCATACGGTGTCTCGCTCGGCAAGGAACTCCCGTTCGCCCGCCGTGGCATTGTGTGAACTTGCAACTTGCATGATGACCACTACTCTGTGATGTTTCGTTGTTCTCGCAGGGACCGTGGCTGCGGTGCAGCGGTCCGGCAGGTCGGCATCCCCGTCCGGCGCAGTCAGCGGCTGCGCCTTCCACGGCTTGGGTAAACCCGTGCATGACGTGATGTATTCCGTTGTTGTTGGTGTAGTTCAATGGTCTGCCTGTCGCGTGATGTGGACAACACCTGAACTGTAATTGCTTGCCAGAAAGCGGTGTTACACTCTGTAAATGCCACTGACGATTCGTCGACTCCTGCACAGCCCGATCCTGCATCGATCCCGTCCGCACATCCTCAGCGGAGGACCCCGGCTGGACGATCCCGTGCGGGGCATCCACATTGCCGAATCCGCAGATCTGGCAGGGCTCATCGAGGGCGGGGAACTGATCCTGTGCTCGGGCCTGGCCCTGACTGATTCCGTGGAGCACTCCAGCTCATTTCTCGCGGATTTGCGTCGATCCGGAGCCTGCGGGGTGGTCTTTTCCTTCCTATCCGATGACACGGTGGCCAAGTCGGCATTGCGCGCGGCGGCGGCCCCGATGGACTTCCCGGTCATCCTGCTGGACGATCGGGCGCGGTTCATCGAGATCATCGGGGCCTACAACGAGAGCTCGCGTTCTGCCTCGGCGGCCACCGGTCCTGTGGCGGTGGCCGAATTCCTTTCTTCCCCGGTGGCCGAACAGCTCTCGGCCGTCGATCTGCTGCTGACTGCGGCAGAATTGCTGAACACGCCGTTGGTCCTGGAGGACGAGCTGTCCGTGGTGCTCTTCCAGCGCGGGCTGGGCATCGAGCAGATGTACCAGTACTCCGAGCTCTCCCGGCGGGCCAGGGGCCCGGAAGCCGGAGGCTTCGAACTGGCCGGGGAGCAGTGGGTGCAGAATCCGGTCTTCGTCGATGGCCGGAGGGCGGGCCGCCTTCTCTGCCCGTTGCGGCGCGAGCCCGCGGGCTTCGCAGTGGTCCTGGACCAGCTCTCGCGCATCCTAGGAGGCAAGCTGGCAGGAAATCCCGAGCAGTTGCAACTACTGCGCCAGGAATTGCTGGCGGATGTCATCGGGGAAATGCGATCCAACCAGAACCTGACGGAAAAGGTCGCCGCGCTGCGCTTGCGACTGTTCGGCGTCGACGGCTATTCCGAGCTGGTCCCCGCGGTCCTGTGTATCCCTGAGGGCCCGGCCGGCGGCAGCGATCCTGCCTCGCTGGTCCGCAGGCTGCGAGGGGCCTTCAGCAAGCTGCCCGTGCCGGTGATCGTGCGCCGCGGCGCAGACCAGGAGTCCGATGCCATCGGCATGATGTTCTTCGTGCCGGGCAGCGGCCAGGCCGAGGCAGTGCTGCGCAAGGCCTACCAGCTGGTCGCGGCCGAATGCGGCCCGTCTCGGTGGAGCATGGGCGTTGCCGACAGCTGCGGCACCTTGAAACAGGCCTCGGTGGAGGGCCTCCAGGATGCCTATCGGGTGGCCCGCGGGGCACTCAGCACGGCGACGCGCCAGCCGCGGTACTATCGCGCGCATGATCTGGGATTCCGCTGGATCCTCCAGTCGCTGGTGGCCGCCCCGGAAGGAGCGGCCTTCGTGCAGGACCAGCTCGGGCAGCTGGCGCAGGAACCGGAACTGCTGGAATTCGTGGAGGCCTACCTGGAATCCACCGGGAACATTGCCGAGCTGTCGCGGATGATCCATTTGAGCAGGCCGAGCATCTATGCCCGCATCCGGCGGCTGCAGGAAGGCTTCGGGCTGGACATGGAAAATGCTGACACGCGCACGTCCCTGCACCTGGCCCTGACGCTGTACCGGCTGGCCGGAGCGTAGTTCCCGCTGGCTGGCAGCCAGCCCGGAGCGGCCGCCGCGATACCCGGCCGCTCCCTGCACCGGGCCTACGCCGGGGTGCGGATCAGTTTCTTGTTCGCGAACTCCATGATTCCCGCGGCCCCCAGCTCGCGGCCGAAGCCAGAGCGCTTGGTCCCGCCGAAGGGCAAGTCCGGCTGGCTGCCGGCCATGCCGTTGATGACCACCATGCCGGCTTCCAACTGATCGGCCACAGCATGTGCCTGATCGAGGTCCGTGCTGAAGACCGTGGCGCCCAGCCCGTAGGGACTGTCATTTGCCAGGTCAACTGCGTGATCGGTGTCCTGCGCGCGGAGCAGCACCGCGACCGGCCCAAAGATCTCCTCGTGGAATGCGCGCATCTGCGGTGTGACTCCGGTCAAGACCATGGGCTCCATGAAAGCATCCCCGGTGCGTTCGGTTGCCGAGCCCACCAGCAGCTGCGCACCCTGCGCCAACGCATCATCGACAATGTCAAGGATTTCCTCCTTTGCCGCCGCCGAATACAGCGGGCCGAGGAAGGTCTTCGGATCCATCGGGTCGCCGCAGGCAATGCCGGAGACCGCCTGGGCGAGGGAATCGGCGAATTCGTCATATGCCTCATCCAGCACGATTAATCGCTTGGATGAGATGCAGGCCTGGCCGGCGTTGGCGAAGCGGCCGGTGACCGCGGCCTTTACGCTCAACGGCAAGTTGCCGTTATCGAGCACCAGAAGCGGGTCCGAACCGCCCAGCTCCAGCACGACCTTCTTCAGGTGCTTGCCTGCCTGGGCCGCCACCGCGGCCCCGGCATTCTCCGAGCCGGTCAGCGAGACCCCCTGAACATGCCTGGAGGCGATCAGCGCGTCGATGTCCTTCGAGGATGCCAGCAGGTTGATATACGCATCCTCAGGAATGCCGGCCTCTATGCACTGCAGCGCGAGCAATTCGGCGCGCCGATCGCCAGCTATCAGCTGGTGCAGGAAAAGCTGGCCACTATGCTCTCGGACCTGACCAGCATGCAGCTGATGTGCACCAGGATGGCGCAGCTGCAGGAACGGGACGAGCTGACCGCACCGATGGCCTCGTTGATCAAGATGACCACCTCGCGCAAGGCGTTGGCCATGTGCCGCGAGGCGCGCGACATGATGGCCGGCAACGGAATGCTGCTGGAAAACCACGTGGCCCGCCACCTGACCGACATGGAAGTGGTGTCGACCTACGAAGGCACCGATTCCATGCAGGCCTTGATCGTGGGGCGCGATATCACCGGAATCTCGGCCTTCACTCGCAAGCAGTCTTCTCGCTAGGGCGGAATCTCAGCCGCAAGCGCGCTAATTCCAGACCTGCACGGCACTGCCTGGCCTCTTCGGAGGCCAGGCAGTGCTGTACTCTCGTACGAGAACTCGATACGCGGGCAAAGGATTGTTATTTCATGCTCATCCGCAATGCCCGCCCCTGGGGCGGTTCGCCCAGCGACATCCTGATTGAAAACGGCAAGATCGCGTCGATCACCGCCCACGACCCGCAGCGCGTCTTGGAGGACACCGATGTCGATGGCCGCGGGCGCATCCTGATCCCCTCCTTCTCCGACGTGCATGTGCACCTGGATTCCACGCGCATCGGCCTGCCCTTCCGCGAGCACACCGGTCGTCCCGGGGTATGGGGGATGATGAGCAACGACCGCGAGCACTGGCGGGATGCGGAGATCCCGCTGCCCGAGCGCGTGGCCGGAACCCTGGAACGGATGATCGCCCGCGGCACCACGCGGGTGCGCTCCTTCGCCCAGGTGGATGTGGATACCAAGCTGGAGAAGTACGAGGCCGTGGTGGCCGCGAAAGAGAAGTTCGCCGACGAGGCCGAGGTGCAGATCATGGTCTTCCCGCAGGCCGGGATCCTGCGCGAACCGGGCACCGAGAAGTATTTGGAGGATGCGCTGAAGGCCGGCGCCGATGCCATGGGTGGCATCGACCCCTGCGCACTGGATCGAGACCCGGTCCGCCACCTCGATACGGTCTTCGGCCTGGCCGATAAATACCAGGTGGATATCGACGTGCACCTGCACGAACCCGGCGCGCTCGCCGTCTTCTCGGCAGAGCTGATTGCCGAACGCACCCGGGCGCTGGGCATGGAAGGCAGGGTCAACCTGTCCCATGCCTACGAGCTGGGCAGCGTCAACGAGGCTACCAGCCGCCGGCTGATCGAAACCTTCGCCGAGCTGGACATCTCGATGACTTCCGTAGCGCCGAGCACCTCCACCCATCTGCCGCTGGTGCAGCTGGCCGAAGCCGGCGTGCGTTTCGGCCTGGGCGAGGACGGCCAGCGCGACTACTGGAGCCCCTACGGGAACTGCGACCTGCTGGACCGGACCTGGCAGCTGGCGTTCGTGAACGGGTTCCGCCAGGACGAGCTGATCGAGCACGCGCTGGCCGTGGCCACCATGGGCGGTGCCTCGATCATGGACCGCACGGTGCCGCGGTTGGCTTCGGTGGCCGACCGCCCTGGGGTGGCAGTAGGGGACCGGGCCGATCTGGTACTGGTGGATGGCGAGAGCATTTCCTCCACCGTGATGGACCGGGGCACCGATCGCACGGTCATCCACGACGGGCGGGTGGTGGCCGAGGGTTTGAAAGTGCTGTCGGTCGGGAATCCGTACTGAGCGGACGCGCTGCCGCTAGCGGTGGCGCAGCGATGCCACCCACGGTTCGCCGAAGATCAGCTGGGTGCGGCAGTGCGCCACCTGGGGCAATGCCAGCAGCTTGTCGATGATCAGGGTCTGGAGCTCGGTGCTGTTGGCCACCGCGACATGGACCAGATAGTCCTCGCTGCCGCTGACGTTGTACAGCGCCAGGGTTTCGGGCAAAGCCAGGGCCTTCTGCACGAAGTCGTTGGCAGTGTCGCGGGCGTGCGGACGAATCTGGATTCCCAAGAACGCCTGCTCGCCCTTGCCCAGCAGGCTAGGCAGCACATGGGCGCGGGTAGCCACGATGGTGCCATTGCGGCGCATGCGCCGAATCCGCTCCAGGCAGGTGCTGGGCGCGACCCCCACCTTGGTCGCGATCTCCTTGTTCGGCATGGTGGCATCCACCTGCAGTAATTCCAGTATTGCCCAATCTACCGAATCCAATTCGGGAGAATTGACTGATTTCATTTCTGAGCCACTCATGGACTGATTCTAGCGAATTCGACCCCTAGTCTGAATCTGGAATCGCAGTTGAGGCTGGAGGGATGGCATGGGGATCGAATCATGGGCGGCATTTGCCCTGGCGCTATTGGTGGCGTTGGCAGTGCCCGGCCCCGACCTGGCCCTGGTGGTGCAGGCGGCCACGCGCTCGGTCCAGCAAGGCGTGTCCACGGCGGCAGGAGTGGTCACCGGGCTGATGCTGCATGCGCTGCTGGCGGTGGCCGGGTTGACCGCGCTGCTGATTTCGGCGCCAGGGGCCATGGCCGCCGCCCAGATTCTGGGTGCCGTGGTGCTGCTGTGGATGGGGGCCAGCATGCTGCGCGCAGGATTGCCCCGGGCGGACAGCACCGTGCCGGCCCAGACCCCACAGGCCCGGAGCGGCTACGCCCGCGGGCTGCTCACCAATGCAACGAACCCCAAAGCACTGCTGTTCTTCGCTGCCATCCTGCCGCAGTTCATCGGGCAAGCCGAGGGCGCCTCAGTCCGGACTGCGCTGCTTTGCGCAACGGTGATCCTCGGGGCCGGTCTGTGGTGGGCCGGGGCCATCACGGTCATCCGGTTCTCCGGAGTGCATCGATCGCCATCCGCTGGCCGCATCGTGACCCTGGCCGGCGGGGTATCCTTGGTGGCAATTGCCCTCGGGCTGCTAGCTGCCGCGGTGCTGGGGCTGGCTGATCCGAACGCCTGATGGCACCGGTAAACCACGAAATCGACAGGGCGCTCATCGGCTGCCCGCTGGAAAGGGAGAGCAAATGACCCGCATTCTGATTGCCGGTGCCGGTGCGACCGGCGGCGCGCTGGGAGCACGCCTGCTGGCAGCCGGAAGGGACGTGACCTTTCTGGTGCGCGAACGCCGCCGGGCCCAGCTTGCCGACCATGGACTGCGCTTCAACGCTCCGGATGCGCAAGGCACCTGGCCGGTTCGAGCAGTCACCGCTCTTGCGGATGAAGAACCCTTCGACCTGGTGATCGTGGCGGTCAAGGCCCCGGCGCTGGCTTCGCTGATCCCGGAACTGGCCGGCGCGATGGGAACCCACACCCGCATCCTGCCGCTGCTCAACGGCATGGCCCATATCGACGCCCTGGAGCAAGCCTTCGGCGGGAGGGTGCTCGGCGGCATCGTGAAGATCGTAGCCACAGTGGATGAGCAGGAAGTCGTCCAGCAGCTGACCGGCCTGTGCCAGCTGGGTCTCGGCGGGCTGCACGGGCAGGAGGTCCCCGAGCCGATCATCGAGGCTCTTGATGTGGGCGGCATCGAGCTTGGAGTGCTCGACGATGTTCTCGCCCGGCTCTGGGAGAAGTGGGCATTCATCGCCGCGGCCGGGGTGATCACCTGCCTGTTCCGCGGGAATATCGGCGAGATCCTCGCCGCCGGGGGAGAGCCGAAGATCCTAGAAGCCATCGGCGAATGCGAACGGATCGCGTCCGCGGCCGGCTACCCCGTCAGCGAGGCAGGGCATGAGCAGTCCATCGGGCTGCTGACCGAACCGGGCAGCTCATTCACCTCCTCGCTCTACCGCGACCTGGGCCACGGCACTCCTGTCGAGGCCGAGCACATCATCGGGGATCTGGCCGCCCGGGCGCAGCAGCTGGGCGTCGCCGCCCCGCTGCTGGATGCCGCGCTGCTCCAGCTGCGCACCCACCAGCATTCGCTGGACCGTGCCGGCACCGCCGCCACCGGATAGACCGAAGGCCGCGGTGCCGGAACCGGAAAGTCCCTGTACCGCGGCCTTCGAAGGCAGCAAGCTATTTGGCGCGCAGCGCGGCGAACGTCGCCGAAGCGACCTCGGTGACCGCGCGCTCCCAGTCACCGAGCAGGCCCAGGATGTTCTGCCCATCGGCTCGACGGGCGTCCAGCTGCCCGGCCAGCGCGGCCAGGGTCCCGGTGCGCAGCTCGGTGTTCAAATTGACCTTGCCCACCCCGAAGGAAATGGAACGCGAGAGGTCCGCAGGCGCGATGCCCGAAGCACCGTGCAGCACCAGCGGCACTGTGGATTCGGCATGGATGGCTTCAAGCACATCCCAGTGGATCTTCGGTTCGCCCTTGTACCGGCCGTGGACATTGCCGATGGCGACGGCCAGCAGCTGCGCTCCGCTGTCCTGGACGAACCGGGCCACCTGCGCCGGATCGGTCAGCTGGGAGGCGCTCTGCTCGAAGGCCTTGTCCTCGTTGCCGGGCAGGGCTCCGAGCTCGGCTTCCAGCACCACCTCAGGGCCGATCAGCGAACGCACCTGCTGGACGAAGGCTATATTCTCCTCCAGCGTCCCGGCCGAGCCGTCGGCCAGCACCGCGGTGGCGCCGGCCAGCACGGCGCGGGCGATCAGCTGCGCGTCGCTGGCATGGTCCAGCTGGATAGCCACCGGCACGGCGGCCTGCTCGCCCAGGGTGCGCAGGGCCGAGATCAGCCGCAGGCCCGCGGTGGACCCGGCGGCCTTCGGCGCGACATTCAGGATGACCGCGCGGCCCTGGGCTTCGGCCTCGGCGACCACGGCCAGCGCGGTGGTGAAGTCGTAGCAGGTGAAGGCGGGGACGGCGTGCCCTGCGGCAATGGCCTGGGAGACCATCTGGTTCATGGGGGTGAGCATCGGGATTATTACACTCCTGCAGCGGTGATAATGGCGTAGGTGATGGCGGTGAGCGCGAAGCCGGCCACGCCCAGTACCGTGGTCAGCACGGTCCAGGTGCGCAGGCCCTCGGCCACGGACAGGCCCAGGAAGCGGGTGACAATCCAGAAACCCGAGTCGTTCACGTGGCTCAGTCCGAAGGCGCCGAAGCCCACAGCGGCCAGGATCAGCGCGGTCTGCACGGTGGAATAACCGCCGGCTTCCACAGCGGCGGCCAGCAAGCCGGTGGTGGTGATGATCGCGACCGTGGCAGAACCCTGCGAGGCGCGCAGGATGGCGGCCAGGATGAAGGCCATCACGATGATCGGCAGTCCGGCCGAGGACAGCGACTGGGCCAGCACGGTGCCGATGCCCGATTCGGTGAGCACCTTGCCGAACACCCCGCCGGCGCCGGTCACCAGGATCACGATGGCCGCCGGGGCCAGGGCCGAATCCATGACCTTGCCGGTCTGCTCGCTGGACCAGCCGCTGCGCACGCCCAGCAGGTAGTAGGCCACCAGCACGGTAACCAGCAGCGCGACAGCAGGGGATCCGACAAAGCCCAGGATATTCGCAGCGGTTGATTCCGCGGCCACCAGGGAGCCGCCCACGGTGCCGAGCATGATCATCACGATCGGCAGCAGGATCATGGAAATGACCATGGACGAGGTCGGGGCCTTGGTTTTGGCCAAGGTGGTACCGGTTCCGGAAGCGCCGAAGGATTCGAACTGCTCGGCGGTTTCGGGAAGCATCGGGATCTCGCGGCGGTTGATCCGCTTGGCCACGAAGTAGCTCAAGACGCCCAGCGGGGCGCAGAACGCCAGGCCCATGATGGTGGCCCAGCCGATGTCGGCGCCGAGGATCTCGGCGCCGCCGACGACACCCGGATGCGGCGGAACCACCACGTGGATGGCCAGCATGATCGCCCCGACCGGCAGGCCGATCTTCACCGGCGAGAGGCCCAGGGCCTTGGCGAAGCCGTAGATGATCGGCACCAGAACGATGAAGCCCACGTCGAAGAACACCGGAATGGCCAGCAGGAAGGCCGCGGTGGTCAGTGCGGCGATCACCCGGCGGGGGCCGAAGAGCGCGGTGAAGCGGGTGGAGAGCACCTGGGCTCCGCCGGAGATCTCGATGACCTTGCCGAGCATGGCGCCCAGGCCCACCAGCACGGCGACGCTGCCCAGCGTGCCGCCCATGCCCGCGGTGACCAGGCCGGCCACCTCCTGGATCGGGATGCCCGCGGCCAGGGCCACGAGCATGCTGACCAGCAGCAGGACGATGAAGGCGGGCATCTTGAACTTGATGACGCAGAGCAGCAGCAAGGCCACTCCGGCCACTGCAATCAGTAGCAGCATTAGCGGGCTCATGGGTTGTGTCGTCTCCTTTGACGCGGTGCGCGGGTGTTGAATCCGCGCGCTGATGACTTTACTGGGCGGCCTTCGGGGCCACGACCTTGATGACTGCCGAATCGTCGGCCGCGGCCAGCTCGTGGGCTTCACCCAGCAGGTAGAGCTGTTCGGCCGCCGAGGCCACCGGGGTGGACAGGTGCAGGGAGCGGGCCGCGGAGGTCACGATGCCCATGTCCTTGACGAAGATGTCCAGGCGCGAGAGCACTTCGGCGCCGTCCTCGGAGTAGGCTTCGAGCATGCGCGGGCCGCGGTTTCCTAGCATGAAGGAGTTCGCGGCGCCGGCCTGCAGCGCTTCCAGGGTGGTGGCCTGGTCCAGGCCGAGCTTGTCCGCCAGGGCCAGGGCCTCCGCAGCGGCGGCGATGTGCACGCCGCACAGCAGCTGGTTCACGGTCTTCAGCGCCTGGCCATCGCCGGGCTTGTCGCCCACGATGCTCAGGGTGGAAGCCAGCAGCTCAAGCACCGGGCGGACCTTCTCCAGCTGCGCCGGCTCGGCGCCGACCACGATCAGCAGGTCGCCTTCGCCGGCGCGCACCGGGCCTCCGGAAAGCGGCGCGTCCACCAGGCCCAGGCCCAGTTCGGCCAGGCGCTTGGCGGTGGCGGGCACTGCTTCCAGGCCAACGGTGGAGGTCAGGATGACCACCGCGCCGGTTTTCAGCTGCGCGGCCACGCCCTGCTCGCCGAAGAGCACGGCGTCCAGCTGCTCGCCGTTGCGCACTGCCAGCAGCAGCGCATCCGCGCCGGTGACCGCTTCGCGGGCGGAATCGAAGGTAATGATGCCCGACTGGTTGGCCAGCGCCATGCGTTCGGCCGAGATGTCGAATCCGTTGACCTCCAGCTTGGTGGCCAGGCGGGTTGCCATGGGCAGGCCCATGGCGCCCAGGCCGAGGGCTGCAACTTTGGTGGTGCTCATTGAAATCTCCAAGAAATTGTAAAGATGATTAGAAAGTGGCGCTCAGCTTGGCGGTGACGGCGGTCAGCGAGCTGTCGTCGCCCACGTTGCCGGCGAAGACGATGTAGGGGATGCCCGCGGCAGGTCCGTCCACCGATTCCCAGAGCGAGACGATGCCCGGGAGCATCGGCCCGCGCACGATGGCATGGCGGATTTCCAGGCCGTGGGCGGCGACATCCGAGGAGGTGATCCCGCCCTTGGCGATCACGAAGCGCGGGGGAGTAGCGTGCAGGATCTGGTTGACGACCGAAACCACCGCAGCGCTCACGGTGCGGGCGATCTCCAGGGACTGCGCCGCGTCGTCGGTTTTCACCAGCTTGCGCGAGGTGTGCACGATGACATCCTGGGTGGCCAGGGCGGCGCTGATCTGAGCGGCCTTGCCCTCGAGGTAGGCCTCGGACCCCTCGGCGAGGATTGCCGGGACGTCCAGCTCGATCACCGTGGCATTCGAGTGCCGGCTGGTCAGGTCGGCCAGCTGGCGGGTGGTCACGCCCACATGGGAGCCCACCACGATCAGCCCGCCGGCGGTGCGCTGCTCGGCGCCGTTGTCCGCGTAGATCTCCTTGGTGGTGAGCGGCTGGCGCTGCTGTTGCCCGATGCGGGCACGCACGAACGGCGGGCCCACGCGGCACAGGACACGGGTTCCGGCCGCTTCGGCCTGCTGCAGGCCCTCGGACAAGGCCAGCAGGTCGTTTTCCGTGACGATATCCGCGGTGGCCACCTGCGCATTGGCGGCCTGGGACAGGCGGCCGGCGATGGAGGATGCGCCGGAGCGGATGGTGTCCAAGTCCAGGACCATCACGTCCTTGGCCGCGATGCGCCCGGCGGTCTTCTCGGCGACGTAGTCCGGAAGGTAGCTGGTGCTGAATCCGAAGGTGGCGTCTTTGGCGAATTCTGTCTCGCTGACCTTGGTGACCTGGCCATCGGCGGTGCGCATGTAGTGCTCGCCGGCCACGGTGATCCGCCCGGCTTCGCCGAAAGCGGGAACCATCAGCACCGCATCCACCGAAGAAGCCGGATCCACTGCCGCCGCGGTGGCGGCCAAGGTGTCGGTTTCCAGCGGGAAATGCCCGCGCAGGGTGGAGTCGCTGCGGCTGACAAAGGACACCGAGAGGCCGGATTCAGCTGCTGCCTGCAAGGCGGCCCGGGCCACCTGCTCATTGCGCTGCGCGGCGTCGGCGGCGTCCAGGGAGCGGGTGTTGGTCAGCACGTAGACGGCCAGCGGGCGTTCGCCATCCAGCTGCAGGGCGAAGGCCCAGCGGAAGTCCTCGACTTCCCAGCTGGTGAGCACCGGCAGGTTGCTGACCGACTGGGTTCCGGTCGGGTCGTCATCCAGGACCACCAGCACGCTGCCGGTGGAGCGCGCGGCTTCGGCGATTTTCCCGGGCGCGATCTCGCGCTCCGGGAGGTATCCGGCGAGCAACTCGGACTCAAGCATGGTCAAGGACTCCTTTGTCATTGGGCAACGTATCCGCATCATAGGTAAGATGTCAGACATCTGTCATGAGGATTAGTTTTACACGGATCGTGGTCTGCCGCAACTGCCTGCGGGACATAGACTGGACAGGTCTTTGGCGGGATGAATTGTCCCGGGGATGGAGGAAGCGTGGCCCGGAAGTCATTGGTTGTAGAGGTCGCCGACAGCGTCTTGGACCGCATAGTCAGCGGTGAACTGTCGGTTGACGAGTTGATTCCTGGCGAGCTGGAACTCTGCGAGACCCTGGAAGTCAGCCGGATGACGGTGCGCGAAGCGATCAAGACGCTCGCGGCGCAGAACATCATCCGCGTCGAACGAGGCCGCGGGACCTATGTGAATCCGATCAACATGTGGAACTCGCTGGAGGCGGTAGTGCGCGCCACGACCGCTGGCGTGGGGGCGGCCGCGGCCGCCGTGCAGCTGATCGAGTTGCGCCGCATGCTGGAGACCGGCGCCTGCGAGCTGGCCGCCTCGCGGATTACCGAGGAGCAGTTGGCAGCAATGGGCGAACTGCTCGAAGCCATGCGCGCCGCACACGCGGCCGCGGATTTGGACGGCTTTGTCGAAGCAGACCTGGAGTTCCATGACGTGATCCTGCGGGCCTCGGGAAATGTTTTCGTTTCGGCGCTCTACGAGCCGCTGGGCCGGGTGCTCTCCTCCCGGAGGCGCGAGACCAGCGCCTTCGCGCAGATCCAGCAGCATGCCATCGCCGAGCACGAGCAGATCCTCGTTGCGCTTCAGCGGCACGACAGCTCCCAAGCCCGACAGGCCATGGACAACCACATGCAGCAAACGCTGGATGATTTGAACACCTTCGTGCTCAATCGATAGCAACACAGCCAGTTGCCGTTTGGCGTCGTGGAACAGGTAATAGAATTTATGGCCGAACGCGAGGGGCAGATGGAGCTGTCCGTTCCGGAGTGAAGCGGCGAGGCAGAAGCGCTGGCGGCACTTGACGATGTCCGGGCCACCGAGCCGGCCTATTCGCAGAGTCCGCTGTTCAGGGCCCTGGACGAAGCAGGGATATCCGTTGCACCCTGGCGGGAACGCGGCATCCCGGGATGCACGGCAATAACGAGCGGATCTACGTCGAGGCGCTGCACCAGGGCAGCGACTTCATGTACAAGGTCTTCGCCCGCTTCCGCAGCTGATTCCAGAAAGTGCGTTGTGCCCGATGCCCAGCAACTGGGGCCCAATGGCCTAGGGCCACGCCGCACCACCGGGCTGAGGAGGCGTGGAAAAGCCGAACTCAGGCGTTGAAGCTCTCGGCGAGCAGACGATAGGTATCCAACCGGTCTGCAGGGTCGCAGACCAACGTATTGAGCATCAGCTCATCGGCGCCGTGTTCCTCGGCCAAGGTCAGCAGCTGGTCGCGGACCTTGTCCGGGGTGCCCACGATCAGCGCCTGGCTGCGCTCCTTGGCACGGGCGCGTTCCTGCGTGCTCCATGGGTGGCTCGCCGCAGTTGCCGTCGAGGGGATCGGTCCATCGTGACCGAGGTCCTTGCGCACGCGCCAGAGCAATAGCGCGTTGGCCAAGGCCTGCGCCTTCTCTTCGGTTTCCGCGGTGGCAAAGCGAACGGCCAGCACGGTGTGGGCGGCATGCCCGGCGTTGGCCGCGGCCTCGCGATAGGCGCGAGTGGCAGGCTCGCCACCGGTTGGGCGCAGGAAATGGCCATGGACATAGCCGGCACCGAGCGTTCCGGGCAAGGGCGCGGTGGATCCGCCGGCGCCCAGTACCCAGACGCGGCCTGCCGGTTCGGTATCCGAGGGCTCGTGGACCGCATCCAAATCATGGACCAAGGCGGCAATTTTCTGCGCATAGTGCGGGTCCGAGAGCGCAGCGCGGCCCACGCCGATGTCCACCCGGTCCGGGTGCACGGCGGCCAGCAGGCCCATGGCTTCGGTGACCTTCTGCGCCTGGTAGTACGGCAGCAAGATGGCACCGGTGCCCACGCGAATGGTTTTGGTGCGCTCCAGGGCCAGCGCAGTCATCATTTCAGGGGCGGCGCTGGCGAAGGATTTCGAGTGGTGGTGCTCGGCAAACCAGATGCGGTGGTAGCCCAGCGCATCCGCATCCTGCGCTAATTGCAGGCCGCTGGACAAGGCCTGGGCCACGGTGGGAGCATGCTCGGTGAGCGGGACCTGGTCAAGAATGGATAGCCTCATGCAGGCAGGCCTGCTTTGCGATTCTCCGGGGCAAGCTGCATGATCATGTCCTTCAACGGCGAGGGATCCGTGGGCGAGTTTACCCGCTTGCGCCGTGGGTGCATGAAAGCGGCCGCATTGTGTCCCGCGACGCGGAAGCCACGCTGCACCTGCCCGGACATGACCACTCCGGCACCAATGCCCGGGCCCAAGTAGACCAGCAGCATTTCATCGACACCACGGCCCACCCCGGTACGCTGTTCGGCCAATGCCGACCAATTGACGTCATTGTCGATGATGGCAGGGCCAGCGGTGAGGGAGTTCAGGACCCCCAGCAAGTCTCCGTGGCCTTCGGGGAAAGGGGCTCCGGGCAAAACGACGGGACGAAGTGTCCGCGGATCAACCGGGTTGCCTTGCGAAGCCGCAGCGGCCAAGCTTTGGGCGCCAAAATGGGCAGGCGGCCCGGCAGGAATTCCTGCCG
>NZ_JBOGEG010000051.1:0-19971 GCF_050701915.1 Glutamicibacter sp. | reverse complement strand
ACCTATTGGTTGCCGGCCACCGCCGTATTACGAATCCTTGGATCCTACGGGCGTGCTGCGAAGCGCTCGAGCAGGTCGACGTGCCCCGAGACGATCAGGACATCTCGGCGCGTGACCATGGTATCGGGCATCGCGTAGGTGAAATCCTCGCCCGGGGACTTCACGCCTACGATGGTCACCCCGTACTTGGAACGGACTTGGGATTGGGCCAGGGTGAAGCCCTGGGTTTCCTTGGGCGGGTACATCTTCACGATCGCGAAGCCGTCATCGAATTCGATGAAATCGAGCATGCGACCGCCGACCAGGTGCGCGGCACGCACCCCGGCATCGGCTTCTGGGTAGATGACGTGGTTAGCACCGATGCGAGTAAGAATCTTGCCATGGGAGGGCGTAATGGCCTTGACCCACAGGTGCTCGATGCCCAGATCCACCAGGTTCACGGTGATCAGCACGGAGGATTCGATGGAGGTACCCACACCCACGACGGCAGAGGAGAATTCCTGGGCGCCGAGCTGGCGCAGTGCATCAATATTGGTCGCGTCGGCCGCGACCACGTGGGTCAGGGTGCTGGCCCACTGCTGAACGAGTTCCGGGCTGCGCTCGATGGCCAGCACCTCGCGTCCCTGCTTGACCAGCGTCTCAGCGACAGATGCACCGAAGCGGCCCAAGCCGATAACCAGCACCGGGGCATTGTGTTCTATGTTCTTGTCAGCCAATGAGCGGCCTTTCTTCTGGGAGTCTGAACAGCGTATTGCGGTGGCGCATGGTCAACGCGCTGGCGAGCGTAATACTGCCGATGCGTCCGGCAAACATCAATGCGCTGAGCACATACTTGCCGGCTGGCGGCACTTCTTGCGAAACCCCACTGCTCAGCCCCACGGTAGCAAAGGCCGAGATCGACTCGAACAGGGCTCGCGAGAAGCCCACCGATTCGTCGATTGTCACCAGCGCCCCGGTAGCGACCATTACCAGCGAAGCGCCCATGGCGACCACGGAGATGGCCACGCGCATGGTGCCCTGCGGAATCTGCCGGCCAAAGGCCTTCGCGTCCGTATCGCCACGGACCTCGGCCAAAATCGCCAAGAACATCACGGCAATGGTGGTGACCTTGATGCCGCCTGCGGTGGAAGCTGAACCGCCACCGGCAAACATCAATGCGTCGGTCAACAAGATGGTCACTTGGTGGATGTCGTTCTGGTCCACCAGATTGAAGCCGCCAGAACGTGTCATGGTGGAGGCGAAGAGTCCATGAATGAGCTTTTCGCTGATGGATAAGCCGCCGATGGTTTTGGGGTTGGCCCATTCGAAGACCAGCCACAGGAAGGATCCGGCAAAGAGCAGGATCGTGGTGGTGAGCATGGTCAGCTTGGTGTGCAGGTTCCACTTCTTCATGTTGAACTTGTGCGCCAGCAACACCATGATCACCGGGAAACCCAAGGAACCGGTGAATACGCCCGCCATCAATGGGCCCAAGATCCACAGGTCGGTTTCGTAGGGAACCAATCCGTCGGAGTGCGGGGTGAATCCAGCGTTGTTGAAACCCGACACTGCATAGAAGATTCCATGCCAGATGGAGGACAGGACGCTTTCACCCAAAACGTAGAAGCGCGGGATCAAAAAGAGCGCGATAACCGCCTGCAGGCTGACCGCCGTGAGGATCACGATGCGCAGCAGTGAACTGACTTCACCCAGCGCTGAGGCTCCAGAACTGTTCATCGAGTTCTGGGCCATCAGCTTGGCGCGCACACCCAGCTTGCGCGATACCGCCAGGGACATAATTGAGGCCAGGGTCAAAATGCCCAGGCCGCCCATGAATGTCGCGACCAGCATGATCAGCTGGCCGGCAAAGGACCAATGCACAGCGGTGGAGACGGTTGTTAGGCCGGTAACGCAAACTGCCGACACTGCGGTGAATAATGCGTCATGCAGCGCCGTGGCTTCACCGGTGGCCGAAGAAAACGGGGCCGCGAGCAGGGAGGTGAACAACGTGATTGCCAATAAGAAGGCGCCAAGAGTCAAGCGCGCGGGCGAGCGCACGGTGAAATCGGCAACTGCTATGCGTACCGCCAGCCATTTTTTGCGTCGCTGTTCACGCATTTCAGCTGCCCGGGCGCTTGGGCCCGATGCACTGGCTGTGCTCATGTATTACTCGCCGTTTCCTTGGGAACAGTTCTTTGCCATGCGGAATTGAAGTCCTCCTAGTAATTTACGCGGTTCCACCGCTAAACGCTTGCGTTGCCCGCACAAAGACCCGACAAGCCGCGCAATCTGCCATAAATTCATGAGTTGGATCACTATCGGGTAGCCTGAAATCGTGTTAGATCCGCAGCATGCCCCACGGCCCACCATGGTGATGTGGGATGAACAATATCTGAAGTACAAATTCAGCGACTGGCATCCGATGCACCCCTCGCGGCTCGAGCTGACTTATCGGCTCAGCGACGAGCTGGATGTTTTCGGTGCGCAGAACGTCACGATCCAGGCTCCGGATGTTGCCGATGATGCGGTTATCGGCACGGTCCATGAGCAAAACTACATCGATCAGGTGCGGAGGGTCAGCCAAGACCCAACTCTGGTTGCCGAAGAATTCGGCTTGGGTACTGAAGACGACCCCGTATTCGCCGGGATGCATGAAGCGGCCGGACGCATTGTTGGCGGTTCGGTGATGGCGGCCCAAGCCATCATGGATCAAGATGCGGTCCGTGCGGTGAACTTCGCCGGTGGCATGCACCACGCCGCGAAGAGCAAGGCCAGCGGTTTCTGTATCTATAATGACGCTGCTGCTGCGATCCATCGCATGCTGGAACAGGGCGCCAATCGTGTGGTCTACATCGATGTGGACGCGCATCATGGGGATGGCACCGAGTCGATCTTCTGGGATGACGAACGTGTGCTGACTATTTCCATCCATGAATCAGGACTGTCGCTGTTCCCCGGCACGGGATTCGCCAATGAAATTGGTGGCAAGAACGCCGAAGGCAGCGCAGTAAATGTTGCCTTGCCGGCAATGACCGGGGACTCAGGGTGGATGCGTGCCTTCCATGCGGTCGTTCCGCAGCTGGTGCGCGCCTTCAAACCGGAGATCATCGTCTCCCAGCACGGTTGTGATGCGCACCGTGATGACGACATGACCAACTTGAAGCTGTCGGTTGACGCGCAACGCCAAGCGGCCATGGATATTTCCCAATTGGCAGATGAGCTGTGCGAGGGCCGGTGGCTGGCTACCGGAGGCGGGGGATACAACGTCACCGCCGTCGTGCCGCGTACCTGGACCCACCTGACGGCGATTGTTGCCGGCAAGCCGGTGCCGTTGCGTACCTATGTCCCAGAAACCTTCCGCCGCTATGTACTGGAAAGGTACGGTCGGGCCATGCCTTACCTCATGGGTGATGATGCCCAGCTGTGGTGGCGCAACTGGGAAGTTGGCTATGATCCGGCCGATCCGGTGGACCGAACCATAATTGCTACACGCAAGGAAATTTTCCCGCTTTTTGGTCTTGATCCCTGGTTTGACTAGAGTCGCGTTTCTGCGACCATCGGGCGCAGCAACGCGACTTCACGGCTTATTCGGCATGGGAATCGATTGCCATTCGTTCATATGCCGTTAGGGTTATGTGTGTGGCAATTGATGAAGTATTTTCGGCGTTGGCTGAACCAACCCGACGAAAGATTATAGAAGCGCTCAAGAACGAGCCGAAAGCCGTGGGCACCCTGGTCACTGAACTGGAGATCTCGCAGCCGACCGTTTCCAAGCACCTGAAGGTATTGCGCGAAGCTGAGCTCGTGAGCATGGCTGCTGCCGGGCAGCGGCGCATCTACAGCATTGATACCTCAGCGCTGGAAGACCTCGTGCATTGGTGCGCAGATTTGGTGCCTGCCCAACCGGCGGGCCAGGAGCTGGCAACGACGGAATCCGAAGCCGAGGGGCAGCTGGCGACGGTGTCGAATCCAACGGCTCAGCAGATCGGCCGCCGCGTGGGCCAAGGTCTGGAACAAGTAACTGGACGTGCGCAAGAATTTTTCGAAAAACTTCCACGGTTCGGGCGTCGCCGCTAACTGTTGTCCAGTCTTCGACGCTGCGACCGTGCAATATGGTCAATCTTTTAAGTTACGCGCGCAATCCTGTTTTATAACATGAAAATTTTGTTCAGAATGCCCAGCATGGCATTCTCGTGTGCGGGGCAGTGACGCCGGCAATGAGGCCCCTTGTGCGCCTGTGCCTGCCCCAAGTGATGAGGAGAAAAACTTGGATAAGCACTTAGCGACGATTCGCGACGAAGTCTTCCGCCGCAATCCCGGCGAAGCAGAATTCCACCAGGCCGTCACGGAAGTATTCGATAGCCTTGAAGCTGTATCGGTCAAGCATCCTGAATACGCTGAAGCCGCAATCCTGCAGCGTTTGTGCGAACCTGAACGCCAGATCATCTTCCGCGTGCCATGGGTTGACGACGAAGGCCGCGTGCAGATCAACCGTGGCTTCCGCGTTGAATTCAACTCGGCCCTGGGCCCATATAAGGGCGGTCTGCGTTTCCACCCATCGGTTTACCTTGGCATCGTCAAGTTCCTGGGCTTCGAACAGATCTTCAAGAACTCCCTGACCGGCATGCCTATTGGCGGCGGCAAGGGCGGCTCGGACTTCGACCCACGCGGCAAGTCCGATGGCGAAGTAATGCGCTTCTGCCAGTCCTTCATGACTGAGCTCTACCGACACATTGGCGAATACACCGACGTGCCAGCCGGCGATATCGGCGTGGGCGGCCGCGAAATCGGTTACCTCTTCGGCCAGTACAAGCGCATCACCAACCGCTACGAGTCCGGCGTGCTGACCGGCAAGGGCTTGAGCTGGGGCGGTTCCCTGGTTCGCCCGGAAGCCACCGGCTACGGTGCAGTGATCTTCACCGAAGAAATGCTCAAGACCCGCGGCCAGACCTTCGATGGCCAGCGCGTGGTCGTTTCCGGTTCGGGCAACGTGGCTATCCACGCCATCGAGAAGGCGCAGGCACTGGGAGCGAAGGTCGTTACGGCTTCCGACTCGGCTGGCTTCATCGTTGACGAGGGCGGCATCGACCTGGATCTGCTGCGTCAGATCAAGGAAGTTGAGCGCGGTCGCATCTCCGAGTATGCCGAGCGCCGTGGCAGCAAGAAGGCCAAGTACGTTGCAGGCGGCAGCGTCTGGGATGTTGCAGGTACCGTGGCGCTGCCTTGCGCAACCCAGAACGAATTGGGTGCTGAGGCTGCAAAGAAGATGGTTGCAGCTGGCACCATCGCCGTAGCCGAAGGCGCCAACATGCCTACTACCGCTGAAGCGACCTCGATCTTCCAGGACGCTGGCGTGCTCTTTGGCCCGGGCAAGGCTGCCAACGCTGGTGGTGTTGCTACCTCGGCTCTGGAGATGCAGCAGAACGCTAGCCGCGATGCCTGGAGCTTCGAGCACACCGAACGTCGCCTGACCGAGATCATGGTCGGCATTCACGCCAGCTGTGCTACCACTGCAGACGAGTACGGAATGCCAGGCAACTACGTCGCTGGCGCCAACATCGCAGGCTTCGTGAAGGTGGCTGACGCAATGCTCGCACAGGGCGTCATCTAATAATTTAGATTGTTGCAATCCGTGTGATTTCCCTGGGGACCCAGTGAAATCACACGGATTGTCTCGTTCAGGCATCAAAAAATGTGATTCAGATGGACACCGGTGTGTTTCGTGATGCAAAAGTTACAAAAGTGCGATTAGACTAGTACAAAGCGAACGTGAACCTGAACCGCCGATGTTGATCCAAAGTCGTGTAAGTTCATCTTCGCTAAATTAACGCGACGAATTAGAGATCAGCGTCAGGAGAATATCCCGTATGACGGATAAACAGAATTTTGCCGGAGCCCGCTTCATGACTGTGGCCGAAGTGGCCGACATGATGCGCGTTTCCAAAATGACCGTTTATCGGCTGATCCACGCCGGTGATCTGCCTGCTGTTCAGTTCGGTCGCTCCTATCGCGTTCCGGAAAACGCCGTGGAATCTTATCTGAATGCCGCGGCCATTGATCCGCAGCACGGTACCGGTTCCTACGGCCGATAGTCCGCGCGATGGTCAGAGCATGACCGAAAAGCGGGTAATCTGTTAAGGAACGTTTAACGTCCGGTCAACCTTGTCCTTGCGCTCGCGCGCAAGCAGGCGTTTGGGGTTGACGCATTTATTTAGTTTGTGAGGAACCACTATGGGCTCTGTTATCAAGAAGCGCCGCAAGCGTATGTCGAAGAAGAAGCACCGCAAATTGCTTCGTAAGACCCGCCACCAGCGTCGTAATAAGAAGTAAATCTACTTCTGAGCATTTGCCGCTTGGCAATCATCGCCACCGCTTCACAGTGAAACTGCTGAACGGTGGCGATTGCTTTATCCAAAGCCGCCCAGTGCCCGCCTAAGAGCCGGAACGGCGCAGAATGGACCGTCGAGCCGCCCAGAGCGCTCCAAGCACTCCAGCGGTCTTCAGGCCCAGTTTGGCCGCTCGCTGTCCGGTGCGGAAGTCATAGACCTGCCAACCGCGGCGCTTGGCATAGGCGCGGAGCCGGGCATCGGGGTTGATGCACACAGGATGGCCCACAGCTTCAAGCAAGGGAACATCATTGTAGGAATCCGAGTACGCCCAGGATTTCGACAGCGCGATCCCACGAGCCTTCGCCAGGGTGCGCACCGCCTGCGCCTTCTCCGCAGCGTGCAGGATCGGGCTGGCCAGCGCCCCGGTGTAAAAACCGTCTTCGCTGGCCACTACGGTGCCCAATGCGCCGGTAAGTTCGAGACGTTCTGAGATGACATTCGCCACTTCCAGGGGAGTGGCCGTGACCAGCCAGACTTCGCGCCCCACCGTCCGATGCTGGCGAGCAATTGCTACCGTACCGGCCCAAAGCTTTGGTTCGATGTATTCGTCATAGATCTCGTTGCCGATCTTCTCAATCTCGGACACCGGAATCCCGCGGACCATCATCAACGCACGGTCGCGAATCTGGTGAATGTCGCCGAGGTGTTCACCGCGCGCGGCAAAGCGCAGCTGCTTGAGTGCGAACCAGAGGATTTCACGGAATTGGAAGAAACGGCGCTCATGCAGCTTGCGAGCCAGCAGATACAGCGATGCACCGCGCACAAGGGTGTTATCGACATCGAAGAAAGCGGCAACCGTTTCCGGAGCTAGGGCGGAATTCGGGCTGGGGTGTGGATCGATGGAAGACATTTGATCCAGTTTATTTCATCGCCAAGTTTAAGCGTGGTTACGGCTCGTGAGATTATAGGCAGGTGAGTACTTTGCATCAGATCCAGCTATTGGTTCGAGAAGGCTGCCACCTGTGCCAGGCCGCACGCGCAACCGTGGCCGAGGTGACTGGCCGGCTGAATATGGAATTTTCCGAACTCGATATTGACCAGCATCCTGAATTGCTGGCCAAGCACCATGAAGAAGTGCCGGTCCTGCTCATCAACGGAGAAGTCCGCGACTTCTGGCACATCGACGCACAGCGTCTAGAACGACTACTGAGCAGTTAGCCGCTGCCGAATTCATGAATATGCGTTGTGCTCTTGAAGAGCACCGAAAAGTGCGGGAGAACGAAGATGTCAGAGCTTGAAGCCCGGGTCTTGCCTGAGGCCACGCTGGCTCGACTGACCCAATACCTGCGCGCGCTGAACGCCCTCGAAGCCCAAGGCCTGGAACGCACCAGTTCCGGCGTGCTGGCCAAGGAAGCCGGTGTGAACCCCTCCATCCTGCGCAAAGACCTTTCATGGTTGGGTTCATACGGAACCCGCGGTGTGGGCTATGTGGTCCGCGAACTGGCAGAACATATCAGCCGCACCCTCGGCCTGAACCAGGACTGGCGTGTGGCCATCCTCGGTGCCGGTAACCTCGGTCGTGCGCTCAGCGGCTATGCAGGTTTCAGGACTCGTGGTTTCAACGTCAAGGCGATCCTGGATATCGACCCCGCACTGGTCGGCAGCGCAGTCGGCGAGCTGCACGTGGAAGCGATTGCGGATCTGGCCACAGTTGTCGAACGCGAAGAAATCAACATTGCCGTTCTGGCAATCCCTGGCGATGCCGCGCAGGACCTGGTCTACGAACTAGCCGAGCTTTCGGTCCGCTCGGTGCTCTCGTTCGCACCGATGCCGCTTCGCGTACCAGCGGGAATGAACCTGCGTCGCGTTGATCTTTCCACTGAATTGCAGATCCTGGCTTACCTCGCCGTCCAAGGCTGAAGCCAAGCAAACGACAAAAGGCGTAGCCGCGTCATCCCTTGGTTGGGTGAAGCGGCTACGCCTTTACTGTTCTCGCCGAGCCTCGTGAAGAGACTCGGCCACGCGTTTAGCGGAAGCCGGCCAGGCGGGCCTGACGGCGCTGCGCAATGTATTGCGAGGAAGGGCGCAACCAGGCGAAGACCACACCGGCGATGCCCAGCAAGATGCCCGCAACGTAGACCGCGTTGATAATTCCGGCTTGAGTGTCAGCGAACATGCTGATCATTGGAACGATAGTCACCAGGTTCAGCAGCGAAAGCGCACCGAGGATCGTGGCGATAATGCGCATGGCACCCACGCCGCGGCCAACGAAGAAGCCCACCAGGAAGTACAGGGCCAAGGTGATGATCATGGTGACAATCACGAAGGTCGACATCATGGAATTGACCTGGGCCATGAAGGCCTCAGGGCTTGCCATCATCTGTTCAACCAGTGGATCCTGCTCCATTCCGGGGCTGCTCTGCATCTGGTTCTGGAACTCTTCTTGAACCAGCGACCACTGCTGGCCAATCATGTTGGCCATCATGTTGGAATTGGTCATCAGCCAGCTGGCGAGGGCACTGAAAATGCCTGCCAGCATGATCAGCCCAAAGGCGATAGCCAAGGTCCGCGGCCGCTCGGCCGGTGGCTGCACTCCGGCGTAACCGCCCTGCTGGGCATACTGGTCGTAGCCCGGAGCCTGCGGCTGCCCGTAAGGATTTGGATTCTGGCCGTACGGGTTCTGCCCGTATGGCGAAGGCTGCTGGCCGTAGGGGTTTTCGCCGTAGGGGTTCTGCGATGGACCCTGGCCCGAAGAGTTGGGGTTGTAGGGCTGGCCCGGCTGGTTAGGATCGTTGTCGCTCATGATGCGTCCTTCTGGGTCGAACTATCTTATTGACTAAGCGTAGTGGCAGTCGTTTGTGAGCAACCCCTCCGAAAGGATGGTTTTTCCATATGGGATTCCAATGCGTGTCCTGTGAATAGTTGACGGTGGCCACAATATGGCTAATTTGCACCGAATATTTGAGACACTGGAAGCATGCCTTTATCGACCGTCCATTTGTTGCGCCATGGGGAAGTTTTCAACCCTGACCGTATGCTCTACGGCCGGATCCCCGGCTTCGGGCTCTCGGAACTCGGATTCCAGATGGCCGATGGGGCAGGAGAATATTTTGCCAAGCGCCAGGCAGAAGGCGGCAACGTGGTCCGCCTGGTAGCCTCACCGCTCTTGCGCGCCCAGCAGACTGCTGCACCGACCTCCAAGGCTCTGGACCTGCAGGTCCACACCGATGAGCGGGTTATCGAAGCCGGCAACAAGCTTGAGGGCCTGTCCAAGGTCGCCGAACACCTGCGTCAGCCGAAGTACTGGCCGCTTCTGGTCAACCCGCTGAAGCCGTCATGGGGCGAACCGTATGCTGAGCAGGTAGCTCGCATGCGCCTGGCCATGGATGAGCACCGCAAGGCCGCCCTCGCCGAGCACGGCGAAGGATCGGAAGTCATAATCGTCAGCCACCAGCTGCCGATCTGGGTTACGCGCCGCGCCGCGGAGAAGAGGCCGCTGTGGCACGATCCGCGCCAGCGCGAATGCACCCTGGCTTCCATCACCAGCTTTGATTTTGAGGGAGACGAATTGGTCTCCGTGCGTTACACCGAACCGTGCCCCGAGCTGCTTGCCGGCGCGGCGAATATCCCTGGAGCCTAAAGCAAAATGACAGATCCTGTGCCTAATCCTCGCCAATTGAGCCGCCGCACCATGTTGCGTTCGCTCATGGTTGCCGCCGCCGTGGTGCCTTTGGCTGCCTGCAGCGGCAAGGAAGATGCGCTGACCGCGCAAGCAAACAGCGGCGACGGCAAAAACTACATCGCTGGCGACGGCGCAGTGGAAGAGTACGAAGTTTCCAAGCGCAGCGAACCGGTTGCCATCAAGGCCACTACCTACCATGGCACCGATATCGACTTCACGCAGTGGCAGGGCAAGCCGGTAGTCATGAACTTCTGGTATGCCGCCTGCGCGCCGTGCCGGATCGAGGCACCGGATCTGAAGGAAATCGCTGAAGGCTTTGGCGAGAAGGTCGAATTCATCGGCGTCAACGTACGCGATGAATCCGAAGCCGCGAAGGCCTTTGAACGCACTTTCGATATTCCCTACGAGTCGGTGCAGGACACCGCCGGGGACATCCAGCTGGCGATGACCAAGTACGTCCCGCTGCAAGCCGTTCCATCCACCTTGGTGCTGGACCGCAAGGGCCGTGTCCGTGCCCGCGTGATCGGTGCGGTAGAGCCTGGCACCCTCAAGTCATTGATCAACTCCGCTTTGACCGAAGAGTTGTGAGCTGATCAGTGACCTCTAATCCCTTTGCCGACATCGTCCTGGACGGGTCGTTGCTGCTGGCTGCCCCAGTGGCACTGCTGGCCGGATTGGTCTCCTTCCTTTCGCCCTGCGTCCTTCCGCTGGTGCCGGGCTATCTCGGTTACGTCACCGGGTTGACTGGTGCGGATTTGAAGGAGCACCGACGCGGCCGTGTGGTCTCCGGCGTACTGCTCTTTGTCCTGGGATTCTCCGTGGTCTTTATCGCAGCGGGCGTGCTTTTCAGCCAGGCCTCCGCGTGGCTGAAATTCAACGGTTCCTGGGTCACCCAGGCGCTGGGCCTGGTCGTGGTCTTCATGGGCATCGTGTTCATGGGCGGCTTCTCCTGGATGCAGCGTGACCGCAAGATCCATAGGAAACCGCCTGCAGGCCTGTGGGGTGCCCCGGTTCTGGGACTGACCTTCGGCCTGGGGTGGGCACCGTGCATCGGCCCCACCTTGAGTGCGGTACTGATCATGTCCACCGGTGTGGACGCGAACGTAGGACGCGGAACCCTGCTGACCGTGTTCTATTGCCTCGGATTGGGTTTGCCCTTCATCCTGATTGCAATGGGGCTGCAGCGCGGCATGCAGGCGCTGGCGTTCTTCCGCAAGCACCAAGTTTTCATCATGCGTTTGGGCGGGGGACTACTCATTGCCCTGGGACTGGTTATGGTCACCGGCCTCTGGGGAACATGGGTAGCAGAACTGCAAAACTGGTTTGCCAATGAAGTGAGGTTGCCAATTTAATGGCGAAACAACAACGGAATTCCAAGGGCACCGGCGACGCGCCTGCCTTGGGATTCGTGGGCTCCATGCGTTGGATCTGGACCCAGCTGACATCGATGCCAACAGCCTTGTTCTTGCTGTTGCTGCTCGCCGTCGCTGCGGTACCGGGTTCGATCTTCCCGCAGCGCGACGCCAACCCCGAATCTGTAGCCCAGTACCTGGAACAGCACACCACCGCTGGGCCATGGCTGGATCGCTTCCAGATGTTCGAAGTGTATTCATCGGTGTGGTTCTCCGCGATCTACATCTTGCTGTTCGTCTCGCTGATTGGCTGCATCGTCCCGCGTGTGAAGAAGCATGCCAAAGCCTTGCGCACCCCGCCGCCGCGGACCCCAGCGCGACTCGAACGCCTGCCCCAGTACAGCTCGCATGAAATTCTAGAAGGCGAGACGGACACGCCGGATGACCAGCAAGTCATCGAGGATTCGTTCAAGATCCTGAAGAAGCGCGGCTACCGCGTCGAGCGCCGCGAAGATGCCACCGGAGCCTCGGTTGCCGCAGAGCGCGGGTACACCCGCGAAATCGGCAACCTGCTCTTCCACATCTCGCTGATGGGCGTACTGGCTTCGGCGGCAATCGGCGGCGCCCTCGGATACACCGGTCAGCGCGTGGTCGTCGAGGGGGAGACCTTCGTGAATTCGTTGGTAGCCTACGACTCCTTCACCCCTGGCACCGGCTTCAACGCCGACCATTTGCCGCCCTTTGCTGTGACGCTGGACAAATTCGACATCATCTTCGACCGCGAATCCGAATCGCATTTCGGACAGCCGCTGGACTTCACCGCCCACGTCCAGGTACGCGAATCGGCCGACGCCGACCCAGTGAAGCAGGAGCTGAAGGTCAACCATCCGCTGCGGATCAGCGGCGGTGACGTGTACCTGGTGGGCAACGGCTACGCCCCGGTGATCACCGTCAAGGATGGCAACGGCAATATCTCGTATTCCGGTCCAGCGGTTTCCATCCCGCAGGATTCGGTCTACACCTCGATGTTCGTGCTGAAGGTGCCGGACGCCGAGCCATCGCAGCTGGGCTTCCAGGGCTTCTTGCTGCCAACCGCACTGGTGGATGAGAACGGCTTCGGCATCTCGGGTGACCCCAACGCCATCAACCCGCAGCTTCACCTGAATTCGTACTTCGGGGATCTCGGCCTTGACGACGGCAATCCGCAAAACGTGTTCGTGCTGGACACGGACAAGATGGAACAGCTGAACAGCCGTGATTTGGATGCCGGTGGCATCATCCTCGAAGCAGGGCAGACCTACGAGCTGCCCGACGGCAAGGGCTCGATCACCTTTGACGACCTCAAGCGCTATGTCGCACTGGACATAAATCATGACCCGGGCAAGCTGCCAATCGGCATTTTCTCAGGTCTGGCGCTGCTTGGCCTTGCGGTCTCGCTGTTCACCCCGCGTCGCCGCGTCTGGGTGAAGCTGAAACAAGAAAACGGCAAGCGTAGTATCGAATACGCACTGCTGGCACGTGGCGAGGATCCGCGTCTGGAACGCGAAGCTGCAGAACTACAAAAGATCTTTGACAAGGCTTGGCCATTGGCAAGCCAGGAGCAGAACCAAGGAGCAGTAAATGGATAACGCCGGGGCATTAGCGCCAATCAATGAAACGCTGGGTGAATACAGCCAGTTGTTCATGCTGCTGGCCGCCATGGTCTACGGAGTAGTTTTCATCATTTTCGCCTTGGACCTGGCCAAAACCAACAAGTCCATCAGCGAGATGGATTCCCAAGCGCTCAAGCGCGATGAGGAACTGCTGGTTAGCGCCGGCGGCGCCGTGGGCACCAAGGCCCGTTCGCGCCGGGGCGCCGCTGCGCGTGCCGACAACGTCGGCGAGCATATCGTGACCGACAAGATGGAGTACACGCAGTTGTCGGCCAAGCGCCCCATGGCTCGCATTGCCGTGGTGCTGATGTGGCTGGCCGCTGCCCTGCACGGCGGTGCAGTGGTTTCCCGTGCGATGGCCGCACACCGCGTGCCCTGGGGCAACATGTACGAGTTCCTGTCCACCGGTGCATTCCTGGTGGCTCTGGTCTTCCTGCTGGTGCTGATCTTCAAGGATCTGCGCTTCATGGGATCCTTCATCTCCGGCCTGGTCACCTTGATGCTGTGCGGTGCCACCATCGGCTTCCCGACACCGGTTGGCCACCTCGTTCCTGCCCTGCAGTCGCCATGGATTGTCATTCACGTATCCATCGCCGTACTGGCATCCGCACTGTTTGCCATCAGCTTCGCCATGAATGTGCTGCAGCTGGTCCAGCATGCTCGCATGAACCGGCTGGCCGCTGGCCAGGACGACAAGCTGCCCTTCATGCGTGTAGTGCCAGGTGCTGGCGCATTGGAGAACTTCGCCTACCGCATCAACACCATCGGCTTCGTGATGTGGACCTTCACAGTAATCGCTGGTGCGATCTGGGCTGAGGCTGCTTGGAGCCGCTACTGGGGCTGGGATCCAAAGGAAGTTTGGTCCTTCGTGATCTGGGTTGTCTACGCAGGCTACCTGCACGCCCGTGCCACCGGTGGCTGGACCGGCCCACGCTCCGCCTGGTTGTCGATCATCGGCTTCCTGTGCGTGGTCTTCAACTTCACCATCGTGAATATCTTCTTCGACGGACTGCACTCCTACGCCGGAGTCTAGTTCCTGGAACTTCAGCACTGCGAGCGGTTCCCCTTTAACGGGGAAGCCGCTCGCAGTTGTTTAAGCGTGCATTGCAGGACCTGGCACACGGGCGCAGGGCCATGACCGGCTCCTGGCCCATGCCGTCCTTCCAGCGCCCGGAGAGGAAGCCCTGGGCATCTTAGTGCCTGCAAGTATGCCCGAAGCCCTCTATGGGGCATGAGAAAGCCCAGCGGCGCCGGCAAGGCGTGCTGGGCTGGTTGCCGGGGATCCCGGCAGAGCTAGGCGGCTATTCGGTTTCAGACGAAGAGTTGTCGGTGCCTTCTGGCTTGTTCTTGTGCTCCGCACCTGGCTTCGGCTCCTTGGCCTCAGGCTTGGCTGGTTTCTTGCCATCGTCCTTCTGCGCCTCTTCGCGTTTCGTGAGGTCTTGCTCACGCGCCTTCAAGTCGGCTTCCCGTTGCTGCTGGCGGCGCCAGACCTCCAGCTGGCGCAGGAAATCCTCATCGTCGTCCGGGGCCATGGACTTCTGCTCCGGGCCCCCAGTTGACGCAACAGGGCGACCCAAGAGGAACCACAAACCGGCTCCGATTAGCGGAAGAAGGATGATGACCGCATACCACGCAGGCTTAGGCAATGAACGAATGCTGCGGCGTTCTGCACGAGCGCATTCGATCAGGGTATAAATCGTCAAAGCAACCGAAACCACTGCGGCGAAAATTAAAAAGCGGACCATGCTTCCATTCTAGTGATAATCCTGTTCACAGGTTCATCGGTAGACTTGAGACTATGCAGTTTGTGAAATATACCGTTATCCGTCTAGGCATATTCCTAGCCGTTTTCCTGGGCCTCTGGTTGGGTATGAAGTGGCCAATCTTCGTTTCCGGAATTATCGGACTGGTCGTGGCCTTTGCGGTGGCCTACCTTTTCTTCAATAAACTTCGGCTAAAGGCGAACGAAGATATCCGCAATGCCTTCAGCAAGACCTCGGCAAACAAGACCAAGATGCAGCTAGCCGATGAAGCGGTCGAGGACGAATTCGACGAATCCCAGCGCAAGCAGATGCCTGGCGCGCAATAATTTCCCCACGCAGGTTCACCGCGAACTGCATAGCCCAGTTACCACCCCTGGCTGGCATGACGATTAACGAGATGGGCTGGCCGGATCACATGATCCGGCCAGCCCATCTCGTTTTGCAGGCCGCATTGGTGCCTAGGCCAAAACCTCGATGGCGATAGCCAAGGAGAAGAGCACCGCGTACACCACATTCACAATCCCGGTTTGCTTGAGCACCAGCACCAGTTTTGGCAGCTGCTGCTCGCGAAGCATCAGCATCGAAGGAGCCACGGCAGGAACGAAGGTGAGCAGGATCAGCCACATCCACGGGAAGGCGTTGGTGGCCAGCAACGGGAGCAGGACGGCTACCGCCAGCATCAGCACATAGCTCAGGCGGGCATTGTGTTCGCCAAGTCGTACCGCCAAGGTAATCTTCCCCACCTCTTTATCGGTAGGGATGTCTCGCACATTATTGGCCATCAGCAGGGCGCAGCCAATCAATCCGGTGCCGATAGCGCCCCACAGCGAAGCCATGGTCAGCTGGTTGATCTGGGTGAAGGTGGTACCCAAGGTGGCAACCAAGCCGAAGAAGATGAAGACGTAAATATCGCCCAGGCCGCGATAGCCGTAGGGATTCTTGCCGCCGGTGTAACCCCATGCGGCGAAGATCGCGGCGACGCCTACCAGCAGCAACGGCCACGAAGAAGAAATGATGACCAGGACCAGGCCGAAGATGGCGGCTAACCCGAAGCAGCCGAAAGCGGCATTGCGCACGTTCTTCGGCTCGGTGAGCTTGGAACCGGTCAGGCGCAGGGGGCCGACGCGTTCGTCATCGGTGCCCCGGATGCCGTCCGAGTAATCGTTGGAGTAGTTCACTCCCACCTGGAGCAGCAGGCCCACCAGCAGAGCCAAGACGAAACGGAACCAATGAACGGCTCCAGTTTCGCCGAGCGCGGCCGCGGTACCGATGACAACCGGGGCAATGACGATAGGCAAGGTGCGCAAACGCGCTCCAGAAACCCACTGGGAAAGTGTGGCCACTTTCTGTCCTTTCAGGGCAAGCGAAAACTCGTACCCTCTAGTTTCCCGCGATTAGGCGTGCAAGGCGAATCGAGACTAGTCGCGAACGCCTAGTTCTTCGATGACCAGCTGTCGATTGAACTTGCCGTTTGGCAGCTGCGGCAAGCCATGAGGGTAGTGGCGCACGTGCTTGGGCACCGCTTCCTTGCCCAAGGTCCGGCGCACCGCTTCAAAGGCATCGGCTGTACTGGTCGGACCCGAATAGGCCAGGCCAACGCTTTGGCCCCATTGCGGATCAGGCACCGGGACCACGATTGCCTGCGCGAAGAATTCTTCCAGCAGACCTTCAATCTTCGATGCCGAAAGCTTGATGCCTCCGGTATTGATCACATCATCGGCGCGTCCGATGATCTTCAAGCGCTGTCCTTCAACGGTGCCCAGATCATCGGTGACGTACCAGCGTGCACCATCGCGTTCAATGAAGTGCTCGGACGAAGCCTCGGGGGAGTTGGCGTATCCGTCGGCCAGCATGGGGCCGGAAACCCAGATGCGTCCCTCATGCGCTGCCAGCTGCACCCCAGGCAGTGCGGTGCCGTTGTAGACCAGTCCGCCGGAGGTTTCCGAAGAGCCATAGGTCTGGAAAATCTTCAGCCCATGATGGCGGGCGCTGACCAGCAGATCCCTGCTGGCTCGTGCACCGCCTAGGAGGATAGCGTCAAAGCGCTTCAGCGCCTGTAAGGTTTCTGGTGCGGGGTTATCCAGCAGCCGGGCAAGCTGGGTTGGGACCAGCGAGGTAATCCGGCGGGATTCGATCATTTGATTTGCGGCTTCGGTGAAGGCGGTGGCCGAGAAGCTGCCCTGGGTGTCCATCACCACGGGCTTGGTGCCGGCGAACAATGAACGCGTCAGCACGCTCAGTCCCGCCACATAGTGCACCGGCAAGGCCAACAGCCACTGGCCTTCGAAGCCGAGGAACTCGGCCGTGGCCTGCGCACTGGATGCCAACGCCGAAACGCTGAGCACCGTGCGCTTGGCCCGGCCGGTGGAACCGGAAGTCCGCACCACTGCCATGGGCTGCTCGAAACCTGGCAGGTCCCCTGGCGCCAAGTATTCGATGCGCCAGCCGCCGGGGCTGCCCTCATCAAGCAGTACCTCAACGGCCGGGCCCTCGTCATTGGCCGCCTTGGCCAAGGCAGCGAGCAGTTCAGAGAGTTGTTCGTCCATATCCGGTCCTCGTTCCTTCGCGGAAGATTAGAAGTAGTAAGGGTAGTTGGACCAATCCGGGTCACGCTTGCCCAGGAACGCGTCGCGTCCTTCTACTGCCTCATCTGTCATGTACGCCATGCGGGTGGCCTCGCCAGCGAAGACCTGCTGGCCGGCCAGGCCGTCATCGGCCAGGTTGAAAGCGAACTTCAGCATGCGGATGGCCTGCGGGGACTGGCGGGCAATATCGGCTGCGTACTCCAGGGCCACCTCTTCGAGGCGTTCGTGCTCTACCGACTCGTTGACCGCGCCCATGCGGACCATGTCATCGGCCGAGTACTCGCGGGCAAGGAAGAAGATCTCGCGGGCGGCCTTCTGCCCGACCTGGCGGGCGAGCAATGCCGAACCGTAGCCGGCATCGAAGGAACCGACGGTAGCGTCGGTCTGCTTGAACTTGCCGTTCTGCTTCGAAGCGATGGTCAGATCCGAGACCACATGCAGCGAATGGCCGCCACCGGCAGCCCAGCCGTTGACGACGCAGACGACAACCTTCGGCATGGTGCGCATCAGGCGCTGGACTTCCAGGATATGCAGGCGTCCGGCGCGCGCTGGGTCGATGGACTCGCGGGTCTCGCCTTCGGCATAGCGGTAGCCGTCGCGGCCACGGATGCGCTGGTCGCCGCCGGAGCAGAAGGCGTGTCCGCCGTCTTTTTCGGATGGGCCGTTGCCGGTCAGCAGCACGGTGGCTACATCGCTGGTCATCCGGGCATGATCCATGGCGCGGAACAACTCGTCCACGGTGTGCGGGCGGAAGGCGTTGCGCACCTCGGGGCGGTCGAAAGCGATGCGCACGGTTGGAAGGTCGCGCACGATGCTTCCGTCAGCGGCTCGCTGGACCTGGCGATGGTAGGTGATGTCGGTGAAGTCGAATCCCTCGACCACGCGCCAGCGCGTTGGATCGAAGACATCGGAGACCTTCTCGGGCAATGCGGAATTATTCAGGCTACTCACCCTATGAATGCTAGTCGGTTTCGTCAGGAACTCTAAGAAAGAAGGAGTAGACTCTTCACGGCCCGACTCGCGGTTGTGCGCGGATTTCCCGCCAATATGCCTTGGACCATCCAGTGAATCACCGGATTCATTTCACGATTTTTGCACGGATTCATTGAACGTGTCCGTAGGTCAGGAGTTCATCTATGCCATCTGGTCAGCATCACCCGGCAGCCCCGGAAATCAGCGCCGAGGGCTACAAGAAATCCCTGAGCCGCCGCCACGTCCAGATGATCGCGATCGGCGGAGCCATCGGCGTGGGCTTGTTCATGGGCTCCGGCGGGCGGCTGGCCTCGACCGGGCCGGCACTGGTGCTGTCCTATCTGGTGGCTGGCGCATTGGCGTACCTGCTGATGCGGGCACTGGGCGAACTGATCATGTACCGCCAGACTTCCGGTTCCTTTGTCTCGTACGCGGCTGAGCTCTTCGGCCCCAAGGGCGCCTTCATCTCGGGCTGGATGTACGTGCTGAATTGGATTATGACCGGCATTGCCGAGCTGATCGCCATCGGCCTGTACTTCCAGTATTTCTTCCCGAATGTTCCGGTCACCGTTTCCGCGTTCTGCGCGCTGTTGCTGCTGGTGGCCATCAACCTTTTCAGCGCCAAGGCCTTCGCAGAGTTTGAATTCTGGGCCGCCTGCATCAAGGTCACCGCGATTGTCCTGTTCCTGGCCGTGGGTACCTACTTGGTGGTGACCAACGCCCAGGTGGGAGACCACACCGCATCGGTGGCTAACCTCTTTATCGGCGATGAGAACGGCGAGGGCGGAATGTTCCCTCGCGGTTTCTTCGTCAGCATCCTGGTCCTGAACTCGGTGATCTTCGCCTACAACGCCATTGAACTGGTGGGCATTGCCGCCGGCGAGATGGAGAACCCGGAAAAGGAAGTTCCTTCGGCAATCCGTGCCGTGGTCGTTCGCATCCTGGTCTTCTACGTGGGCAGCGTCTCCCTGCTGGCCATGGTGCTGCCCTGGAATGAATACGAATCCGGGGTCAGCCCGTTTGTCACGGTCTTCGAGAAGATGGGACTGGGCTGGGTTGGCAGCGCGATGAATCTGGTGGTGATTACCGCGGCACTGTCCTCGTGCAACTCGGGCTTGTACTCCATCGGCCGCATCCTGCGCACCATGAGCGGCAACGGGCATGCCCCGCAGTGGCTCTCGAAGATGAACAAGCACTTTGTTCCGTCAACCGGCATTATCACCGTGGGCGTGGTCTATCTTGCCGGCGTCATCCTGAACATCTGGCTCGGTGATTCCTTCGCCTTTGACCTTGCCTTGAACACCGCATCCATCGGCGTGCTGTTCACCTGGGCCTCGATTTTCGGATGCCAGCTCATGCTGCGCAAGAAAAAGGGCACTGTATCCTCGCTGCCCATGCCTGGATCACCCATCACCGGCTGGATCGGCTTGATTTCCTTGCTGGTCATCACCGTCCTGATTTCTTTCGATACCTTGACCGGGGAAAACGGCGAGGTATTCACGGTGGGGCTGTACACGATCGCCACGATTCCGCTGTTCGCATTGCTGCTGTTCGGCGGTTGGCATCTAGCTCGCAAGCACGCCAAGTCGAGCGTCGATTTCTAAGCCGCCAACGATTCGGCGCCAATAGCCAAGGGGCCGCATCTGCACTGCAGATG
>NZ_JBOGEG010000050.1:0-20983 GCF_050701915.1 Glutamicibacter sp. | reverse complement strand
CGCCAGCCAACTTACGTATAAGGAACTACTCCGCTTCTGTTGAAACGTCCTCATGTCAAGTTAGGCTGAGGGTAGAGAAACAGGAAACAGGGAAGGACAAATCATGCTTGTTGAAGCGGCAGGGCGTTTGATGATCCCAATTGCCATCGTCCTGGCCTCGTCCTTGATTCTCTTGATTATCAAGATTGTCTTCGGGTCGATCAAGGCCGGAATATGGCTAGTTCTTCTGGCTATCCGAACTGTCCTTTTCGGAATTTTCATTGCCGTTTTCTGGCTCGTTCGTTTGCTCGGCAATGGTCTCCGTGCTCTCTGGTTCCGCATCACCAGTTGAGGCGCGGCGAGCGGGAAGCAACACGGATTTTTCTGCGCGAGATAGCTTGAAGACCTTGCCCAACTCGGCACGAGTAAGGTCGCCAGAAGTGATAAGTTCCTCTGCTAGAGCGGCGGCCGAAAGCTGATTCGCTCGCATATCGTCAACTGCGGAGGCAAAGGTTTTGAGTCGCTTGCGTTTCGCCTTTAGTTCAGCCTCGTCTTGACGTAGCAGCTCGTCAATTTCATTTTCTGCGCTCATTTTTATCTCCTAAATAATCGCGGTCACGTAGTTTGCGCTATGTGGCCGCTTTTTTGGTTTGTCTCAATTGTAGCGATAACTGACGTAAGCCGATAGACTGGACTTAAGAGCGTAGCAAGCATAGCAACTGGATATCCAGTTGCGCGTGAACCTGCGGTTCGCTCAAAACATAGGTTTTGGTTCTATGGGCTTCCAGCCCAATCCCGGTATGAGAGGTGAACATGTCTGCTGACGGATCGAAGCGATCGCGCAATGTTCGCAAGTTGATCTCGTTCAATGCCGAGGAATGGAAGCGCGTGGAACGTCGCATGGAGATCGCCCAGGCGAAATCTTGGGAAGGGTTTGCCCGTGACGCGATTCTTGAATCAGAGATCAGCGTGACGAGAAATGCTTTTGATCCTTCAACCGTGAGGGCTGAGCTATCGCGCATTGGAAATAACATCAATCAAATCGCGCGACAGGTAAACGTTGAAGAGGTCGTAACGTTTGAAGAAATGCGAGCTGCACGTTTACTTCTAAAGGAGATTCAAGCGGTCATTAACCAGACGGTTAATGAAGCTCGGGGGAGTAAGAGCTAGTGGCTACCGTGAAGATGTTGCAGATCAAGTCAACTGTCAGTAAGGCATTGGCTTATATCTCGCGTGCCGATGCAACATCCGATGGTGTTTGGGTGTCAACTAATGCGGCGGTTATTGATCCTACCGATTACAAAGCTGTTGCAACTCAGTTCGCAGAAACTGCGGAGCGGGTTGGCGTTTCCAAGCAGCGCAGGGGATCGGTACTGGCGCATCATGTGATCCAATCGTTTGATCCAAAGGACGGAATGAGTGCGGAACTTGCACACCGGATTGGTGTGCAATTCGCAGAGAAGATCACTGGTGGAACTCATGAGTACATGATTGCTACTCACTTGGATAAAGGACACGTTCACAACCACATAATTTTGAATCCGGTCAACTTTGAGACCGGTAAAAAGATCCGCGTGCAGAAGAGCACAATTGGACATTTTAGGGATATCAGCGACGAGCTTTGCCTCGCTGCCGGACTGCGCGTTCTGCCAAAGCCGGAACGTGCAACTGGTTATTCAATGAGGGATATTTACCGTGTCCTGAAAGGCGATTCTGCCAAGCAATTCATTCGTACGGAAATCGACAAAGCTGCATCGCGCGCGCGCGATTGGACTGAGTTCGAATCAATCCTGGCAAGAGCAGGAATTGAAACGAGCGTGCGGAGCGGAAAGAACGGAACTGTTTCATTCCGAGAGGGCACGATGAATCGGCCCATCCGCGATTTCCGGTTAGGTGCAGCGTACACGGAGTCAAACATCATGGCTCGGCTTTCGAAGTCCGCTGTCAACATGGTGGGCATCGATGCTTCCATGATCTTGAAGGAATCCAAGGACACCTTGACCGTCAGTGTTCCTGGCACGAGACGGCAACTGGAAATGACTGTTTCGAAGACGCAAATCGTTCGCCACGGGCGCTCACTGAGAATCTACGTACCCAGCGCGCAGAACCACTTGCTGGCCAATACGTCCGGGCAACACGCTAAAACTGTTTCTACAGAGGGTCTCTATAGCTACTTCTCCAAACCGGATCTGGCCGAAGCAGAGAAGCGCGCCGGAGCCATGGGGCTAGACAAAATGACTGTCGGCCGCTGGGGAAATGAACTTAAGTCTCTACGCGAACTGGGGGAGCGAGTAAACGCCAAGACCCGCTGGATCAATGCTTCTGGGATTGACCCGGCACAGGCGATCGAGTCTGCGAGTAAGAAGCTTGAAGAACACCATTTCCGCTACCAGACAACGTTGGTTGCGGCAGCAGAAATGACTATCGACCCGCAGGGCGATCAAAAGGAGCTTCGTACCCTGGGCGCTGAATTGCGCATCATGGAACGGAATATTGCGACCGTGAAGACCGATATCCGGGCGCTGACACAACTATCAAGTAACGAGGTGAAAATGTCCGTGGGAGAACAAATAGCTAATAAGGCCGCTGCACGCCAACGCATCGAACCGGCAAGTGAACACAGTGCGCTCGATATCAGTCAGCGTTCGGCGCGAGACGATCATGAGCGCGACCGAGAAACGCCGGAGCACCGTGCCGAAATTGCCCAAGAGCATGCAGCGCAAACCGAGCGGCTGGAAGATCAACAGGGCGACCGTGAGACCGGACAGAAGCCAAAGGACGAGCCTAAGAAGCCGCTGTCTCTGCGAGAGCGTCTTGCAGCGAAAGAAGCGAAGATCAGATCCAACCGAACCAATGATGAAGGCCGCAATGACGGCGTACGCGGAAGGGGCATGTAATGGCTGACATGACAGACAAGGCTGCAGGAGATCTGCAACAGGCTGGAACGCAGATGGGCAGGAGCGCCGCCGCTGCCAGCACGCGCGCGGGGATCAAGGTAGGCAAGGGAGCCTTCGGGCTGGGCGTAGGAATCAGCGCTGGTGTCATCTATGGCACGGTAAAAGCGATTCTCGCCCTGGTTGATGCTTCGCACCAATACTCGGCAGCGCATGGGCGTGCTAATGGAAGCAACCCTGAGCGGCAGGTCAGCCTTCGGGAGTTCACCAGGATAGCTGACAGCAAGCGCGAATTCATGCCAGTGCAGGACGCGCAAATAGCGCGCCAGTTCAGTCGTGAACTGCGCAAGCATGGTGTAACTTTCGCAATCGAAAAGCAGCAGGACGGTTCCCGCACGTTCCATGTGCAGGGACAAGATGCAGGAGTCGTTGAACATGCGCTGTCGGCGGCAGCAGCGAAGATTGACGAGCAGCTGACCAAGCAACGCACCACTGGGGAAGTCCTGGAAGGGCAAGCCATAGAGGCTCCGGGGGAGCGGGTTCTAGAGGTCGATGAAGCGGCCAAGAACAACTTGTCTGCTGCGCTGAAAGAAGCAGCTGTCAAGGAACCACCGGTTGCGCACCGGGCACTGCGGCCGAATGAAGGCTGGACTCGGTGGGAACCGGAGGTCAAGGAGCTGGCAGCCACCGTTGAACAAGATGGCCGCATACCTCTGACCATTGCCAACGTCGAAATCCTGGATGCGGCTCTGAGCGAGCACATTCCCATGAACTTGGACGATGTGAAAGAAGTTGTTTCGGAGGAACGCAACGCTTTTGCAGCGGCTGACGATCCCGAAGCCGCCCAACTTCCACAAGAAGAACTGGGCAAGGTGCAAACCGATGTGAGCCTGGTGCTGGAAGATACCGAGGCGCAAGCCATATCGGAGGCATTGCGCGGGGGAGCCGGAGCCGTGGATGAATCTGCACCGGCCTTGGATTCTGTGAATCCGACCGGAACGGTCTTTACTGAATATGACCCGGCCAGCCGTGTGACAGCGCCCTTGGGCAAGGATATTGCCACACTCTCGGATACTCTCGGCCTGCCAGCAGATACCGAAGTCACGGTGTATCGCGGCGTGCCAGAGGGCAGCCAGGATTCATTGAATAACGGCGATTTCGTCACGACCAACAAGCAGCTCGCCCAAGACTATGCAGGAACCGGCACTGTCATTGAACAAACGGTCAAAGCCGGAGATCTGCTGGATGATCGAACTGAACCAGGGGCAGAAGAGTATATTTTCCGGCAAAGCGCCGACCCTCAACGCTTGGCCTTGGCCGAAGAAACAACGCTGCGGCAGGAAGTTCCGTTAACCCCTGAAAACGTGAACATGCTGGATGACGCTTTCGCGGAACATGGGTGGGATGACCTCCCACCGGAAGATCTGGCGTGGGTTCAACAGACATTGGCTGCAGAACACAGCCAGGGAGAGTATCTGACCCCCGAAGCTGCCATTGAGCAGCCGGCCGCTGCGCAACAGAGCGACAACCCGTATTTGCAGATGAATACGCCATCGCCTCAAACCGAAGAACCGATTGTGGTCGGTGCCGCAGAGGCCGAAAGTGTCAGCAGTGAGAGCCTGCCTTTCAGCTCCGATGAAGTCACCGAAGACGCGCCCGAACAGGCCGTTAGCCACGGCGGCACGACAGCAACCCCGGCTCCTGCGCCAAGCGCCGGAGGGAAGAACGCGAAGGCCGCACAGGGACAAGCCATTGCACAGCCCAAGGCGCAGGGAAATAAGACAGCAGCGCAAACCAATTCAGCATCGACAGCTAAGCCGCAGCGTGAAGAACTGGGCAAGCGCGACGAAACCAGGAAAAAGGTTGCTGAGCGCATAGATACGAAGGTGCAGCAGATCAAACACGATCATTCGGCGTCACCGTCGAAGCTGCAAGCACCAAAGCCAGAACGCGCCCCGAGAAGGTAGGTGAAGGAACATGAGCACAGGAGGCAAAGTAGCAGCGGCCGTTGTGGGCGGCGGCGTAGTCTTTTTCGCCGGTAACAGGATTGTTGAGTATGTTCGCGTGGAAATGGAGCGCGGAACCGGAATAGGGGATCTACTGCCGGGGTTCTCAGCCGCGCTGATGGATAATCTGCTTCATATCTCTACTG
Organism: Glutamicibacter sp.; assembly: GCF_050701915.1. NCBI lineage: Bacteria > Bacillati > Actinomycetota > Actinomycetes > Micrococcales > Micrococcaceae > Glutamicibacter > Glutamicibacter sp. The sequence continues at coordinate 15,958 of NZ_JBOGEG010000050.1, read as the reverse complement.
CGCAGCCTGACCTCATTGGAGGTCTTGTAGGCGTAGTCATCATGGCGTTGATCATTTTCTACGTGGTCGGCAGCAAGCAGAACACCCGGCCGGGAGAAGAACAAGGCTCGGCTAAGTGGGCACGTTCGGGAAGCTTACCCAAGCGATTCACGAGCAGGGAAGCCTCCGAAGTCCTACGCCTGACCCAAACCGAAGCGTTATCGGTGGATGCGCATGTCACCAAGCGCAACACGAACGTTCTTGTATTGGGTGCGTCGGGTACGGGTAAAACCCGTTCGTACATCATGCCGAACTTGTTGGAGCTGAATGCATCGACGGCCACAACTGACCCGAAGGGCGAAATCATTCGAGCTGCGCGTGCGCGGCTGGAAGAACGAGGCATGAAGATTCGCACGCTGAATCTGATTAACCTCAAGCAGTCCAACCAGTTCAATCCCATGCGCTACTTCAACGCTGATGAAGTCGAAACCGGAATCATGCAATTGGTCGAGTCAATCATGATGAATACGACTGGCAAAGAGTCGCATGGAGACCAGTTCTTCGAACGAGCCGAGCGCGCACTATTGACGGCTCTGGTTGCTTATGAATGGGCAACTACGGCGATCACCGACGGGCAGGAACCTAATCTTCCTGGTGTGCTGGATCTTCAAAAGGGCATGGACGGCTCAGAAGAAGACAAAGACGCACGCGACAGCGAAACAGACATTAAGTTCCAAGCAGCGCGAGAGATCGTGGACGAGTGGAACCAGAATCCCGACCCTGACGATGATGAACAAGTGATGCAGGTCTTGGACTTCGCTTGCCGCCTGTACCGCGTGTACGAGCAAGGCGCGGTGGAAACCAGGAAGAGCATCGTCATCTCCTTGGGTGTGCGTCTATCACCCCTGGACATGCACGATATCCGCAGAATCCTTGCAACCGATGATCTCGGCTTAGACAAGATCGGCTATGAACCTACCGCACTGTTCTTGCAGATCCCGGACACGCACAGCACGTTCAAGTTTGTTGCCGCGATGTTCTGGCAATCCCTGTTCGAGCAAACCGTGTACCAAGCTGACCATGAGGAATCTGGGCGGTTGCCACGGATGCTGCATATGTTCCTGGACGAGTTCGCCAACATTGGCAAGCTGCCGGAATTTGATAAAAAAATGGCGACCATCCGTTCCCGCGGAATCAGCGCAAGCATCGTTATGCAGTCCTATAGCCAGGGCAAAGCCCTATTCAAGGATGAATGGGATGGCATTGTTGGTAACTGCGATACAACGCTGTTCCTGGGAACGAATGATCAGCAAACGGCCGAGTGGATGTCTAAGCGGTTGGGCAATGAGACCGTTATTTCCCAGGATAATTCCCGGAGCTACGGTGCAACAGGATCATGGACAAAGAGCGACCGGACGATGAAACGGCCGCTCATGGAGCCAGATGAAGTTGGCGGCCTCGCTGACGAACTAGCCATAGTCAAAATCCGTGGGCTGCACCCGTTTAAGTCTCGGAAGCTGGGCGTATAGATGCCCAGGCGTTACCGGCAGTAGAAGCTAAGCGTTCAAGAACTTCCGGTATATCCGGTACTAACTCGAAGTAAATTGGCTGCCCCCGGCGCGGTTGATCCGCTGGGGGTGTTGCCTTCAAAATTTTCCCCCGTTCCAGGCTTTCCAGATCGAGAGATATGGTGCGGGGGTTTACCTCGCTGTATAGGGCTTTTAGCTCTGGTGCAGTGAACGGTTGTGGTAGCTGGCACGCCAGCAAAAGTAGCTCGAATCGGCGTGGTGTTAGGTGTTCTAGAACCGCGCGTTCACGGTCATTAAGTAGGTGCTCGGTCACTGTCGCCGCCCATTAGTCGATTTTGTAGTCATATCCACACTCCATATGATAGATTACGTAATAGTTCAAACTCCTTGAAAGGATTATCTCATGCCTCCACTACTCCAGTCAGTTCTAGACCTCATTTCGGGGTTCGCCATGCTTGGCGGCGGCTTGTGGCTTCTCTGGGGCGCTATCGTCCTCGGCGGTGGACTCAAAGACCATAACGGCCCTCAGATTCAAACCGGCGTGTGGCAGGTTGTCGGCGGCGGCTTGATTCTGGCCGCCGCAGCGCTGTTCAAGACCCTCGCAATTTAAATCATGGATGACATTATCGTTTCAATGCTCAACACGATATCCAGCGCCGCCAGCGGGGGCGTAGGAAACGTGTTGCTGTCGCCAGCCGAATACCAACCAGCGATGTATAACGCGGCCGTGTTGATCCATAACACAGCGGTTAAGCCGGTCACGTCGATTGTGCTGGCCATCATTGCTTCGATGATGTTGGCCACCAACTCGACCAAGATCGAATCCGACCGCGAACTAGGTATCAAGATTGTTGCTGCAAGCATGTTCAAGGTGGCAATGGTACTGATGGTTTGCCAGAGTGCCATTGTCATCTTGGACGGCATTGCAGGTGTCGCGCAATGGATTGCAACCACCGCCAACAACGTATCAATAGGCGGCAGCGGGGAAACCATCAAATTGGGCGACCAGATGCGCAAAGACGTTGAAGACGCAGGAACCATGAACCAAGCAGGAATGGTGATGGTTCTTCTCATTCCATACGTGGTGTCTGCTTTCGGAACTGTCGTGGCAACAGTTCTCGTGTTCATGCGCTTCTTGCAGATGTACATCATGAACGCATTTGCATCATTGCCTATCGCTTTCCTTTCTCATGAAGACACCAAGCAAATAGGCATCGGCTACCTGAAACGCTACGGCGTTGTAGCCATTACCGGCGCGGTGCTGGTTCTAGCCGTCAAGCTTTACCAGGCACTTATGAGCGGGTGGATTGCCAAAGAGATCAACTACGACGGAGATGCACTGGGCTTCGTCGCTGGGAACTTTGGAACTTTCATCATTGCTCCGCTTGTGCTGATATTCCTCCTATTCCAAGCCAACTCACTGGCCAAATCCGTTCTGGGTGAGGGCTAAACATGGCATTGGAAATGAAAGTCCATAAGGACATTGCAGCATACGAAGCAAAGCCCATGTTCGGCCTTACCTGGCGGCGTATCGGAGCCTTAGCCATCATGGTTTTTGGCGGTGGTGGGGTATTCGCAGTGGTGACAACAGCCGTTCTTATCTCCAACGGAGGCAGCTGGGATCAATACCTAGCTGCCGGGGCGCTCAATAACCCGGACACGCAAGAATCTCTCAACGCTGCCACCACCGTGGGAATGTACGCCATGTTCCCCTTTATCGTTCCCGTAGCTTTCTGGGCGTGGTGGAGACCAATGGGGCTGACACCCGAGGTCTACATTCAGTACTTCTTCCGACATGCTCTTACCACGAAGGTCATTACCTATGAAGACACCTACCAACACACCAGCATCAAACGAAACTACCAATCCGTATCTGAACACGGAGATGGCCAGCCTGCCAAGCGGTCGAAGCGACACCGGAAGCCGGAGTTCAAAGAAACGCGGCTTGCCAGGAGTCTTAGCGAGCATTCGCAAGAGCAAGGACGCAGAACCCGCCGAAGCCGGTAAACGCGCCGCTGCTGCCAAGACAGGCATCGACAATGCAGCCGCAAAAGGTGCGTTCAAAGCCGCACCGAAAAAAACCCGCGACGTACTGGGATATCACACGATGCTCCCCAGCGGCGTGGCGTATTTAGGATCTGACGAATGGTCAATGACCCTCAAAATCTCGGATATCAACTACGTTTCTGCGGCGCAGAACGACCAAGAAGTCATCCTTGATAAGTGGGCACGATTTCTGAATTCATTCGATGCAGGTTCGCGGATTCAGGAAACAGTGATCAACCGAGTTCTGGACGATGCAGACGTAGCACGTCTGGTACAGAAGGCTTACCGAGGCGACCAGTACGACGAGTACCGCGAAGACCACAACAAGATCGTACGCGGCAAGCTGGCCACCTCTAGCGGCAACACAGTGACCGAAAAGTATCTGACGATCACCGTCCAGGAACCTGACCAGCAGAAGGCAGAATCCACGCTGACACGCCTGGAACATGCCGTACAAGCTGAGCTGCGGGGCATGAAGGACTGCAAGGCAACCAGGCTGACTCGCACCGAGCGATTAGCTGTAATGTCGCATATTCTGCGCCCCTACGAATTGTTTGCTTTCTCCGAAGAAGAATTTGCAGACCAGCCACGGCGAGCAACGCATGACTACATTGCTCCCTACGCCTTGGAAAATGCCGAACGCAGCGGCCCGGTAGTCTTCCGCAACGCGAGTGCTGACACCTACCACTCAGTGTTGTGGGTACGCGACTACCCGACCTGGCTCTCTGACCGGGTGATCACCGAGCTAACCGAAATCAAGTGCGATCTGACAGTGAGTTTGCACCTGGAAGCTTTCGAACAGCTTGAAGGAAAAAGCTTGGTCGAACGCCAGATTGCGGAACTTGAAATGCAGAAGATTGCCGAAAGCAAGAAACTGCAGAAGCAAGGGCTAGGCGAGGAATACCTGCCGCAAACGCTCAAAGACAACCTCGAAGAAGCACGGGATCTCCGCAAGGAAATCTCGGATTCAAGCCAAAAAATCTTCTCGACAGTAATGGTTATCGGAATCTCCGCACCATCAGCAGAAGAACTAGACCAGAACATCAAGCGTGCGAAAAGAGCGCTGCGCAAACAGTCGGTTACTGCCGAGGAACTGCGCTACATGCAGTACGAGGGGATTACTACCCAGTTGCCTATTGGTCGGCGTGCCGTGCCCATGCGTCGAGCAATGACCAGCGCATCGGCAGCAATCCTCGTACCATTCACGACTCAAGAACTTTTCATGCCAGGTGGCCACTGGTACGGCATTAACACTGACTCTTCCAACCCTGTGGTGGCTGACCGAACCAAGACCCCCAACGGCAACGGCTTCATCCTTGGTACATCTGGATCTGGCAAGGGCGTGTTCGCCAAATCCGAAATCACGGGAACCGTGATTGACCGGCCGAACGATGAAATCATCATCATTGACCCTGAACATGAATACGAACCACTGGCCACCGCCCTGGGCGGCGCGATTGTTCGAATCCATGCAGGTAGCGAAGACCGAGTGAACCCCTTCGACATTGAGTTCGAGGGAAATACCGAAGATGACCCGATCAAGGCCAAGAGCGAATTCGTGCTATCGATGCTTGAGACTCTTATCGGCGGCGCAGTCGGGCTAAGCCCAGAAGCGCGCTCGTTGATTGACCGGGTGACGATTGCCATGTACTCGAGGTATGAGAACGAATACCGCGAAGATCCGGCAACCGCCAACATGCCAACGTTGCATGATTTGCGCAATGGCCTGATGGGCAGCGAAGAAAACGATGGCAAGGCACTGGCACGAGCGCTGGAAATCTACACCGAGGGATCACTCAGCGGATTCTCCAAGCCGACCAACGTTGACATTCAGAATCGGTTGATTGTCTGGGATATCTCCAAGCTGGGTAACCAGCTAAAGAGCTTCGGCATGATGGTTGTTCTCGATCAGATCTGGAACCGGGTAGTGCGCAACCGTTCCAAGGGAATCCGTACCTGGGTCTACATTGACGAATTCCATATGCTTTTCAACGATGACCACACGGCAGAAGTCTTCCAGACCTTCTACGCTCGTGCGCGTAAATGGGGCATGTATCCAACCGGCATCACCCAGAATATCGAGTCAGTACTTAACAACGAGCACGCACGTATCATGCTGGCGAACTGCGATTTCCTGGCCATCCTTGGACAGAAAGAAACTGACGCAACGAGCCTGTGCGATCTGATGAATTTCAGCTCGGAACAGCGCAACAAGTTCGAGAATGTACGGGCTGGCCAAGGACTGCTTAAGAGCGGTGGCCATATTGTCGGATTCGACAGCATCATCCCAGAATCCTCCCTTCTCTACGAGCTGTACCAAACGACCTTCCAGGAGTAAGCCATGCGGAATCTGCGCCGCAAAGACAACGGTTCTGATGCCAGTCAGAAGCTGTCACGGCTCAACCTGAACACTAGGAATGAACGACTAGTCAACGGTGACCGTGACAGGGACGCTGCACCGGCAAAAGGAGTGAAAGACGCGCTCAGCGGCGCAGGAAAAAACGCACGCAAAGCGGGATCCAGCGGCGCGCGCGCGGCTGGCGACTCGGCCAAAGCCACTGGCAATGCCGCGAAAGCTGGATTGCACGCCGGGAAATCCTCATTCCACACCACCCGTGCCGGTTCACGGTTTGGAAAAGGTGCGGGAAGTGCGGGAAAGAACGCATATTCCCAGGCCACCAACGAAGAAGACAGCTATGACCAAGCCAGCGGCCTCCTGAAAAAGGCGCCAAAAACGCTAAAAAACGCCGCCCATTTACCCAAGAAATTCGGTGCTGCTGCCGGAGATATCAAAGCGGCAGCCCAGGAAACCGGCAAAGCTGCTCAAAGCACCAAGCGTGCTGCAGGAGATATGGTCAACGCTGGCAAGCGAGTCAAAGAAGCAGCGAAAGAAGTCGGCAAGGGCGGCCGCAACTTGCGCACGGCCGGGGCGGCTGTTCGCCAGCGTGCCAAGGCTAAGCAAGGGGCAGCAACGGCGCGGAAAACTAGCCAAGCCGCAGCGCAGGTTGGCTCGCACGTTAGCCGGGGAGCTATGGGGATCTCACGAGCCACAGCTGCTGTTGCTCACGCTATCCGCGCAGCGGTATCGGCGGTCAGCGCCATTGTCAGCGCATCTCCCGTGCTGCTTACTGTTGTGGCTATCGTGGCCATCGTAATTGTTGTAATCGCCAGTATCGGTTGGTTCTTGCCAGGCATAGAAGAAGAACGCAAAAGGGTAGAATCCCCGATTTCATGTGACAACGGCATTAATGGCCAAGCTGTATCAATCCCGGCTGAATACAAAGATGCCGTGGAGAAAGCAGCTAAGACCGCACAAATGCCAACTAGCCTCATTGCAGCCCAGATCCAGCGAGAATCAAGCTGGAATCCTAAAGCTGTTTCGCCCTCTGGGGCGCGAGGCATTGCACAGTTCATGCCCGGTACGTGGGATCAGTACGGCAACGGCAAAGACCCCTTCGACCCGCAAGCGGGAATTGACGCACAAGGCCGCTTCATGGCCGATATTCGTGAGATGGTGAGCTATCTCAGCGACAACGAAGAAGAAATCTTGAAGCTCAGTCTCGCCGGGTACAACTCTGGACCGGGTGCAGTACAGCACTATGGCGGAATCCCGCCATTCCCCGAAACTGAAGATTACGTCAAGATCATCATGTCCGCAGCTAAAGTGCAGTGCGAAAACCCATTGCCGATGCCACTCGAACTCGGCCCAGGTGAATGGACAAACCCTATGCCAGGAAGCCGTCTCACTTCTGACTATGGCCCTCGGCCATGTCCACTCGTGTCTTGTGCGGGAATGCCGTTCCTTCTATTCCATGAAGGCATCGATCTGGCAGGAGGAATCAGCAAATACTTCTATGCACCCACGGAAATGAAAATTACCTATGTTGGCAAAGGAACATCAGATCCTCTCTGGGATTCATATGGTGAATACATCTACGCAGTTCAAGTTGAAGAACCGCACTTGGTCTTTGAATTCCACGAAGCAGCAGCAGGAAGCCTGACAGTCAACAGCAGCCATGTTGGCGACATAGTGCCAGCTGGCACACCGCTAGGCCAGCCAGGAGCTACAGGCAATAGCAGCGGCCGTCATCTACATTTCCAGATCAACAAGCCAGGCACAGACGTTTCCGGGCCGACAATACAAAATGGCAAGAGTATCGACCCACTTCCATATCTTGAAGCGAAAGGCATAACCCCATGATTGATAAGAAGAAGCTCATAATATTCGGCGCATTGGCAGCTGTCATCGTTGCGGCAATTATCGGCGGCATTATCTGGGCTGCCAACAACTCAGAACCAGCAGCTGAATCAACAACTGTGCCGACTGCCAATGAGCCGAGCCAGTCAGCTACCCCAACACCATCGATCACGGCCAGCCCCAGTGATGGAAAATTCGATGGACTGATGTCATTCGACAAAGACCGTGAGCAAGCGGCATCAAATGCGGCGGTCGCAGCCGCTAAATGGAGCAGCCCGGTGTCAGATGAAGCAAGGCAGCAAGGATATCTGAGCGCAGAATTTTCACCTGAACTGGCCAAGTCATTCGCACCAGTATGGGCAGACATTTACGACCCCGAACAAGTTACTTCGCTAACCGTAGAAGCCAACGCCGAACGGGTTTGGCTCAACGATGCTACCGGCGAAGAAAGCAAGCACACCTACCGGGTAGGAGTGCTCGTCAATTACAACGTGGACTGGATGCTGCGTAGCGGTGGCGCATCAGGCCAACCCGAGGCACAGGCTACCTGGTGGGTAACGATGGATGAAAAGAGCGGCAAAGTCACCAAGATCGACCAGCCAACCAAGAGCGAACTCAACATAGATCTCAGCAAGTAAAGGGAGCGATCAGCATGTCAATTCACGCACAAACCGAAAAGGATGGCTCGGCGCTCATCACCATTGATGGCCGCAGCCAGAAGATCAAAGGCAAGAACCTGGAAGATGCACGGATGATAATCCGCGATGTAGCCCTAAACCATGCTGCACGCCTGGATAAGCCCGTGACCTTCACTTCCGTTGACCCTAGCGGCGAGTTCACTATGCTGATCCACCCAAATGGCCACATGGAAGAAGCAACCGAAGAATCTGTTGAACAGGTAGTAGCCGGCCAGGAAGTCGAGGCTATTGAAAAGGCCACGCCAGCAGCCCCCGCCCCCAAGGTAAAAGAGGAACCAGTGAGCGCACCGGCCAAGGAAACACGGAAGGACGAAGACACCTACCCGTCACGGCGTAGTCTCCGGGAAACATCATTCCTCACGAATGATGATCCTATTGCCCCCGCGACAAAGGGCGTGCGTTCATGGTTTAAATTCCTGGGCATCCGGCCGCAGCCATCGGCTGCTGAACTCTCGGAACGGGAAGACATTCAAGCCGTTTCTCAGCACTGGCCAGGTATCCGCACAATCGCCGTAGCCAACCGAAAGGGAGGCAGCAACAAAACTCCAACCGTAGCGTGCCTTGCTGCGGTATACGCCAGGTATGGCGGCGGCGGGGTGCTCGCATGGGATAACAATGAAAACCAAGGAACTCTAGGCTGGCGAACAGAGCAAGGCACGCACGGAGCCAGCGTGCTTGATGTACTCCGAGATCAAGAACTTCTCATGTCTCCAACGGCTACACAAGGCCTCATGGCCGGATACGTACACCACCAGACCGAAGACAAATACGATGTTCTGCGATCCGACGAGAACGACGAAGGCGATCACGAGATCCAGGCCTCCGAAGTCCACGAAGCCCACGCAGTAGCATCACGCTACTTCCGCATGATCGTAATGGATTCAGGCAACACCGCACGAGCTGCCAACTGGCGCGCAATGATGGAACATACCGACCAGCTGGTCATTCCAACAACCACCATGGAAGACCGCGCCGAAGCTGCACGGCTGACCCTCCAAACTCTTGCAGCGCGTGACGAACACGGGGAGAAGTTGGCTAGGGAAGCCGTGGTGATTATTTCCCAATGGAAGGCAGAAGACCGCACCGAAGCGCAGCGTATAGCCAAGCTCTTTGAGCCACTGGTTCGTGCTGTTGTGATTGTTCCCTACGACCCGGCATTGAAAGCCGGACGTATCCGTTACGAGGCGCTCCGTCCAGGAACACAGCGTGCATGGCTCGCTGCGGCCGCTGCGGTAGCCAGGGGCTTATAGAAAAAGCTGTGGCGCGTTCAAGAAACGCGCCACAGCTTTTTTGCGACACACAGGCCAAAGACTTCACAGCTGTATGCATACCGTATAGGTTGGAAACATGAGAACGCGCAGAGAAGATAATGCGCCAACGGTGCTCCTACAGGGCCGTGTGGCACCTGAGAGCCGGGAGGCAGTCACTCGCGCGGCCAAAACTAGCCGAATGAGCGCAGCTCGGTATCTCGATAGCTTGATTACTGTTCTCAGGGAAGATGGGAACGGCGAGCTGCCGGATCTGTCTTATTTGCTTGACGTGGATAAACAGGAGCAGCTGCCAGTGGATAAGCCTTAAAAGAAAAAGGCCACGCAATGCGCGGCCTTTTCTAAGAATTCGAATCTGATCTGCCATAACTTTGGCGAGTACCGCAGACCAGATTGACCAGAAGCTTCCGGTTACCAAGCCGGACGCTCCCCTTTCTTTACCCTCTTACAGGAAAGACGTTATATGTCTATAGTAGCGTCCGCGCGCGACAAAACAACTGTAGAAACCCTAGATATGCGTGAAAGTCACGCGAATATCCTCACACCTGCACCTCGCTGCACGCGTCCTAAAGACGGCCGAGTAGCAGCAATCCTGGCTCACACGGCCAAAGGCCACCGCCCATTCGTCAAGGCAGAAACTCCCGAAGGGTTCACCGCCAAGGGCAAGACGCAGTTCAACGCGGCCAAAGAAGCAATGGCCACCCAGCACGCTCACACCGCTGCTCCGGTACGCATCCGGCGTGTCTCACGCGCCCAGGAAACCTCCGACCGAGCCATAGCCTGGGCCATCCCCACCGGCAGCAAGAAAATCGACCACACCGCCCAAGCATGGCGCGCCACCCGATCCCTCGACGAGCTACTGGCACGCCGTGCCGACTGCAAACGCAACATCCTCGCCGTGCTCTGGGTACTCCTCCGCTACACCGAGCACGACAGCATGACAGTGCGCATCACCTGGGATACCGTAGCCGACAAAGCCCGCGTATCCCGCGCCACCGTAGGCAACGCCCTCAAATTCCTGCGCACCCACGGAATCCTCGGCATCGTCGCCTCCGGCCGCAGCGCACAATACGCCGCCAAAGCAGGCCAGCAAGCACAAAACGAAGCCCCCGTATACGTCCTCTGCCGCCCCATCGGGCTAGGCCTGCGCCCCCAAGACGCCGAAGACACCACCGCTACCCGGCCAGACCAGCAAACCCCAAACCGCACCGCCTGTGGAAATAACTTAGAACCCCTCCCCGTAGGGGGGTTAACCACTTACGAAGTAAGTTCCTACACGCGCACGCGCGAAGAAAACACTCAAAATGAGCCGCTACGCGGCACAGAAAAACTTTTTGGGCACGGCTCCGCCGTGCGAACTCACCAAGCCGGTCATCGACCAGTTGAGCTGTGGCCAGCTCACAGAACGATCAGCTCTAGAGGACAGGGGCTATCGGCTGCCGCTGAAATCTTGCGTCGGATGCCAGATTTCGCCCGTTTTTCCAAGAAAAATATCCTGAACATCGCCAAGCCATTCTTCGATGCCGGATGGACAATCTCAGATTTCCAGCACGCCTTGGAATGGCGAACCACACCAGGCCTGCACGGCAAGGAATCCTGGGGAGCACTCCCCCAGCACAACCATGACACTCAGTCCTACATCGACTACTGCCGCATCCTGCGCGCAGCGATCCTGCACCGGCTCAACCAGTGGCGCACCGCCACCGGCGAAATCATGCTCAGCCAATCCCAGCGAGCCGCCGCAGCCAGCAACCAGGCACGCGCAGCAGCACGAGCCGCAGCCGAACGCCACGCCCAGCAAGCCGCGCAGCGCCCACAACTGCGCACCACCGCTTCCCGAGGTGCGGCGGCCGCACGAGCCGCCCTAGCAGCCGCACGCCGAGCCGGATCATGTTCCTAGCCTCCTGCCCACATGGGCACGAAAAAAGCTCTCCCGCTCCGCTGCTTTTTTCGCACACATGATGGACAGCAGGAACCAATCGACCACCCGCACACAAGCCACACGTTTAGTACTCGAGTTAGCACACGACATGCGAGCATGGCCTGTGCACGGATTTCTAGAAAGCAGCACTCATGGCACAAAACCCAGAACAAGCAACGCACCATCTAACCCAGGCGCGCGCCGCAATAATCTTTGGACTTGTCTACCTGGTATTTCTTTTCGTCACGCCAGGACGTGACGGATGGATCTACACCAGCGCCGCAGGAACAATCCTCGTGATGGGCGCGGCCGCGCGCGGCCACTACCGATTTAGCCAAGAAAACCAACCACAAACAACCGAATTACGTTGGTTGTATGCAGTAGTCCTGATCGGATTCTTAGTAGCTTTTACCGCCGCGATAGGTCGAAATATCACCTAGACCTTACAAATTTATGACACCTCGCGCACAGACCAGGAATCAATGCGTGGATGCTCCACCAGCTCCCAGGTCAAAATATCCGACCGCGGATTAGCGCCTAACCGCACCTGCACCAGCCATACGGCATAGTCAATTCTGTCGGCAGCACCCTTCCTGACCTTGAATGTCAGGTCTTCCCACCAGTTCACCCGCTCAAAATGGCAGGTCGGCTCCACCACGACTTGCCAGACACGGCCGCCGCGTCGGATCTTCCAGGGCGCACCGGCTGCCGTAAAACGAACGTCTACAAATTCCTCTGGCATAACGTGCCAAGGCTACGCCCTGACACTGACAAAAAGATCCGCTGTACTTACGTTCTGCCCTTCGCCTAACTGTGGAGTCTCGCCCCTGATGCTCCATCATTGCCGGAACGGTATTCCGCGCAAGGGCTGCGCCCCGGTTCCCCCGAAAATTTTTTGTCTTCGTCGCAAGCTCCTTGCAAAAATTTTTCTCCTCCGCCGCCCTACGGGTTGACGCTGCATACCTTCACCGGCACTGCTCCGCTTATCAGGAACGAGCCACCAACCTGCGCCAGCTTTCGCAATCGCCACGATATAACGGACTAACTAGACATACTAGAAATTCCGAGATTACAGCAAATAGGCTCTAGTCACCTTGTATTTAATGACTAACTAGACTAGAATTAAAGTATCAACACGGAAACCATACTGGACTAACCACCAGTCAACCGCAAGGAGCGCATCGTGAGCTGCAAGTACGACTCGATCACCCTGGAAGATCTAGGCATCCAAGTAGACCAAATCTGCGAAGAGCGAGTTACCGAAATCATCTACGAACTGGCAGAAGCATTCCGGCTGCCTGTGCAAATCCTAACCAGCGAGGAGGTAAAAGAAGCTGCGGAAGAAACCTATCTTGGCATCCACCCCGAGCATCGCGAAACGCTATTGCACTTCACCATGGAAGACCTGGCAAAATCCGGCACCATGGACGCAAACAGCATTGCCGACACAATGCAGAACGTAGCCGCACGTCACCAGCTGGCCACCGTCGAAGACTAGTTTGAAATCCCTCCCACCCTAGAAGGTGGGAGGGGTTTTTTCTGCCCGAAACAACCTCCGAAAATTGCATTTAATGACTAACTAGACTAGAATTAAAGTATCAACACGGAAACCACGCTGGACTAACCACCAGCCAACCGCAAGGAGCGCCAAATGACCGTTGCAGGCACTATTCGCCAGCAGGTAGAAATCGGCATCTTCATGAGTCTGGGAGCGCACGAGTTCGCAGCGTTAACCAGTGAAGGCCGCGAGATCGGCTTGACCTTCAAGGCTCGAATCCTTCCATTCAACAAGGCAGGCAAGCGCTCACCACGGCCGCGAATCATGCGAGTGACCGTAGAACTCAATCACCTGGATTACTACGATGTGCGTGTGCTCTACGCGGCGCGTGGCCAATTTATTGCACACTACGAGTCAAGCAACATTGATGCAGAGCGACTATCAAGAATCTTGCTAGCGCTGGACCATGACGGGCAGGAAGTTCTGAACGCCCGAGTTCTCTAAAAGGAAAGTGCCCCGCCACTGGTGGGGCACTTCTTTATTTAAGCGAAAAGTAACCATGACAGTTTGCATTTAATGACCAACTAGACTAAAATTAAAGTATCAACACGGAAACCACGCCGGACTAACCACCGGCCAACCGCAAGGAGTGCAACATGGATAACCCAATGAAGCCAGGAGTTCATGCCATCAACCAGTTCGACCGCGCGAAGCAAACGCTATTCTTTGCCATTTACGACGATGGAACCAGCGGCCCAGAGCGCAAGGACCGAGACAAGGCAGAGAAGGACTTCAGGGATGCAAACACAGCATCAGGAGCGGTGCGGGCAGACATTGAAAGATACGGCCGAGACTCGAGTGTCTTTAGGGCATGGGGGAAGATCCATAAAGATTTCAAGGATCGCATCGACGGCCGGAGAGTATGCCTTGTGTTCGACACGCTCCACGCGGGAACCACGAGCACGACATGGCGCGGCCCTAAGGCGCTGGAAAGCTAAATAAGAACAGCCCCGCAAGCGCAAGCGCTGCGGGGCTGTTTCAACACGGCAACCGGGAACCACCCCGGAGCACAAAAGCATCTTATCAAGGCTCGTGAGCATTGCATAGAATGACCAACTAGACTAAAATTAAAGTATCAACACGGAAACCATGCAGGACTAATTACCGACCTAGTTACAAAGGAGCATTTCATGACCATTTATGCCGTAGCGCTGTCTAAAGGCGGATCAACGAAGACCACCACGGCAGCAGAACTAGCCGCCACTTTAGCCGCCGCTGGCCGCCGCGTACTAGCGATTGACCTTGACGAGCAGGGTAATCTAACCACGCGCCTAGGTGTCACCGAAGATGCAGAAGTTTCCGGCGTAGCTGCCGATGTACTCATAGGTGATGCAAGCGCCGAGGAAGCCGCGTTCCCTAGTCCAACCGTTCCCGGTGTGGACATACTTTGCGGCACTTTTGATTTGGAAGAAATCAGCACCAAGCCTGAAATTATGACCGCTCTACGCGACTACCTGCCAAGTCTTGCGACTGTATGGGATGACGTAGTGATAGACACCCCACCAGCTCTAGGCACGCTAACGCTAGGTGCTTTAGCGGCCGCTGATGTGATCGTATCCTCAGTCTCATGCGAAACGGAATCATATGAGCAGCTGCCAAGGCTTGAAGAAGTGATTCGGAATCGCATAGCCAAGCGACTGCGCCCCGGACAGGCGCTGCACTGGATCATACCGACCAAGCATGACGGCCGCCGGTTATTGGATCGGGAGGTTGTGCAGACGCTTCACGAGCTATACCCAGGGCGCGTGACTAGCACTGTGCGCGAAGCTGTAGCGGTCAAAGACTCGTACACGGCAGGAATGCCGGTTGGTGTCTACTATCCAGGCTCGCCTATCGCGGAAGACTACAAGGCTGCATTAGCTTCGGTTGTCGCTGGACGCGTGAATAACTGGACTAACTAGACTAGCTGACCTATAAAGACAGATCAGACTAAGAGGAAATGATGGAACAGAAAAAGACTCCAAGCAAGCCAGCCCGTAGAAGTCTTCGGGATCGAAACAAGACGGCAATTGAGCAAGCGCCAGCGACCGCAGATGCCGCTGCGCCAGCCGTCGCGCCGGTACCTGCGCGCGAGGAAGCGATAAAGCCAGCAGCAGCGGTGCAGGAGCCTAAGAAGCAAGCTAAGAGCGGTAGGCCAGCGCGCACCGTGGCAGTTACTCGTCAAGGTATCTACCTAACTCCTGAGCAGTTCAACAATGCTAAAGCCGCATATCTGGCCGACTGGAAGAACGGGGGAGAAGCTAATACTTTCACGCTATGGATTGGTGAAGCTATCACGCGTCACGCTGCACGTTCGCTTAAGGCTCGTTTGCGGTTTGCTGCGAATAAGCCAGCAAGAGCAGAAGTCCGTACTGGCAGCTCACGATCTTTTAATGTTCCTACATCAGCGATTGAGCTTATGCGAGCTGCCATTAGCCAGGAACAGGCCGAGGAGCGATGGCTAAGTGACAGCTCATGGTGTGCGGAAGCTGTTGATGCCGCGATTAGTACGGCACGTGAGCGCAACGGGGGAGAGTTGCCTACGCCGCCTGCGAGACTACCTAACCGCCTAGTGCGATAGCAGGAATAGTCATGCGCCTAAGCGATTTGCCGTTATTGCCGATTTTATTCTTCGTTGTTGGGGCTGCCGTTGTGGCCTTAGCAAACAAGCAGCTAAAGCCAGAGATCCACGACAGGCGTTGGGTGTATGTGATGCTTGCCGGGGCAATCACTTGTCTAGTATCAGCTGTTTATGCCTGGTTGTAACTCGCGAGCATGGCCT
>NZ_JBOGEG010000049.1:0-21660 GCF_050701915.1 Glutamicibacter sp. | reverse complement strand
CGTAATACGCGGGCACCCTTGCTGCTTACGTTCCTGCGTGCAGGTTGCTACTTGTCCAGGCCGTCGCGAACATCCTTGGCCGCGTCCTTCACTGACTCGCCGGCCTGCTTGGCTTTCGCAGCGGCTTGGTCCTTCACGCCTTCAGCCTGCAGGCGCTCATTGTCGGTCGCATCGCCTACGGATTTCTTGACCTTGCCCGAAACTTCTTGCGCCTTGTTCTGGATCTTATCGCCTAGGCCCATTGGAAAATCTCCTTCTGCAGTTGATTCGACAGCGTACCTTTTCCAGCCTAGTGGGCCGCGCAGGTGAATCACCTGTCCTGGGCCTCTGCATTAGCTGGCAGATTCTCCCGGTTCCTCCCCCTCCACGCAATTCGGCGTAGGCTTGCGGGTTCGGCCAACGATCAAACCGTGTCCAGCAATGCGCGCAGCTGTTCCTTGTATTCTTCGAAGGCGGTTCGCCCAGCGCGGGTCAGGGCAATGTAGGTGACCGGGCTCCGCCCCTCCAGGACCTTATCCACTTTCACGTATTCAGCTTCTTCCAGCTTGCGCAAGTGCGTGGCCAGATTTCCCGAGGTCATTGACAGCAGCCCCTGCAGCTTGGGAAACGAGATGCTATCCCCGGCACGCAAGGTGTCCAGGACCGTGATGGTCCTCAGCCGCGCCTGGGCGTGGATAAGCGGGTCAAGCTCCTGCATGCCCACCCCGGATCAACGCTCCCGACACCAGTTCCGGCTTGCTGCCGTGCAGCAGGCCCAGCACGATGAACCCCAAACCGCCAACCGCTCCGGCCAAGAGGTTCAGCGGCGCCGGTGCGGCCAGCGAAAGCAGGGCAATGGCCAGGATCCAAGCCCCGAAGATCAGTTGGGTCCGGTCGTTGAAGAGTACCGATCCGGCAACCACGAGCACGCCGATCACCAGGCACAGGCCCGCGAGGGCAAAAGTCGCCATGCCCATTGAGCTCAGCCCCTCGGCATGCAGCCGCCATCCGAGCAGGGCAGTGATGATCATGCCGAGGCTGAAGGTATTGCCGTAAATCGCCCCTTGCGCCATCGACGGCCCTTTGGTCCCCGAACCGCGCTTGGCCGAATGCACTGCGGAAATCACGATCGCGATGAGGAATGAGGCAACTGCGGTGCCGATTCCAACCGCCGCTGGCAGCAGCGGCGCGCCTTGCGGCGCGAGTGCGAAGTAGAGGCCGAGGAAGGCAATGATCCAGGCAACGCCCCAGATGGAAAACAGCAGCTGCTGGTTCGGGCTCATGCCCTCGCGGGCTTGCTGTGCGTCCGATTCGATTCCTCGCAGTATGCGGGCCGGGTCGATTTCGTTGCTGTTCCCGTTTTCCATGATGCCCTGCCTCCTTCGGCGATTTCCGCCTCCGAGCCGCAAAGCAGTTCGTGACGAAAACCACTTTGCATTACAAAGTTCAAGATAGCGCGAGAGTCCGATTCGCGCAAGAGGCGTGTTTTTGCAACTGAGCAGAATTGCGCCCCGCCCATTTCGGACAACGTGAGAAGCCGCAGGCCAAGGGTCCTTCAGGGGCGTTCGCACTTAGCATGGAATCGAAATGGATTTTTTTCCTGCAGGGGCTGGTTTGGCGCTTGCCGCTATTTGCGCCCGAGCACGGCCACCAGGAAATCGTCGGCAGGCAAGTGGAAGTTCCAGGTCGAATAGCGCTGCTGCAGTGCCAGCCCGGCCTCCCGTGCGTCGGCCTCGAAGTCATCGAACGCGTAGCCGCGTCCCGAGCCGAATCCGATGATCATGCGCCCGTCTGCCGCCAGATGCTCGCGCAGCTGCTGCAGTGCCGGCAGGCGTTCGGATTCGGAGAGGAAGGTGACGACATTACCGGCAGAAACGATCAGATCGAATTCCTGCCTCTCCCCAGCTGCGCCAGCGATGGTGAAATCAGCCAGATTGCCGACCTGCCATTGGGCCTTGGGGTAATCCACGCGCGCAACATCGATTAAATGCGGGTCGAGGTCCACTCCAACCACTTGGTGCCCCTGCTCGGAAAGCCAGCCGCCGATGCGCCCGGTCCCGCATCCGGCATCCAGGATCCTGCTGCCTCGGGCAACCATCGCGTCAACGGCGCGAGCTTCCCCGAAAATATCCTGGCCTTCTGCGGCAAGCGTGCGCCAGCGCTGGGCAAAATTCTGCGAGTGGTCCGGGTTCTTGCGAACGGTGGCGAGCCAAAGGTTTTCTTCTGGTGCAGTCATGAATCCAGTTTCGCACTTTCGCTGGCATTCGGCGATTGGCCGGCAACGGCCGGAAAACGAAGAAGACCGCTTCGATCACCCTGAAAAGAGTTCTTGAAGCGGTCTTCGTTTTGGTGGGCCCTACCGGGATCGAACCGATGACATTCACGGTGTAAACGTGACGCTCTACCAGCTGAGCTAAAGGCCCTCCTGCAGCGTGTGAACTTGGAAAGTTTCTTTCCCTCATTCGTCCTCTGCAACAAGTAATAATCTAGTGCATCCCGAACTGACTTGGCAAATTGAAATGGAGGTTTTCTCAAAAGAGTGCCGAGCGTCACCAAATGGGCCAATCGGGAATTCAACATTCTGTTCCGCCGCAGGCACAGGAGAGGCTGATGGCATGAACAAGAGATTTACAGCTGCCGGCCTTGCCCTATGTCTGCTCATTTGAAGCTGCACTCCTGGGACCATCGCCTCCAAGGCGCCAGCCTGGGCCTGCGCCGAAGAACACGAGGCACCAATAACTTCGGACCTGGCCGGCAGCCGGACGCGAAGCAATTCGATGAGCGATCTCACTCACCAAGAAGCGGTTGTCGAAGACGGCGTCATCATCATCCGCTGGGCCATGGATGACGGCGGCGCCAAATCGCTCCACTAGGTTGGCAATTTCGGTGCACCCGCCGATGCAGCGTAACCATATACCTGGATTTCCAAGCGCAATGAAAAAGCCACCGATCCAGCCATGATGGCTTCGGGTGAGGACGCCAAGAAGTTCAGCTTCACCGAGGATCAAATATCTCATGAAGCCGGCATCATGGGCACCGCAGGAATTGCCCGATTGGAAAAATAGCCTGCCGGAAACAAAAAATCCCCGATCCGAATGGATCGAGGATTCTTATTTGGTGGGCCCTACCGGGATCGAACCGATGACATTCACGGTGTAAACGTGACGCTCTACCAGCTGAGCTAAAGGCCCTTACCATGTTCACTTTTGCAAGCCAACGAGGAATAACTCTACACAGGTTTTCGCACCCGGGCAAATCGAGGAGCCATTTTTTTGAGTGAGCTGGAGCACAGCTTATTTGGGCACGCTAAACGCCGCGCTCCACAGCCGCCTTGTAGTCATCAATGCTTCTTGGCTGCGTCATCTCGCTGCGGAAAATATCGCGAACTTCACCGTCAACTAGATACAGCGACAATCTGGCAGCGACCCCGCGATCTCGATCAAAGGCGTCGGCTTGCTGCGCCACCGCCCCATGCGGCCAAAAATCAGCCAGCAACTCGAAGTCCAGGTCGAGCGACTGCGCATAGTTGCGCAGGGTGAATTTATGGTCCACCGAAATGGCCACGATGCGTACCTGATGCCGTGCAAAAAATTCGTAGTGCTCTTGGAGTGTTGCCAGTTCCGACCCGCATACCCGCGAAAACGCCCAGGGATAAAAGACAACCAGCACCCGGCCACTAGACAGCCCGGTACTGGTTATCGTTTCGCCGTACTGATTTTCCAGCGAGAAGTCGAACAGGCGTGAACCTGTTTGGATCATTAGTTCTTCTTACGTGGGGCGAGGCGGATTGCGGACCAATCCTCCGAAACGCCTTCACTAGTAGTTACATGCAGGCCGGCGGTTGGTGCCTCCTGCTGGATAAGTGCTGGGGATACATGTCCCTCGCGGCCCTGCTTTGGAGTGAGTAGCCAAACGATGCCATTCTCGTCCAAGCAGTTCAGCGCGTCCATCAATGCGTCAACTAGATCTCCATCGCCGTCGCGCCACCAGAAAATGACTGCGTCGACAACGTCATGGTCCTCTTCGGTGAGCAGCTCTGAACCAATCAGGTCCTCGATCGATTCGCGCAGATCGTAGTCCACGTCATCGTCGTAACCTAGTTCCTGAATAAGGTCTTCATTAGCGAAGCCCAATTTTTTGGCGGGCTCCAAGTTTGCCGATACGGCGTCGCTCACTTCATTCCTCCTGCTGGTGCAAAGCGTTACTACCAACGAAACACGGTTTTGCCGCTCCGTTCAAGCGCTACAGCGATAACACGCCGAACAAATATAACCCACATTCCAGTGACCCGCATCATATTGACATGACCGTAGGAAAGATAGCTCCCATACTTGGTTGCGTAAGTCACTTCAAATATCTGATTTAAGCCGGTTTTTGCTGGAAAACGCGCCACAAAACGAGAGCGTTTAACACTAGAGTTGCATATGAACCGGCAGTGCACATCATTCCAGTGTTACTGCACCCGTTGTCCCAATACCGATGCACCGCAGCGCAAAACTGCACAGCGTCGGAGCCGCAATTCAATCAAGGAGCTTCCGTGGCTGTAGAGGAACACATCTCCCAGATCCGTAGCGGGTTGACTTACCAGCTGTCCGATCGGGATCCTGAGGAAACTCAGGAATGGATGGACTCGTTTGACTCCCTCGTAGAGACCCAGGGCACCGAGCGTGCCCAGTTCATTATCCGCTCGCTGCTGCAGCGTGCAGGTGCCAAGTCCGTGGGCGTGCCGCACGTGACCACCACCGACTACGTGAACACCATTCCTGTGGACCAGGAACCAGAATTCCCGGGCGATGAGGCCATCGAGCGCCGCTACCGCGCCTTCATGCGCTGGAATGCCGCCATCATGGTGCACCGCGCCCAGAACCCTAATATCGGCGTCGGCGGACACATCTCCACCTACGCCGGTGCAGCGACCCTGTATGAAGTAGGCTTCAACCACTTCTTCCGCGGCAAGAACCACCCGGGCGGCGGCGACCAGATCTTCTTCCAGGGCCACGCTTCGCCAGGCATGTACGCCCGCGCGTTCCTCGAAGGCCGCCTGTCCGAAGAGGACATGGACGGCTTCCGCCAGGAAAAGTCGAAGGAAGGCCACGCGCTTCCTTCCTACCCTCACCCGCGTTCCCTGCCTGACTTCTGGGAATTCCCAACCGTGTCGATGGGTATCGGCCCAGCTAACGCCATCTACCAGGCGCAGCTGAACCGCTACCTGCAGAACCGCGGCATCAAGGACACCTCGGACCAGCAGGTCTGGGCCTTCCTGGGTGACGGCGAAATGGACGAGCCGGAGTCGCGCGGCTTCCTGCAGCTTGCCGCCAACGAAAAGCTGGACAACCTGAACTTCGTCATCAACTGCAACCTGCAGCGCCTTGACGGCCCGGTTCGCGGCAATGGCAAGATCATGCAGGAACTGGAAGCCTTCTTCCGCGGTGCCGGCTGGAATGTCATCAAGGTTGCTTGGGGCCGCGAGTGGGATGCCCTGCTCGAAGCGGACAAGACCAACGCTCTGGTTGACATCATGAACCAGACCCCGGATGGCGACTACCAGACCTACAAAGCGGAGTCCGGCGCGTTCGTTCGCGAGCACTTCTTCGGCCAGCGTCCGGAAACCAAGGAATTGGTTGCCGACATGACCGACGACGAGATCTGGAACCTGAAGCGTGGCGGCCACGACTACCACAAGGTCTACGCCGCCTACAAGGCTGCCGCGGAGTTCAAGGGCAAGCCGACCGTCATCTTGGCCAAGACCGTCAAGGGCTACGGCCTGGGTTCGCACTTCGAGGCTCGCAACGCGACCCACCAGATGAAGAAGCTGACCATGGAGGACTTGAAGAAGTTCCGTGATCACCTGCGCATCCCTATCACCGACGAGCAGCTCGAGGCTGACCTCTACACTCCTCCGTACTACCGCCCAACCGAGGACTCGGCTGAGTACAAGTACATGATGGAGCGCCGCGACGCCCTGGGCGGTTCGGTGCCTACCCGCCGCCAGGAAGCCTCGACAAAGCTGGCCCTGCCAGGCGAGAAGACCTACGCGATCGCCAAGCGCGGCTCGGGCAAGCAGCAGGCGGCCACCACCATGGCCTTCGTGCGCCTGCTCAAGGACCTGATGCGCGACAAGGAGTTCGGCCACCGCATTGTGCCGATCGTGCCAGATGAGTCCCGTACCTTCGGCATGGACTCGTTCTTCCCGACCGCGAAGATCTACAACCCGGGCGGCCAGAACTACCTGTCCGTGGACCGCGACCTGGTCCTGGCCTACAAGGAATCCCCTCAGGGCCAGCTGATCCACCCGGGCATCAACGAGGCCGGCGCCGTCGCAGCCTTCACCGCTGCCGGCACCAGCTACTCGACCCACGATGAACCGCTGATCCCGATCTACGTGTTCTACTCGATGTTCGGCTTCCAGCGCACCGGCGACCAGTTCTGGGCAGCCGGGGACCAGATGACCCGTGGCTTCATCATCGGCGCTACCGCCGGCCGCACCACCCTGACCGGTGAAGGCCTGCAGCACGCCGATGGCCACTCGCCAATCCTGGCCTCGACCAACCCGGCAGTGATCACCTACGATCCGGCCTACGGCTACGAAATCGGCCACATCATGCGCTCCGGCCTGGAACGCATGTACGGCGGAACCCACGCCGATCCGAACGTGATGTACTACCTGACCGTGTACAACGAGCCGATCAGCCAGCCAGCTGAGCCGGAAAACGTTGACGTCGAGGGCATCATCAAGGGCATCCACCTGCTCAAGGAAGCTACCACCGACGGCCCGCGCGCACAGCTGCTGGCCTCGGGCGTGGCAGTGCCATGGGCCCTGGAAGCCCAGGCCATCCTGGCCGAGCAGTGGGGCGTTTCGGCTGACGTCTGGTCGGTCACCTCATGGAACGAACTGGCCCGCGACGGCCAGCGCGCCGACGCCGAGGTGCTCGTGGACCCATCGAAGCCGCGCCGCACCCCGTACGTGACCTCGAAGCTGGAGTCCACCCCGGGCCCAGTCATCGCGACCACCGACTACATGCGCGCCGTGCCTGAGCAGCTGCGCCCGTACGTGCCAGGTGAATTCCACACCCTGGGCGCGGACGGCTTCGGCTTCTCGGACACCCGTGCGGCAGCCCGCCGCTTCTTCAAGATCGATGCGCACTCCCTGGTAGTGCAGACCTTGCAGTCGCTGGTTGAGCGTGGCGAAATTCCTGCGGACACCGCAGTGAAGGCGCACGCCAAGTACGACCTGAACAACCCGAACGCCGGCCAGTCCGGCAACGCCGGCGGCGACGCCTAGGCCCCAGGGTCCAGGTGCCCGGAGCTGCCTCCGGCGCCGAACTGATCAGCTGCCCGATGACGAAGTTTTCTTCGTTGCCGGGCAGCTGGTTCATTTAATCTCACCTTTACCTGCTGTGCCGGGCGCGGGAGAAGAAAAGAAACTAAGCTGGAAACCATGAGTCCTGAAATGGATGCCGCCGCAGCTCCGAAGAACCGTCCCAGCCGATCCCAGGCACCCAGCAGTGAAACGCTCAAGCGACTCAAAAGCCATATCGGCGTCCTGTCCACCACCGCGCTGAAATACCTGGACCAGCAACTGCCCTGGTACCGCTCGCTGGCACCCAATGAGCGCGCAGCCTTGGGACTCATCGCCCAGAAGGGCATCTCCACCTTCGTTACCTGGTACGAGGATCCGTCCTCCACCCCGTCCTGGGTGGTTACCGATGTCTTTGGCGCCGCTCCCACGGAGCTGACCCGCTCCATCTCCTTGCAGAAGGCGCTGGGCCTGCTGCGCACCATCGTGGAAGTGGTCGAATCCCAGGTGCCCGACATTGCCGCCGAGCATGAGCAGGCCGCCCTGCGCGAAGCCGTGCTGCGCTATTCGCGCGAGGTCGCTTTTGCCGCCGCCGATGTCTACGCCCGCGCCGCCGAAACCCGCGGCGCCTGGGACTCGCGCCTGGAGGCCCACGTGGTCGATGCGGTGCTGCACGGCGAGGCCCACGACTCGCTCTCCTCGCGTATTGCCGCCATTGGCTGGAAGTCGCAGAAGAATATCCGCATCTTGGTGGGCACCACCCCATCGTCCAACCCGGCGACCTTCGTCTCGGCCCTGCGCCGTATTGCCATCCGCTACTCGCGCGATTCGCTGGTGGGCGTGCTCGGCGACCGCTCGGTGCTGATGCTCTCGGACACCAAATTCGAAGAAGCAGATCTGAGCCGGCTGACCCGGTTCTTCGGTCCCGGCCCACTGGTCTACTCCCCCATGGCCCCGACGGTCAAGGAAATGCACCACGCTGCGGTGGCAGCCGTGGCGGGATTCAGTGCCGCCAGGGCCTGGCCCCAAGCGCCGAATCCGGTCGGTGCCGATGACCTGTGGCCAGAGCGTGCCTGCAACGGCGACGAGCTGGCCCGCACGGCGCTGGTGGATCAGGTCTACATGCCGCTGCAGCAGGCCTCCAATGGCCTGGCTGAAACGCTCTCCAGCTATTTGGCGCTCGGCCACTCGCTGGAAGGCACCGCCCGGGAACTGTTTGTCCATGCAAACACGGTGCGCTATCGGCTCAAGCGCGTCAGCGAAGTCACCGGTTGGGATCCGCTGGTTCCCCGCGATGCTTTCGTGCTGCAAACCGCGTTGCTTTTCGGACGGCTCCACGAATCGAACTTGTAGGCTTCAGCCAAAGAGCGTCAAGCTCCCAAGGCCGATAATTCCGAGTTGATCGCGCATTACAGCGGAATTCAGCTTCTGGATACGCTAGGCTTTTGTAGAGATCCTACAAACAGTCACCACGAGCTTGGTACTCAAATGAAGCGCCAAAAGCTCCCAACATTTGGAAAGCTGTAAGAGTGTTAGCAATCGTTTGCCCCGGACAGGGCTCCCAGACCCCAGGTTTCCTCACCGAATGGCTCGACGTCGATGGCGTTGCCGAGCATTTGGAGGCGCTCAGCTCGATCACCGAGCGCGACCTCACCGCTCACGGCACGACTTCCGATGAAGAGACCATCAAGGACACCGCCGTCGCCCAGCCGCTGATCGTCGCCGCCGGCCTGGTCACCGCCCGCGCGCTCTTCGGCCAGTCCCTCCCAGCCGGTGCCATCGTGGCCGGCCACTCGGTGGGCGAGATCACCGCGTCGGCATTGGCCGGGGCGCTGGACGAAGCTGACGCCATGAGTTTCGTGAAGGTGCGCGCCAATGCCATGGCCCAGGCCGCAGCCGCTACCCCCACCGGCATGGCAGCGGTGCTCGGCGGCGACCCCGAAGAGGTTATCGCCAGGCTCGAAGAGCTGGGCCTGACCCCGGCCAACGCCAATGGCGGCGGGCAGACCGTGGCCGCAGGAACCATGGAACAGCTCGCAGCCCTGGGCGAGAACCCGCCGGCCAAGGCTCGCGTGATCCCGCTGAAGGTTGCCGGTGCATTCCATACCGCGCACATGCAGCCAGCTGTTGGCACCCTGAAGGAACTGGCCGAGACCATCACCCCGAAGGAACCAGCAGCAACCCTGCTTTCGAACTTCGACGGCAAGGCCGTAGCCAATGGCCAGGCGAACCTCGATTCGCTGGTCGCCCAGGTATCCCGCCCGGTCCGCTGGGACCTGTGCATGGAGACGCTGGCTGAAGCTGGCGTGACCGGCGTGCTGGAACTGGCACCGGCAGGGACCCTGGTGGGCCTGGCCCGCCGTGGCCTGAAGGGCGTGAAGACCCTGGCAGTGAAGAGCCCAGCGGATCTGGAAGCCGCCAAGGCGTTCATCGCCGAGCACACCGCCAACTAGGCTTTTGCACCGTTCAAAGATTGTGCACGCCGGGAACGTCATGTTGCGTCCGCCGAGCGCATCTCTGGCCTAAGCTTTAAACCGACGAAACGTGCCGCGCATTCTTGATGCGCCACCAAAGTTTCATTAAGCCGGCTGGAACCGGTTCCTGGAAACAGGATCGGGCCCAGCCACAAAAATGACCGGAGTCCTCCGGCTAAGAAGAAAAGGAGCCATCCATGGCTAGCAACGAAGAAATCCTGGCGGGCCTCGCCGAAATCGTCAACTCCGAGACCGGCCTGGACGAAGCAGACGTGCAGATGGACAAGTCCTTCACCGAGGACCTGGACATCGACTCGATCTCGATGATGACCATCGTCGTTGAGGCCGAGGAAAAGTTCGAGGTCAAGATCCCTGACGAAGAGGTCAAGAACCTGAAGACCGTCGGCGACGCCGTCAACTTCATCGCTGCGGCACAGGCCTAAGCTTCCCGGCGTTTTTCGCCACACCGTTGTGCGGGCAAGCCGCGCACACCGGCCGGTACGTCAAGCCGGCCCCCTGAATTTCCAAGCACAGTTCTTATTCGCACAGTAGAGAGTTTGATGATGGCGCGCAAAGTAGTGATCACCGGTCTCGGAGCCACCACCCCAATCGGCGGGGATGTCCCCACCCTATGGGAAAACGCCCTCAAGGGCGTCTCCGGCGCCGTAACCCTGGAAGATGACTGGGTTAAGGAATACGACCTGCCGGTCACCTTCGCCGCCCGCGCTGCTGTGCCGCCGACCGAGGTACTCTCCCGCCCGGAGACCAAGCGCATGGACCCATCGACCCAGTTCGCTGTGGTTGCGGCCCGCGAAGCCTGGGCCGACTCCGGCCTGGTCAAGGAAGAGATGGACCAGAACAAGCTGGCCGTTGCCTTCGCTACCGGCATCGGCGGCGTCTGGACCCTGCTCAACGCCTGGGACACCCTGCGCGAAAAGGGTCCACGCCGCGTACTGCCCATGACCGTGCCAATGCTGATGCCTAACGGCCCAGCAGCTGCCGTGTCGCTGGACCTGGGTGCCGCCGGTGGCGCGCACACCCCGGTTTCGGCTTGCGCTTCGGGTACCGAGGCGATGCACGTTGGCCTGGAGCTGATCCGTTCGGGCAAGGCCGATGTGGTCATGGTCGGTGGCGCGGAAGCCGCGATCCACCCAATGCCGATGGCCGCCTTCGCGTCCATGCACGCGCTCTCCCGCCGCAACGATGATCCGACCAAGGCTTCGCGCCCATACGACATCGACCGCGACGGTTTCGTCATGGGCGAGGGCGCTGGAGCGCTGGTGCTGGAAGCTGAAGAGCATGCAATCGCTCGCGGCGCCCGCATCTACGCCGAGCTGGCCGGATCCTCGGTCACCTCAGATGCGCACCACATCACCGCACCGGATCCAGAAGGCACGGGTGCAACCCGCGCGCTGAAGGCTGCCATGTTCGACGGCCGCATCCAGCCAGAAGACGTAGTTCACGTGAACGCCCACGCAACCTCCACCCCAGTTGGCGACAAGCCCGAATACGCTGCGCTGAAGAACGCCCTGGGCGATCACCTCGACAACGTATGGGTTTCGGCAACCAAGTCGCAGATGGGCCACCTGCTTGGCGCTTCCGGTGCCGTGGAGTCCGTGCTGTGCGCACTGGCCATCTACAACCGCAAGGCCCCTGTGACCATTAACCTGGACAACCAGGATCCAGAGATCCCGTTGAAGGTCGTCACCGGCCAGCCTGCGCAGCTGCCAGCAGAAGGCACCATCGTTGCGCTGAACAACTCCTTCGGCTTCGGCGGCCACAACGCCGTGGTAGCCATCCGCAGCGTCTAATCGTTCCGGCTGCTACAAGCGAGCACGCCACTGGGTTGGTTGAAGAATTCTCTTCAACCAACCCAGTGTCTTTAACCCGGGAAGAATTGGCTGAGAGCCATTGCTTCGGTGCTGACATGTTCGTTAAGCTCAAGTACCGCCTCGAGCCGGAGGCAACTGACGGTACTTGCCCAAGAGCAAAGGATCCCCTCCCATGCGCACCCTAATCGCCACTTCTTTCGTTTCCTTGGATGGTGTCGTCCAGGCTCCGGGAGGTGAACCCGGCTACCGCAATTCAGGCTGGACGATGGACTCGGTTGATTTCGACCCGGCCGCCTACGAGCTGAAGGGCACCGAGCAGGCCGAAGCCAGCGCGATGCTCTTGGGCCGGCACAGCTACGAGGCATTCTCTGCGGTGTGGCCGTCGATGACCGAGGAGTTTCCGCAGTACAACGCGATGCCCAAGTACGTGCTCTCCACAACCTTGCGGGAAAAGGACTTGGCCGAGAACTGGGGCGAGACTGCTATCCTGCGTTCAGTTGCCGATGTGGCACGGCTTCGCGCCGGAGACGGCGGTCCAATCAGCATCCACGGTTCAGCGACGATGGTCCACTCGCTGCAGGAACATCAGCTCATCGACCAGTACAACCTGCTGGTCTTCCCGGTTTTGCTTGGCGCAGGCAAGCGCCTGTTCAGCGACGCAAGCTTGGATGCGCAGAAGCTGGCACTCATTGATTCGCAGGTCTACTCCAACGGCATCCAGAAGAACGTGTTCAAGGTCCAGCGCTAGTCGATCCTAGCTAGCTGCTGGCAGGTAAGGCCGGGTGATCAATTCCAGGTAGTGCCCGGAAGGATCAAGCAGGTAGACTCCCCGGCCGCCGTGTTCGTGATTGATCTGCCCTGGCAGCTGCCGCTGGGGGTCGGCCCAGTGCTCAATTTGTTTCTCACTGATAGTGGCGTAGGCACGGTCGAAATGCTCGTCATCAAGCAGGTAAGCGTAGTGCTGCGGCGGGAAGTCCATCGGTGGTGCAGCGAATTGCAGCAGCACCCCGTGTGCCAAGCTGATATTGGTAAATGGTCCCCAGCTCGATTCCGCGCGGGCTTCGAGCAGCTCCAGGTAGAACTGTGCCATGCGTTGCGGGTCGAGCGAAGCGATAATGGTGTGGTTGAACTGTGCGGTCATGGTCTCCCTTTTCGTGTTTCAGATGTGCTGTTCTTTTGTGGAATGCATCTGGCACGGGAGGGCCGCGGATCAGGGAACGACCAGTTTGCCGTTCCGGGAGTGGCCGCCTAGGGCCTGACTGGTCTTCATCGCCACGAGCTTAGCACTGCTGGTCGATACTTCGCCACAACTACAGTTTTTAAAGCAAGAAGTGGGATCCCCGGCATGGGGTCCCACTTCTTTTGGGTAACAACCCCGCACCATCGGGGTTATTTTCTGGGCAGATTTTGATTAATCACCCAGAGACTTATTAACCAGTTGTCATACCACCTGGTTGAGCCATCGCACAGGCGCGTCTTCGCCTGCATGACGGAAGGGTTCGAGTTCTTCATCCCAGGGCTCGCCGAGAGCGATGGACATTTCCTGGTAGAAGACCGAAGGGTTGCCGTCACCCTTTTCATAGGCCCACCGGATGCGTTCTTCGCTGACCATGACATTGCCAGCGCAATCGACGGTGGCGTGGAAGATGCCAAGATCAGGGGTCACGGACCATCGGCTGCCATCGGCACCCGGGCTTGGATCTTCGGTGATTTCGAAACGGAGGTGCTGCCAACCGTGCATTTCACTGGTCAGCAAAGCGCCGGTACCTTGCGTTCCAACCCACTCGATTTCGGCGCGACAAAATCCGGGTGCGACGTGCTGTTCGGTCCACTCCATTTTTACTGGAGTACCGAGCACGGACCCGATTGCCCATTCCAGATGTGGGCATAGCGCTGCAGGGGCGGAATGAATATAAATCACGCCTCTGGTCATCGGTGCAGACATGCCATCCTCCGTTGCGGTGTTGATCGTCTTCCCCTACGTCAACATCGTTCCGGTGCCATCGCCGCCGATACTTCCATTTTGCCCGATGAAGAGGCCTTTCGCCACCCAGAATGGCTATTTTCGTAGATTGATACCAAATAGTCAGGCTCGCGGATGAGCTTGGCGGTAGCTTTGCCTCAATCGATCGACCGAAACGTGCGTATATAGCTGGGTAGTTGCCAATGAAGCATGCCCGAGGAACTCCTGGACGGCACGCAAATCCGCGCCGCCATCCAGCAGATGGGTAGCCACAGTGTGCCTTAATGCGTGAGGGCCGCTTGCAGCGGTATCCCCCAGCGATTGCAACGCCTTGGAAATGACTTCTCGTGCCTGGCGTACATTCAAGCGCGCACCACGCACACCTACGAGCAATGCGCCTTGAGCTTCCTGGCCGGCCAGGATCTTGCGATGCGACCGAATCCACGCGATGATCACGCGTTCTGCGGGCTTCCCAAACGGAACAACCCGTTCCTTGTCGCCCTTGCCAAGGACCCTGACAGTGCGTCGCTCGAAGTCGATGTCGTCCACGTCCAAGGCCACAAGCTCGCTGATACGAAGGCCGGAAGCATACAGCAACTCAGCGATGACCTTATCGCGTGCCGCTACAGCCTGGCTCTTGGCATCCTGGGCAGCTTCCGGCTGGACCTCCCTACTAGCCCGTTCAGCAGTTGCCTCGGTTTTTTCGGAGAGCAAGCGGTCGATCTGGCTTGGCTGCAAGACGTGCGGAAGACGCCGTTCCCTTTTGGGTGCGGCCAGCCGCAGGGCAGGGTCGGCGTCGATCAGTTGATGCTTCAGCGCCCACGCGAAGAAGTTCTTCACCGCAGAGATCCGCCGGGCCAAGGTGGTGCGGGAAATCTGGGATTCGTGAAGCTGCGCCAACCAATCGCGGAGCGTATCGACTGAAATCTGCTTGAGGCCCGGATCCTGGGCATGGCGCTGCAAGAACAGGCCGAGGTTCCGCAAATCCACTTCGTAGGCTCGCAGGGTATTGGAGCTGCGGCCGCGTTCACGTTGCAGGTACTCCAGGTAATCCGCCACTGGCTCTGCGAATTTTGCTGACATCGCGTTGCTGTCGTGCGTCGTTGGTTCTTGCTTCATCACTACTGAGAATACCCTCAGCTGCGTCACCGGCTAGTTCTGGCGCACCAATTTCCATGTCAAGCCATCGGTGGCAGCCATTTGCAGTGTCTCCAAC
This sequence comes from Glutamicibacter sp., assembly GCF_050701915.1. Taxonomy (NCBI): domain Bacteria; kingdom Bacillati; phylum Actinomycetota; class Actinomycetes; order Micrococcales; family Micrococcaceae; genus Glutamicibacter; species Glutamicibacter sp. The sequence continues at coordinate 6,899 of NZ_JBOGEG010000049.1, read as the reverse complement.
CGATTGATGGCGCGTAGCGTTTTGATCAGTGGCACTCCGCTGCGGGCCGAGATCTCATCGACCAGCAATCCTTTGGTGAAGGACATGGTGTCGTACACCATTCCTTCGTCTCTACCCAGGATGTCAGTCGGGCGTTGCTGGGCTTTGGAGTTACGCGGCTCTGCTTGGCAGTGTTGGCCAACCAGGCCCAGCGCATCTTGCGGGCTGGCGAGCAACGCCGCGCTGCCCTCTGCAATCAATCGGTGGCATCCTGCGGAGTTGGGCGCGAAAACGCTTCCGGGAACAGCTGCTACATCACGTCCGAGCTCTACTGCATGGCTGGCGGTGTTCAATGCACCGGAGCGGTGGCGCGCTTCGCTGATGATGACTAGCCGGCTCAATGCCGCGATCAGCCGGTTGCGGTTCAGGAAGCGGAAGCGTGCTGAGGTGGTTCCGGGAGGCACCTCCGAGATCAGGACGCCGCGAGCAATAATCTGGTTCAGGAGGTTGCTGTTGCCCGAAGGGTAGAGCCGATCGATGCCGCCAGCCATAACGGTGATCGTTGGCGGATTCGGATACTGCCAATCATCAGTGCTCAGCGCAGCCCGGTGCGCACTGGCGTCAATGCCGTAAGCACCACCCGAGACGATGGTATACCCATTCAAAGCCAGGGTCCGGCCAAGATCAAAAGTGACTTGATCGCCGTAATCACTGGCATCGCGAGAACCGACAATGGAAACGTTGCGGGCCAGCTCTTGGGCTTCGAGCAGCTGCGGGTTTGCCGATCGCCACCACAAGCACAAGGGGCGTCCAAGATTCAGATCCGCTAGTTGCCGTGGCCACGAGGCGTCGGCCGGGATCAGCAATCCGCCGCCCGCGCGCGCCGCGGCATCCATGGCGCCTACTGGGTTGCTCAACGATAGGCGTTTTCTCCACCGGGTCAGTGCCACCCTCAAGTCTTGCGCAGCATCGCCTGGCGGATGGAATCCGAGGATTCCGTCAACCGGCGCCTTGAGCGCGGCCGGGTAGAAATCCTCTCGTTGGATCAAGCGCAGCAATTCCTCTGGGCTCATCAGTTCCAGCAAGGCCGTGGCCACGTAGTCGTTGGGCTCGATAAGTTGGTTCAGGTGCGCGTAGACCAGTCGCTCCTGACCGGTGGGCGCCACGGGTTCTCCGGCTGTGTTCGTATCGCTGAAAGTCATGGTCTTGCCTAACTATTTTCCAAGTTCTGGCGAAGATGGGCGGCGATGGCCAAATCATCCTCGGTCGGTGCTGCGTGCTGTTGCTGGTCTGCCACCGTCCACGCAACCCGCAAGAGGCGGTGGATGGCCCGAGCAGAGAGCCCGCGTCGTGTAGCGAGTTGTTCAAGCGCCGCCCGCGTCCTGGCCGGGTATTCCAATTCATTTCGCAGGATTTGCGTTGGGATCTGCGCGTTGCAGGCTATAGAGAACTTTCTCAGCCGCGCGTTGCTGCGTGCCCGGGTGGCCAAGACGCGTTCACGCACCTGGGCACTGGATTCACTTGGTGCCGCGCTTAGAAGCTGAGCTTGCGGCACGGGATTGACTCTGACTTGCAGATCCACCCGGTCAAGGATGGGCCCCGAGAGCCGCGCGAAGTAGCGCCGTCGGGCCATGGGCGTACAGGTGCATCCGGTCCCGGTGCCGAAGTTCTTTCCGCAGGGACACGGGTTGGAAGCCATGATGAGTTGGAAACGGGCCGGTAGCCGCTGGTGGCCTCGTATCCGCGCGAGGTTGATATAGCCTTCCTCGATCGGTTGGCGAAGCGCATCAAGTACTCCGGTATGGAATTGGGCTGCTTCATCGAGGAACAGGATTCCGTGGTGTGCGCGGGTAATGGCGCCGGGAATGAGTTGTGCGGTTCCGCCGCCGATCAGGGCTGAGCGGGACGCGGTGTGGTGCGGTGCCACGAAAGGCGGGGTGCGTTGCAGCTGGTCCAATTCGCCGATTCCGCCCCGGGTAACCGAATGCACTGCGGTGGCTTCAAGGGCTTGCAGATCATCAAGTGGCGGCAGAATTGAAGGCAGGCACTTGGCCAGCATGGTTTTGCCGGCGCCGGCCGGGCCGACCATGATCAGGTGGTGCCCGCCGGCCGCGGCCAGTTCCAGGGCGAGCCGTGCTTCCTGTTGCCCATTGACCAGGCTCAGGTCCGCTTCGTCGGACGCAGCCGCTCCAGCGGCATGGACTGAGGTTTCGGTGGGCTGCTGTGCTTGCTGGTGGCGCAGGCAGGTGGTGATCTGCTCCGCTGGCGCTCCGCAGCAGGTGAGCACCTGTCCCAGGTGGCGTAGCGCGATGACCTCAATGCCATGGACCAGCCTGGCTTCCGCACCATTAGCCTCGGCCACGATCACCCGATCTAGGCCATGGACCTTAGCTAGCTGCACCGCCGGCAGCACACCCGGTACCGGCCGCAAGGTTCCATCCAAGCCGAGCTCTGCCATGTACAGGGTCCCAGATGAAGCCAGCAGCTGCTGATCAGCGGCCAAGGCGGCAATGACAATGGCAAGATCAAAAGCTGACCCGTATTTCGGCAGGGTGGCCGGGGAGAGATTGACCGTAAGTTTTCGGTTGGCCAGGGCAATCCCTGAATTTCGTGCCGCAGCCTTGATTCGTTCTCGGGCCTCGCTCAAAGATGCATCGGGCAAGCCCAGCAGGACGAATCCGGGAATGCCATTGCCCAGGTCGGCTTCGACTTCCACCAGCGAGGCGCTGACCCCGTGCAGGGCAGCAGCATGGGTGCGGGCGGTGCTCATGAGCTTACTTCCTCATGCAACTGGCATTCGAACCCGCTCCCGGAGGGATAGACCTCGATGACGTCCACGCGCAATTGGGCAATGAACATCTGGTGCGCTTGGGCCCAGAGGATCAGCAGCTTATTCAGCCGGCGGTATTTCGCCGGGGAAACCGCATCGAATCCGGTGCCGAAACGCTTCGAGCTGCGGGTCTTGACTTCGACGGCGACAATTTGCCCGTTCCCGGCCCGGGCGACCAGGTCCAGTTCCCCGGCCGGGCAGCGCCAGTTCCTGTCGATGACCTCATAGTTGTGCTCGGCCAGGAAACGGGCGGCGGCCTGCTCGCCGGCGGCTCCCAGCCGTTGTGCTGCGGTTTGCATGGGGATGCTCCTTGCTATTCGGTCCACCTGCTCAGAGCCATCATCGACGCTTCCCCGGGAATGATCTGCAACAGCCGGCGGCTTGTGGACAACCGGCGCGGGAAGGCATCCGGGCATGAGCTGGCCTGGGCTTGGCACCTCGTCCAGGCCCGGCCCGGCTCTCCCCCTGCGCTGCATGCCGGTGTTCCGTTCCCCGGCCACAACGCCCATGGTTGATGCGAGCACCTCAGCGGCCGAAAGCATGGCGAATCCCTACAATCTGATAACGTTTGCATAACTTCTGGTTTGTCGCGGGTTTCCGGGGCAAAATAGGTCGTGCAAGAGAGTTTCAGACCGCGAAACCGATAAATTCCGGGAGGCACGAAGGGGTATTTTGCTAGGGTGGCAATCTGGTGGCGACGCGTCCGACACGATCACCGATATCACTCGAACCAGGACCTGCGCGGTCCGGAACGCAATACTTCGGATGGCGCGAATTGCAGAAGGAACGATTCCTGCGAACAGGTCCATAACCAGCCTGTGCCTTCGGGCAGACGGGCAGTGGAGACCATGACCACGAAAATCGCATTGAAGGTTGAAGGGCTGTACAAAGTCTTCGGTCGCAAGCCGAAGGACGCGGTCAAGCAGCTCGAATCCGGTACCCCACGAGATGAATTGCCTTCGGGCAGCACGGCAGCAGTCATCGACGCCTCCTTCGAAGTCAACACCGGGGAGATCTTCGTCGTGATGGGCTTGTCCGGCTCCGGCAAATCCACGCTGATCCGCACGCTCAACGGCCTCTGGGATGCCACGGCCGGCAGCGTGACCATCGGCGAGGACGTCATCACCGGGATGTCGGCAACGAAGCTGCGCGCGGTGCGCCGCAAGCGCGTTTCAATGGTGTTCCAGCATTTCGCGCTGCTGCCGCACCGCAGCGTGCTGGACAATGTCGCCTATCCGCTGGAGCAGCAGGGTGTGGGGCGTGCCGAACGGCTGGCCACCGCAGCCAAGACGCTGAAGCTGGTGGGCTTGGACGGCTGGGGCGATAAGATGCCCAGCGAGCTCTCCGGCGGCATGCAGCAGCGTGTGGGCATTGCCCGCGCCCTGTCCGCCGACACCGAGATCCTGCTCATGGACGAGGCCTTCTCCGCGCTGGATCCGCTGATCCGCCGCGAAATGCAAGAGCAGCTCTCCGAACTGCAGGCCACCTTGGGCAAGACCATCGTATTCATCACCCACGACTTGAACGAAGCAATGTTCCTGGGCGACCGCATCGCGGTAATGCGCGACGGGCGGATCGTGCAGATCGGCACCCCGGAGCAGATCCTCACCGATCCGGCCAATGACTACGTCGAGCAGTTCGTGCAGGACGTGGACCGGGCCCGGGTGCTCACCGCCGCTTCGGTGATGGTCCCGGGGCGCTCGGTGATCCAGGAGAATGCCGGGCCGCGGGCGGCACTGCGCAGCATGCGCGACGCGGTGGCCTCTGCGGCGATCGTCACCGGCCGGGACAGGAAGGTGATCGGCATGGTCACCGACCGCGACGCGCTGAAGCTGGTGCGCCGCGGCGAAAGCTCGCTGGCCTCGAAGATCCTGCCGCTGGCCACCGTGGATGCCGACACCGCGCTGATCGACCTGTTCATCCCCTCCGTGGAGTCGCCCCTGCCGGTGACCGTCACCGATGCCGAAGGCCGGCTGCTGGGCGTGATCCCGCGCGTGACCCTGCTGGCCGCCTTGGCCTCCACCAGCCCGCAGACCGGGGAAATCAGCGTACTGGACACCAGCCCGCTGCCCAGCGACCTCGTTGACGCGGTGCTGCAGAACGAATCGGAGCAGAACTAATGGACAATTTCCGCATCCCGCTCGGCGAGGTCTCCGAAGACGGAATCGACTGGATCATCGCGAACCTCGACGGCTTCTTCTCGGTGCTGCGCACCATCTTCATCGAGATGTACGACGCAATCTACCTGGTGCTCTCCACCCCCGGCTTCGCCGTGGTGGCCATCCTGATCGGGCTGATCGCGCTGCTGGCCCGCGGCTGGCAGTTCATGCTCGGTTCGGTCGTGGGCCTGCTGGTGATCCTCGGGGTCGACCAGTGGGAGAACGCGATGAGCACCCTGGCACTGGTGATCGTCGCGGCCTTCTGGGCACTGGTGATCGCCCTGCCGCTGGGCATCTGGGCCGCGAAATCCGACGGTTTCTCGCAAGTCATCCGCCCGGTGCTGGACTTCTTGCAGACCATGCCGGCCTTCGTCTACCTGATTCCGGCGCTGATGCTCTTCCGCGTCGGCGTGGCCCCGGGCATCGTGGCCACCATCATCTTCGCGCTCGCCCCGGGCGTGCGCTTCACCGAACTGGGCATCCGCTCCGTGGACCGCGAAGTGGTCGAGGCCGGCCAGGCCTTCGGCTCCTCGCCAGGCCGGATCCTGCGCCAGATCCAGCTGCCGCTGGCCCTGCCGACCATCATGGCCGGGGTCAACCAGGTCATCATGCTCTCGCTGTCCATGGTCGTGATCGCCGGCATGGTCGGCGCAGGCGGCCTGGGTGGCGACGTGATCAGCTCGCTCTCCCGCCTGGATACCGCCTTGGGCGTGGAAGCTGGGCTGGCCGTGGTGATCCTGGCGATGATCCTGGACCGGCTGACCAATGCCTTCGGCCGCCAGTCCGGAGTGTTCGCGCTGTTCGCCAGGAAGCGCAAGGCCGCACGCACCGCGCGGGAGCAGCAATTGGCCGCCTGAGAACCGTGGCCCACTATGCATGGGCGGAAGCTCTCCGCTTCCGCCACCGGCTTCGGATCCCCGGGGTCGGACGGCGGCTGGAAATACCACCGCCGTGGAAAGGGATAGATCATGAATCGCACCATATTGAAATTCGGCGCCTTGGCCGCCGCAGCGGCCTTGGGCCTGACTGCCTGCTCGGGCTCCAGCCCGGAAGGCGATGCCTCGGCCGAGGCATCGAAGGACGTGACCATCGCGGTCTTCAACGGCTGGGACGAGGGCATTGCCAGCAGCGAACTGTGGCGGGCCGTGCTGGAGGACAAGGGCTACAACGTCGAATTGGAATACTCCGACGTGGCCCCGCTGTTCTCCGGCTTGGCCTCGGGCGACTACGACTTGACCACCGACGTGTGGCTGCCGGTCACCCACAAGGACTACCTGGACAAGTTCGGCGACGACATCGAGGACCTGGGAGCGTGGAACAACGAGTCCAAGCTGACCGTGGCGGTCAACGAGGATGCACCGATCGACTCGCTCGATGAGCTGGCGGCGAATGCCGACAAGTTCAAGAACAAGATCGTGGGCATCGAGGCCGGCGCCGGGTTGACCCGTACGATGGAAGAAGCGGTGATCCCGGAGTACGGGCTGGAGGACATGGAGTTCATCACCAGTTCCACCTCGGCCATGCTCACCGAATTGAAGACAGCCACCGACGCCGGCGAGGACATCGTGGTGACCCTGTGGGAGCCGCACTGGGCCTACTCATCCTTCCCTGTGAAGAACCTCGAGGATCCCAAGGGGGCGCTGGGCGGCACGGAGAGCATCCACAACTACTCCCGCGCAGGCTTCGCCGATGAATTCCCCGAGGTCTCCGGCTGGATGTCCAACTTCAAGATGAGCCTTGACGAGTTGTACACCCTGGAGAAGGTGCTGTTCGTGGACAACGACACCGACGACTACGAGCCGCTGGTGCGCCAGTGGATGGAAGAGAACCCGGAGATCGTCGAGCGCATGACCGCTTCCTAGCCGCCAGCCGCGCTGCGGCGATGGAAAACCGAAGGCCGGGGCCGGCACGCATTTTGGACGTGCCGGCCC
>NZ_JBOGEG010000048.1:0-22055 GCF_050701915.1 Glutamicibacter sp. | reverse complement strand
GGCCGCATGCAGCGGCCCGCTCGCCGGCTTCTTCTTTTCCTGCCAGTGAACTGGCCAGAGGTTGCCAAGCTGGCCACGGGGTGTGAGGATCAAAGTACATCGTCGTTGAGCAGTGGGGTGCAGCATGGAATCGATCGTTGTCCTTGGCGGCGGCCTGGCCGCCGCGAGCGTTGTCAGCGAATTGCGCGAGCGCGGCTACACCGGTGCGCTGAGCTTGGTCAGCGAGGAAACGGAGCTGCCCTACGAGCGCCCGCCGCTGTCCAAGGGGTTCTTGCAGGGCAAGGAGGAGCCGGCGGACTTCACCGTCCACGATGCGTCCTGGTACGCAAGCCATGATGTGGCACTGCGCCTGGGCGTCGCGGCAATCAGCATCGAAACCGCCAAGCGGCAGGTGCTGCTGGCCGATGGCAGCGCGCTGGACTACGACCAGCTGGTGCTGGCCACCGGTTCGCGGGCCAGCCTGGGCGGCGGAACCCCGATGCCCGGTTACGACCTGCCCGGAGTGCACGTGCTGCGGACCTTGGCCGATGCGAAGTCCCTGCGTGCAGAACTGGCCGAAGGCGCCCAGGTGGCGGTGGTGGGTTCGGGCTGGATCGGCATGGAAGTGGCGGCCACCGCCCGCCAGCGCGGGGCCCGGGTGACTGTCTACTCGCCCTCCGAGATCCCCCTGGCCAAGGTGTTCGGCGAACGCCTTGGAAATCACCTCTTGGAGCTGCACCAGTCCAATGGCGTGGACGTGCGCACCGCACGCGTGCAAGGCATCGAAGAAGTCGACGGGCACCTGCAGGTGCTATCCGACGCCGGTTCGTCGCGCGCCGACCTGGTGCTGCTGGCCATAGGTGCGCTGCCGAATTTGCAGCTGGCCGAGACTGCCGGGCTGCAAGTGGATTCCGGCGTCGTGGTGGATGCCTCGCTGCGCAGCAGCGACGCGCGGATACTTGCCGTGGGCGACATTGCCCAGGCCTTCAACACCGCATTGCGCAGGCAGCTGCGCGTCGAGCACTGGGATAACGCGATTCGCCAAGGCAAGCTGGCCGCGGCCACGCTGGCCGGGGAAGAAGGCTCCTATGACTGGTTGCCCTATTTCTTCACCGACCAATTCGATCTCGGGATGGAATATGTCGGCCATGGCTCGCCCGAGGATACGACGGTGGTGCGCGGGGATATGGAATCCGGGGAGTTCTTGATGTTCTGGCAGGACGGATTGAAGATCACCGCTGCGGCGAACATCAATATCTGGGATGCCAACGACACCCTGCGCGGGCTGGTGGGCCGGGAAATTGCCGCCGATCGGCTCAGCGATCCGGCCATTGAGCTCAAGGACTTGTAAACTGCAGTTCCATCGACCGGAACTGTCCATTTAGGGAAGCGGGTATAGCTGATGAGCACTATGGTCATGGGCGTGGAATCGGGCATGTCCCCGGCGGTATTTGCTGCGGCCGGTTCGCTGGCACGCGGGCTGAATGCACGATTGGTGTGCATCCACGCTGATTCCGGACGCCTGATTACCGACAAGCTGTCCGAAGGCGACCTGCTGGCTTCGGCCAGCCCGGTCTCCGAGGAACTCGCCTGGGAAATCACCTCGGTGATTACCGGTGTGGAGCTTGAGAGCTACACCGTGGCCGGCGACCCTGCCAAGGTGCTGGCGGCGGTAGCCGAGCAGCTCGATGCGCAGATGATCGTCGTGGGCACCCGCCGTCCGGGGATCCGCAGCAAGATGGCCCAGCTGATGGACGGGTCGATTGCGGTGGCACTGGCCCACAAGCAGCATCGTCCGGTGCTGGTGATTCCGCAGCAGCCGGCAGAAGAGAACGAACTGCCTTGGGACTAGGCACCTGTTTCCATCTCGAAGTACAGGTGAAGATGCGATTTGCAGCCGGGATTGAACAGCGCCTGGCAGTTCGGGCAGGAATCGGCTTCGATGTACGCCGCCGGGCTCAGCAGTGCGCTGCAGACCCCGCAGAGCACGGCAGGTTCATCGAACCTGTCCGCCGGCCACGGCATTGCCTCGTGACCGGCCAGTTCGCCGTGGCATAGGTGGCAGGGGTAGAAGGTGGCGCAGCAGGGGTGCTTCAGCGCGATCACATCGATCAGCGAATGGTAGTGGGCGCATCGTGTTTGCGCATCCATGCGCACCCCGCGCAACGCCACCTGGTGCACAGGGTTTTCCCAAGCCGCCATCGCCAACCTTTCATGGAACTGGATCCGCGTGTGCAAAAATGCACGCCGAATGTGCAGAAACTGCCTCCTACTATGCCTCGTTTCGCCTATCTTTCGCGATGTGATCTAGGCCATACTCGCTGATGAAGCTGGTTCCAAAGGGGGTACTGGCGTGGGCGGAAGGAACGCACAGTGGCAAGCGAAACATCATCGAAGGCCGAGCGCAAGGGATTGCGCCGGGTCGTCGCAGCCTCCATGGCTGGCACCGTCGTCGAATGGTATGAATTCTTCCTCTACGCGACCGCGGCAACCCTGGTCTTCAACAAGATCTTCTTCCCGGATGCCGGGAACGATCTGGATAACATCATCAAGGCCTTCCTGACCTATGCGGTCGGTTTCATTGCCCGCCCCATCGGCGGCATCGTCTTCGGCCACTTCGGCGACAAATACGGGCGCAAGCACCTGCTGCAGGTAGCTATCGTGCTGGTTGGCGCAACCACCTTCCTGATGGGCTGCCTGCCCACCTTCGACTCCATCGGCTACGCCGCACCGATCCTGCTGATCGTGCTGCGCTTCGCCCAGGGCTTCGCCGTGGGCGGGGAATGGGGAGGCGCGGTGCTGCTGGTGGCCGAGCACGCGCCGAACAAGGAACGCGGCTTCTGGTCCTCCTGGCCGCAGGCCGCGGTGCCAGTTGGCAACCTGCTGGCCACCGTGGTGCTGCTGGTGCTCTCGGCAACGCTCAGCGAAGCGGCCTTCCTGGCTTGGGGCTGGCGTATCGGCTTCTGGCTGTCGGTGGTCATCGTGGTAGTGGGCTACTACATCCGCACCCGCGTTTCCGATGCCCCGATCTTCAAGGAAGCCAAGGCAGAGCTGGAGCAGAACGCGGCTGCCGGCTACGGCGTGGGCGAAGTATTCAAGCGCTACCCGCGCGGGGTGTTCACCGCAATGGGCCTGCGCTTCGGCGAGAACATCATGTACTACATGGTGGTGACCTTCTCCATCACCTACATGGCCACCCAGCTGAAGATGGACACCTCCACGATCCTGGGCCTGATGCTCATCGCCCACGTCTTCCACGCCATCTTGGTGCCGATCGTTGGCCGTTTCACCGACAGCCGCGGACGCCGCCCGGTCTACGCTACCGGCGTGGTGCTCATGGCAGTCTGGGGCGTCGCGGCCTTCCCGCTATTCAACACCGGCAACGATGCGATCATCCTGGCCACCATCATGCTGGGACTGTTCGTGCACGGCCTGATGTACGCCGGGCAGCCGGCCATCATGGCCGAGATGTTCCCGACCCGCATGCGCTACTCGGGCGTCTCGCTGGGCTACCAGGTCACCTCGATTGTTGCCGGTTCCATGGCCCCGATCATCGCAACCTTCCTGCTCAAGGTCTACGGATCCTGGGTTCCGGTCGCCGGCTACATTGTGTTCGCCGCGCTGGTCACCATGGTGGCTGTGTTCTTCATGAAGGAAACCAAGGGGCTGGACCTCGGCGAGATCGACGAGGCGGACCGGCTGGCAGTGAACGGCGAGAATGCCGTCCGCGATGGCCTGAAGATGCAGAATTAAGCGGCAAGGACCAGGGGAAAGCCAAAGGCCGGTTCCGATGCTGGAACTGGCCTTTGGCATGTTCAAATGCTTTCGGCCAGAGAATCCCTTGCGGGGACTAGCTGGATCTGCAACTCTAGTAGCCAGCAGGTGTAGCCATTCCCGGACAAACGGTTGCTGAGCCGTATTCGGGAGCATCATGCGATTGCGGGGGACTTGAATTGACGGGAATCGAGAATCTCTTGGCGATGCTGTCCGGAATTCTCTTCATCGCCGCATGCGCCTCGTATGGCCGGAAGCGGAGCAATCGGAAGAATAATGAGAAGTAGCCAGGCTGGAGCAGGGGTCCTTGGATGATGCCGTGCAGGTTGCATATCTTCGGTGCCAGCGGCAGTGGCACTACGACCCTCGCACGTGCCGTTGCGAACGCCTGGTCGGTGCCGCACGCGGATGGAGATGACTATTTCTGGGTCCCCACCGATCCTCCCTACTCCCAGCAGCGTGCGCCAGCTGCGCGATCCAGGCTCATGAACCAGGTCTTCGTGCCGCGCAAGGCGTGGGTGCTATCGGGGTCCATGCAGGGCTGGGGCAATGAAGTCCTGGACCAATGCGATGCCTTTGTTTTCTTGACGCTGGATCCTGAGGTGCGCATGCGCCGGCTTGCAGAACGCGAGAAGTTGCGCCAGTCTGGGCAGAGCCTGGAATCCGGAGCGTTGAAGCAATTCATGGTCTGGGCAGCTAGCTACGATGACCCGGAATTCACCGGACGTAGCCGCGCGCACCATGAAGCATGGTTGAAGGATGAGAGCCGTCCGGTGCTCCGCCTGGATAGCGCGCAACCAGTCGAACAACTGTGCCAGGCCATCTTGGACTGGGAACCAGCAGGCCCTTAGCAGGACAAGATCGTGTTTCATTGGGTCGGAACGCAGGCTCGGGAACAGCCAACCGGGCCGGTATCACAATTGCCTGCGGCCCGACTGGGTCCGGCCCGGAGGCTGCGGGTTGGAATTGCGCCAACAGCGCGGAACCGGCAAGGGAGGCGCTTAGCTGCTGGCCAGGTTGTACGCGGGGAATGGCGGAATGAACCAGTCACCGGCGGTGGCTGCATCGTTGAGCGCGCGCACCGTCTCCTGGACCGCGCGGCTTCGCAATGCTTCTTCGCGTCCCACCAGCCAATATTCGGAGCGAAAAGTGAACTCGTCGTGGAGCACCGGCACCATATTGGGATAGTGCTGGGAGAGGAATGTGGGCAGCAACCCGATGCCGGCATGATTCATGGTGGCCGCGTACTGCACCGCGATACTCGTGGAGGAGATGGACCTGCGCATCGGGGGCAGCGCGCTGGTCGCATCATCGAGCTTGTCTACCGTCAACGCCGTATCGATGTAGTAGTTCAAGGAATGCCCGGCCAGATCTTCGAGGTGCTCTGGAGTGCCGTGGCTTTCCAGGTATTCGGCCGTGGCGTAGAGCCGCAACTCGTAATCCAGGAGTTTCGTGGAGGCTGCCTTGCGGACATTGGGTTCGCCGATGACAATCTCCAGGTCCATTCCGGTACGCGTCTGCCGTGCCCGGGTGGTTTCCGAAACGATCTCGAAGACCAGTTGCGGATGCTTGGCCTGGAGCTTTGCCAGGGCCGGAGCGGCGAGGTGGGCGCTGAATGCATCGGGGGCAGCGACGCGCACATGGCCGGCCAATGCGCCGGTGTCCTTCTCGGAGCCGATGGCTTCCACTGCCTGCTCGATGGCTTCCGCGCTGGACATGGCCCGACGCCCCAGATCGGTTAGTTCCCAGCCGTTGGGGGAGCGCGTGAGCAGGTGGCCGCCCATGGCTTTCTGCAGCGCGTCGATGCGACGGGAAATCGTCGAGTGGTTCACCCCGAGAACATTCGCGGCGGCTGTGTAGCGGCCCAAGCGTGCAACGGTGAGCAGGGCAATGAGGGATTCGAGATGGCGGTAATCGATCGGACGGTCCATGGTCCACAGTCTGCCATGCCTAGTGTGCGCTAGCGCACACTAGGCTTGCGCAATTGGCGTGCCGCAGTGCATTGAGTCTGGCCCGCCGCGCACCCTACGCTGGCCTGACAAGGACAATACTCAAGGATGAGGGGTGTGCAGATGAGCACGTACGCATGGATTGGCCTGGGCAACATGGGCGGACCGATGACCGCGAACCTGGTGGCCGCAGGGCACAGTGTGCGCGGCTACGACCTGGACGAGCAGGCCTGTGCCGCAGCGGCCGAGGGCGGGGTGCAGATTGCCGGATCGGTGGCCGAGGCCATGGACCAGGCCGATGCCGTGTTCACCATGCTGCCCAAGGGCGCGCATGTGCGCTCGGTGTATGAAGGCGAGGCAGGCATCTGGGCCAACGCCACCAAGGACATGCTGCTGCTGGATTCCTCCACGGTGGACATCGAGTCCTCCCGCTACATCCACGCGGGCTCCGCGCAGCGCGGCCTGGACTTCGTTGATGCCCCGGTCTCCGGCGGCATCTCCGGTGCTGCGGCCGGAACCCTGGCCTTCATGCTCGGCGGGGCACCGGAACTGATGGAACGGGCCACTGGATTCATCGCCCCGATGAGCGGGAAGACCATTGTCGCCGGTGGTCCTTCTATGGGCATCGCGGCCAAGATCTGCAACAACATGATGCTGTTCATCGACCTGATGGCCAGCGCCGAAGGTTCCCAGCTGGCCGAGGCCCTGGGCCTGGACCCGGAGGTCTTCTGGCAGATCGCTTCGGTCTCCTCGGGCCGGTCCTGGGCGCAGCAGACCTGGTACCCGGTGCCGGGCATCATCGATACCGCGGCGGCGAACAACAACTTCGAGGCCACCTTCCGCACCGATTTGGCCCGCAAGGACATCGGGCTGGCCCTGGACGCTGGCGAAAGCACCGGGGTGCAGCTGCCGGCAGCCAGCTTGGCCCGCGAGCACTTCGACGAACTGATCGAGCAGGGGCTGGGGGACAAGGACTGCTCGCTGATCGTGAAGAACCTGCTGCCAGACGGTGCCGTGCGCGGTTGGAACCCGGAATCGGCCGAGGCCAGCACGGCAGCTGCGGGCTGATCATGCGCCAGATCCATGCCGCGGTGCTTGAGCGCCGGGAGAACCAGCGGCCCTATGCCAAGCACCGGCCGCTGGCGATTCGCCAGCTGCAACTGGAAGAGCCCGGCCCCGGCGAAGTGCTGGTGCGCATCACCGCGGCCGGATTATGCCATTCGGACCTGTCGGTGATCGACGGGAACCGGCCGCGTCCGCTGCCGATGGTGCTGGGGCATGAATCAGCAGGCATCGTCGAGCAGGTGGGTGAAGGGGTGGACCTGGGAATCGGCCAGCAGGTGATCTCGGTCTTCTTGCCTCGCTGCGAGAAATGCGTAGCCTGCGCCAGCGCCGGGAAGCTGCCGTGCAGCGCCGGCACCGCGTCCAATGGCGCCGGGACGCTGCTCACCGGCGCTCGCCGATTGCTGCTCGATGGGCAACCCGTCAATCACCATCTCGGCGTCTCGGCCTTTGCCGACTATGCGGTGATGGATGCGCGCAGCCTCATTCCGGTGGGCGCGGATGTTCCGGCTGAAGTTGCCGCGGTGCTGGGCTGCGCGGTGCTCACCGGCGGCGGTGCACTGCGCAATGCCGCCAGGGCAACCGGTGCCCAGGACGTTGCCATCGTCGGCCTCGGCGGAGTGGGCATGGCCGCCTTGCTGGTGGCAGTGGGGCAAAGGACCAGTGGCAGGATCCTGGCCATTGATGCCAATGAGGAAAAGCTGGCCGCCGCGCTGGCCTTGGGCGCCGATGAAGCCTGCACGCCGCAGGCCCTGGGGCAGCGCACCGCCGAAATCGTGATCGAGGCCGCTGGGCATCCCCGTGCCTTCGAAACGGCGTTGCAGGCCACCGGCGTGGGCGGAACCCTGGTGACCGTGGGGCTGCCGGCCCCTGGCGCGATGAGCAGCATCGAGCCATTGGGCCTGACCGCCGGGGCGCGCACGATCATCGGCAGCTACATGGGTTCGGCCCTGCCGAAGAATGACATTCCCTACTACGAGCAGCTCTGGCGCTCGGGCAAGCTCCCTGTTCAGAAGCTCGTGAAAACCAGGGCGCTGGCGGAGATCAATGACGCCCTGGATGAATTGGCCCAGGGGCGGTCGGTGCGCCAAGTTCTGCTGCCCTGAAATCGGGGTGGAAGGCCAGTAGGATTGGTGCGTGACTGATTCCACTGCGGGGCCCCGTGCCCTGGCGACCCTGACTGACATCCGGGTATTCGATTACCTGTGCCAAGCCCCGGCGACTCGTACCCAGATCGCTGCGGATCTGGGCATTTCCAAGCCCACCGCATCGCAGGCGATCTCGCGCCTGCAGGAGAACGGCCTGGCCTTGGCCATCGAGCGGGCCAACGAGCCCAAGCGCGGCCGGGTTCCCGAGCACTATGCGCTGGACAGCGGCTTCGGTCACCTGCTGGCCCTGTGCCTGCAGGCAGAATTCCTGCAGATCCGCGCCACCGACTTGGCCGGCAAGACCCTGGTGGACCGCCTCTACCCGCTGACGGCGCAAACCACCGCCGCGCAGGTGGAGCAAATGGGTGCCCGCGAGATCTCCCGTGTGGCCGCTGAGCTCGGTTCCCCGTTGCTCGCCGGGGCCGTGAGCCAGTCAGCCCCGGTGCAGCGCGATGGCGGGCTGCGAGTTCTGGCCACCCCGATCTTCCCTTCCTCCGGGGCCAACCTTGCCGGCCAATTCGCCGGCGGAGTTCCGGTGCTGCTGGATAACGACGTGAACTGGATGGCCCTGGCCGAAGCCGGGGAGCTGGCCGGTTCCTTGATGATGATCTACATCGGATCGGGCCTGGGCGCAGGCCTGGTCATTGACGGTGCGCTGCACCGCGGCAAGCACGGTACGGCCGGAGAGCTGGAGACCCAGCTGGTGGGCGCCACGAACCTGCGCGATGCGCTCGGCGAGGCCGGGATGTTCCAGACCCGCGTGCTCTGGGAAAAGCTGGCCGATGAACGGAACTGGCCAGCTTTCCTGTCCCCGTTTGGCCGGGTCCTGGCCAACCTGATTGGCTTCGTTGATCCGCAGCGTGTGGTGGCAATCGGCCCGGGGCTGACCCCGGAATTGTGCGCGGCGCTGGAAAGTGAACTGAACAGCTTGCTGCCGAAACCGGTCCACGTTCAGCTTTCCACATTGGGAACGGAAGCCGCGGCACGTGGTGCTTTGGCCGGCGCCCGGGAACTCGCCTTGGCCAACTTATGGGAAAACTACCGGGTACGTTGACCAAAGTGATCCAAGCTATATATTGTAAAGAGTCCTTAAAATTTTATTTGCTTCACCGGGGAGAGAACTGATGGCACCATCTGACGCATCGGCATCCACGTCGCAGTTCGCTGCCATCGGCCTTGATCTGGGCGGCTCGTCGATCAAGTACGGATTGGTCGGAACCGACGGCAAGCTCGTTGAGAGCACCTTCAGCAAGGCCGCCACCCCAGAGGGTGCGCACCCGGATGCCGTCGCCCAGGTGATGGCCGGAATCATCGCCGACCTGCAGGAGCTCACCGGCGACGAACTGGCCGGCATCCCTGCCGGTGTCACCGTGCCTGGCATCGTCATCGACGGCGTCGTGCACTCGGCGGCCAATATCGACAAGGCCTGGATCGGCTTGGACGTCACCGCCACGTTCAGCGCGCTGCTGGGCCGCGACGTCTTTGTGCTCAATGACGCGGATGCCGCCGGCGTGGCCGAGGTCTACGCGGGTGCCGGATCCGAGAATGGCACGCCAAGCAAGGGCAGCACCTTGCTGCTGACCTTGGGCACGGGCATCGGCTCGGCCTTCTTTCGCGACGGCGTGCTCTTCCCGAACGTCGAATTCGGCCACCTGGAAATCGACGGCTTCAATGCCGAGAGCAAGGCCGCCGCGCGAGTCATGCACGAGGAAAACCTCAGTTGGGAACAGTACATCGCCCGACTGCAGCGCTACCTGTCCCACGTGGAATTCCTGTGCAGCCCGGATTTGATCATCATCGGCGGAGCGATTTCGGAAGACCATGAAAAGTTCCTGCCGCAGCTGGAATTGCGAGCCAGGATCGTGCCTGCCCAATTCAACAACGCCGCCGGGGTTCTGGGCGCCGCGCATCGCGCGCTGAAACCCGGCAATTAGGAACCTATGCATACGATTGACCCGAAAGCCCAGATCAAGCTCGTCGCCGTTGACATGGACGGCACCTTCCTGGACGGTGAAGGCAAGATCCCCGAGGCGTCGTGGGCTGTCATCGACCAGCTCCAGGCTCGCGGCATCAAGTTCGTGCCAGCTTCGGGGCGCCAGTTCGCGACCCTGCGCGAGCAGTTCGCGCCGTTGGGCGAGATCGCGATCATTGCCGAGAATGGCACCGTCGTGATGCACGGCGAGAACGAGATCTACTCCAATATCATCGACCAGTCGTCGGTAGCCACCGTCATCCAAGCCGTCCGCGGGCAAGCCGCGCTGGACGCCGGATTGGTGCTGTGCGGACGCCGCACCGCCTATGTGGAGCGCGCCGATGAAGCGTTCGCCACCGCGGTTGCCCCGTACTACCGTGCCGTGCAGGTGGTTGAAGACCTGGCCCAGGTCGAGGACGAGATCATCAAGATGGCCGTCAACGTCGGTACCGGCGCCGTGCAGGAAATGGCGGCAGCGCTTCAGGTGCCGCTGCAGGTGGTGGTCTCCGGCAGTCACTGGGTGGATGCCATGAACCACGGCGTGCACAAGGGACTGGCCCTGGAAGCCCTGCAGGAAAAGCTGGGAATCAGCGCGGATGAAACCGCAGTTTTCGGCGACTACCCCAATGACCTGGAAATGATCAAGGCCGCTACCTACTCCTTCGCCATGGCCAATGCGCATCCGGTGGTGGCTGAAGCCGCGAACTTCACCGCGCCTTCCAACCTCGAGCACGGCGTGCTGCAGGTGCTCGGCGCCTACCTCGATGGGCATACGCAGCTCTAGTCAAACCGGCAAGAACGTTCCGAAGGCCCGGGCGGAAGGATTTTTCCTCCACCCGGGCCTTAACCTGCTGCAGGCAGCGCGATCGGATTGGGAACCGGAGACCGCTACCTGGCCAGGTAATGCCCCAGCCCCGCCAGCGCGGCGCGAACCCCTGTTGCCAGGGAAAGCTCGTAATCAGGCAGGAAATACGGCGAGTGGTTCACCGGTGGCGCGTCGTCACGGGGCAAGAACCCGCCGAAGAACCAGTAGACATACGGCACCGAAATCTCATCTCCCAGAGCCCCGAAATCCTCGGATCCCATGGCAGCGGGCAGGTCGACAACTCTGCCTTCCCCGAGTTCCCGGCTCAAAGCCTCCTTGACCTGATCGGTGTGGCCCGGATCATTGTGCAGCTTGGGGAAGGAATTCAGCGTTTCGATCTCAGGTGCCGGAGCATTCGACGCAGCGGCTTCGGCGCTCACGATGCGTGAGACCCCATCCAGGATTTGGGTGCGGGTCTGCTCATCGAAGGTCCTGATGTTCAGGGTGAATTCGGCGCGATCCGGGATGATGTTCTCCTTCAACCCGGCGTGGAACGAGCCGCAGGTGAGCACCGCAGGAGTCTGGGGGTGCAATTCCCGCGAAACTAGGCTCTGCAGGCGCGTGATCGTGTGGGCGCCCTGGACGATCGGGTCGATGGAGTCTTGCGGCTGTGAGCCGTGCGACTGCTTGCCGTGCAGCGTCACCTTCAGCGAATCAGCCATTGCCATGGCGGGGCCGCTGGTCAGGCCCACCGAGCCCGCGGCGAAAGGGAAGACATGCTGTCCGAGGATGACCGAGGGTACCGGGGCCTTGTCCCATAGTCCGTCTTCGAGCATGGCCCTAGCACCCGCGCTGGTTTCCTCGCCGGGCTGGAAAATCCACACGATGGTTCCGTTCCACGCCCCCGACTGCTCGGCGAGCCGGGCAGCGGCGGTCAGCGCCGCGGTGACATGGGTGTCGTGGCCGCAGCCGTGCATGACCGGGACGTCGGTGCCATCGGCCAGCTGGCCGCGAGCTTCCGAAGCATAACTGGCTCCGGTATCTTCCGCGATGGGCAGGCCATCGGTATCGGCGCGGAAGCCGACCACAGGCCCATCGCCATTGCGTTGGATGCCGACGACGCCGGTACCGCCGCAGACGAAGTTCTCGATTCCCATGGTGTCGAGTTGCTTGCCGATATAAGCCGCGGTCGCGTGTTCCTGCATGGACAGTTCGGGATTGGCATGCAGGTGGCGATACATTTCGTGCATGAGCTCGGCTTGCTCGCCAGTCAGGACGGTTTGCAATGCGGCAGCGGGTTGGGTATTCAAAGTGACTCCTTTAGTCAGCAACGGGCGTGTGGACTGCTTTGCGATCGCGCACGATCCACGAAACGATGATGGAGAAGAGCACAACCAGGGCTGTGCCGAACAGGGCCAAGGATGGAACTAGCGGGATGACCACGAAATACATAATCAGCGACAGTGCGATGGCAACTATGGTCGGGCGAACCTGCTTCATGGCGACGATGGCCTGGACAAGTACCGCTCCCATCAGGGACGGCAAGATGTAGATCCGGGCTACCTCGATCATTTCGTTGGGAATGATCGAGACCAGCCAAGACCCGAAGATTCCCACGAAGACCAGCAGGCTGGTCAGGTGGACGGTGGCCGCGCCGCCGATGGCCATCACCGAGGCCAAATCGCCGCGCCTGGTGCCGGGCTTGGCATTGATCGCGGATTGGGCCACGATGGCGGCAGGCAGCAACTTGTTGGAGATATTGCCGATCATGAAGGCCTGGTACATAGCTGCCGAACCCAGGATCGGAAAGTAGGTCAGAGGTTCGACAAACCAGAAAATTCCGAAGGTGGCCGCGACGGCGGCGAAGGCGACCCAGATCATCGAAGGGTTGATGTCGAGGTCCGTGAAGAACACGAGGTAGATCGGGCCGAGCAGCGAGAGGATCAAGCCGGCTGTCATGGTCAGTGAACCGTAGCGTGTGGTCTGCTGCTCGAAGCGGGCCATCGAGGCGTCCGCAGTGGTCATTGCTGGTGAGCTCATGGGTTCTGTCCTTTCTAATTCGCTATGCGGTGTGCATCAGGTAGCCGGCGGTGATGGAGATCAGGATCGCGAATCCCAAGGCCCATTCCTTGAGCCATTTGGCTTGGAGCACTTTGGCCAAGAAGAGGAACAAAGCCATGGATGCTGCCGAAATCAGCACCAGCGCCATGTGGATGCTGGACTTGGGAATTTCGGCGATGGTCAGCATGCTGAACGCTCCGAGCAGGGCTGCGGTGGGGATCAGGGCCATGGCCGCTGGGTTGCGCTTGGCCAAGGACTTGCCGCCGCGCTTCAGGACCGGGGTCAGCAGCAAGGTGCAGAGCATCCACATGCCTCCCGATAGGCTCATGGCCATGAAGGCCACGGCGAAAACTTGTTGGGTGTAGGTATCCCCGCCGAGCATCGAGCCCATGGATTGGGCTGCCAAGTTGGCGCTGGCCGTTTCCGTGGAGGCCGAGCCGATCAGCCCGATGCGGACAAGGACGGCTGGCGTTCCGAACAGAGCCAGCAATGCGATGGCGACCAGCACCACCGAGAGGGATGGCCCGATCGAGGCGACGGCACCGGCACGGAAGGCTTCCTTGACTTCGCGGACGGGCATATCGACATGGGGTGCTGCGGCCTTGGCAGCACGGACATAGAGAATGGTCTGGACGAAGATCACGGCGAAGACGCCCAGAGCGCAGAACCACAGGAAAGGGCTGTTGGCGACGGCCCAGATGTCAGTTGAAACTGGATCGCCGGCTGCAAGGGGGAAATGCATCGGAACTCCTTCGATATTCACCAGCACGATGTGATGCCGGTCTCATTGAATTCAATGTTCCTCCTATTGGAAACGCTCGGCAAGGAATGTCGGAATTAGCCATATTTATGGCGAGATCCCCCAAAATGGCGAGTTTTCTTGAGGAGTATTCCATTTGCGGTCAACGTAGGCGGAAGATTGTGACACATATCGCAATGCAGTCATCCTTTAGAAAGGCACGGCCATGAACGAGATCCAGCAATTGAGCGCCACGGAGCTCACGGCAAAGATCCGCAACCGCGAGTTGTCGGCGCGTGAGGCCTTGGAGAGCCATATCCAGGCAATCGATGAAGTTAACGCCCAAATCAACGCCGTGGTCATCACGGATTTCGAACGCGCGCGAATCCTCGCTGCTAAGGCCGATGAAGCCACGGCGGGAAACGAGCCGACTGGAGTGCTCCACGGTCTGCCGATGACGCACAAGGACACGTTCAACACCGCCGGCTTGCTGTCCACCCAGGGGTCGCTGGCATTAAAGGACAACGTCCCAGAGCAGGACGACTTGCAGATCGCACGACTGGCAGCAGCAGGCGCGATCAGGACGGGGAAGACCAATGTCCCGGAATTCGGAGCCGGATCGCATACCTTCAATGAATTGTTCGGCACCACGACGAATCCCTATGCGGTGGATCGATCGGCCGGAGGCTCCTCAGGCGGCGTAGCCGCCGCGGTCGCCGCTAGGATCCAGCCGCTCGGTGACGGCTCAGACATGGGCGGTTCGCTGCGCATTCCGGCCAGTTTCTGCAATGTCATTGGTTTCCGGCCCTCCTACGGGGTCATCCCGCTGGAGGCGGAATCCAATGCCTACTCCTGGCTGGCCCGTTCGGGACCGATCGCACGCACAGTGGAGGATATCGCGCTGTTCATGCGAGCCAGCGCAGGTGACGACTGGCTTCCGACCCCGAACAAGCTCTCAGCCAGAGATTTCGGCACTCCCGAACCAGAATTGCGCGGAGTCCGCATCGGCTATAGCTTCGATTTCGGGATCGGTGTTCCGATCGAGCGCGAGGTCGTAGAGGTATTGCATCGCCAACTCTCGGTTTTCGAGGCCGCTGGCGCAATTGTCGAAGAGGCGTGCATTGACTTTACCGATGCCGACGAAGTCTTCGGCAACACCAGGGCCTTCGATTTCGCCACTAATCTTGGCGGACTAGTGCGGAGCCACGGCTCGCTGATCAAGCCCGAGGTCCTCTGGAATGTCAAGAAGGGGACAGACCTCGACGGAGAAGCCATGATTTCGACGATGGCGGCCCGAACCCGGCTGGAACGAGCAGTGCAGCGCTACTTCTCGCGCTACGATCTGTTCCTCTCCCCGGCAACCCAGGTCTTGCCCTTCAACGCAGCGCAGCGCTGGCCTGAGCAAATCGCTGGAACCCGCGCCGAGACCTATCTGGACTGGATGCGATCTGCCTGCCTGCTCTCGGCCACGAGCCTGCCGGTCATCGCCATGCCAGGAGGCTTCACCGAGTCCGGGCTTCCGGTGGGATGGCAGCTGGCGGCGAATCACTACAAGGACGCCCAGCTGCTCAATTGGGCTGCCGGCTACGAGGAGCAGAACCGCTTCGCGGACGTGATGCCGGTTCTGGCCACTGATCCGCAGTCGGTGGCCGTCAATGCAGTCAAGACCGCCAGCGCCTGATACCGGAATTCTAGAGAGGCAAATATGAACAAGGAACAGCACAGCACCGGACCGCTGTCCGGGTACACCGTCATCGACTTGTCGCGGGCCTTGGCTGGACCGCATGCCACGATGATGCTTGGCGATCTGGGAGCCCGAGTAATCAAGGTGGAAAATATCCAGGGCGGCGATGACACCCGAGGCTGGGGTCCGCCCTTCGTCGGGCCGGAGGAGGACCGCCAATCGACCTATTTCCTCTCGTGCAACCGCAACAAGGAATCCATTGCCCTTGATCTGAAGAGCCCCGACGGAATCCAGACCCTGCGCAGCATGCTGGCGCAGGCCGATGTCCTGGTGGAGAATTTCCGCCCCGGAGTGCTGGACCGGCTCGGCTTCGACGATGCGACCCTGCAGAAGATCAACGGAAAACTCGTGACCCTCTCGATTTCCGGCTTCGGCCATGACGGCCCCGAAGCCTGGCGCAGCGGATACGACCAGATCCTGCAGGGCGAGGCCGGGCTGATGTCGCTGACCGGTTCCGGACCGGAGGACCCGCAGAAAGTCGGCGTTCCCATCGGAGACCTGCTGGCCGGGATGTACGGAGCCTACGGCGTGCTGGCGGCCCTGCTGGAACGCGAGCGCACGGGCAGAGGCCAGCAGGTGCGCACCTCGCTGCTCGCATCGATCATCGGAGTGCATGCCTTTCAGGGCACCCGCAGCACGGTTGCAGGACAGGTTCCGCGCGCCCAGGGCAACCACCATCCATCCATCGCGCCCTATGGACTGTTCCGCAGCGCCGATGGATTTGTGCAAATTAGCGTGGGCAGCCCGAAGCTCTGGGATTCACTAGTGGCGGCATTCCAGCTGCCAACCGAGGGGTTCGAAACCAATGAGCATCGCGTCGAACGGCGTGACGAGCTCATCGAAGCCATCGAAGAAAAGTTCAAGCGCCACGGTACCAGCCAGCTGCTGGAAATGCTCGGTGAAGCCGGCGTCCCTTCCGGCATCGTCAGAACCCTGGATGAGGTGTACGAATGGGACCAGGTGCGCTCGCAAGGCCTGGCATTGAATGTCCAGCACCCGTTGCTAGGGGAGCTGACCCTCCCAGGCGCGCCGCTGCGGTTCTTCGAGGGCGGCAAGGAAGTCACCCGGACCGGGCACTCCGCTCCGCCACTGCTGAACCAAGACGAGCAGCGGATCCGGGAATGGCTCAAGACCCGCGCGCAGCAGGCGGTGCGTTGAGTATGGTGCAGGAGAAAATCGAGCACATCAGTGCACAGCACATGATCGACCAGGTGCTCGATGTGGGCAGCTTCGAGAGCTGGGATGAGCCGGCGGATTATTCTTTTGCCGATGACGCCTACCGGGCCCAGCTGGAAGAAGCCGCCCGCCGTTCCGGGGCCGACGAAGCGGTACTGACCGGATCCGGCACAATCAATGGCCGCGAAGTGGCCGTCGTCCTCTCCGAATTCGGTTTCCTGGCCGGTTCAATTGGCCAGGGCACCTCCCGCAGGATTGCTTCGGCATTCGAAAAAGCCGCCGCATTGGGACTGCCGGTACTGGCTTCCCCGGCCTCGGGCGGAACCCGGATGCAGGAGGGAACCCCTGCGTTCGTGTCGATGGTGCACATCACGGCCGCGGTTAGGGCGCATTCTGCTGCCGGGTTGCCATACCTGGTGTACCTGAGGCATCCCACCACCGGAGGGGTTATGGCGTCGTGGGGATCCACCGGGCACATCACCATCGCCCAGCCCGGTGCCCTGCTGGGATTCCTTGGTCCGCGCGTGTACGAGACCATCTACGGCAAACCCTTCCCGCAGGGAGTGCAAGTCTCCGAGAATCTCCAGAAGCACGGGCTGATCGACGCCGTGGTCCCGGTCCATGAGCTGGGCGGGCTGGTCAACCGGGTGCTGGCAATCATCGCCCCGGGAGATCCGATCGACTCGATTGCCGGCTACCCCTTGGCAGATGACCGGAGACTCACCGAATCCCAGGTGTGGGATGCCATACTCGCCACGCGCAAATCCCGACGCCCCTCGGTGCGCCACGTCATCAAGTACGCCGCCAGCGATGCGTTGCAGCTTTCCGGGAGCACCGAAGGGGAAAGCGATCCGCGGATGTACCTGGCGCTCGCGCGCATCGGGGGCCAGCCGGCGGTGGTCATCGGCCAGGACCGGTCGCGGATAGACCACTCCGAAAACCTCGATCCGCTGGGGCCTGCGTTCCTGCGCGAGGCCCGGAGGGGGGCGCTGCTGGCACAGAATCTGGGCATAGCGATGCTCACCGTGATCGACACCGAAGGAGCGGCGCTGAGCCGTGAGGCCGAGGAAGGCGGCATGGCCGGGCAGATTGCCCGCTCGCTGAGCACCTTGGTGGGCATTGGCGTTCCGAGCGTTTCGCTGCTGCTGGGCCAGGGCACCGGAGGCGGCGCACTTGCCTTGCTGCCGGCTGATATCTCCATAGCCGCAGCAAACTCCTGGCTCTCCCCGTTGCCGCCGGAGGGAGCCAGCGCGATCATGTACCGGGACACGGAGCACGCCGCACCGTTGGCTTATGCCCAGAAAACCGATGCATACTCGCTGCGACGTGCGGGGATAGTACAGGTGATCGTCCCCGAGGAGTATGATGTGACCACCGCTCCGAAGCGCTTCTCGCTGGAAGTCGGAGCGGCAGTGTCCACGGCGCTTGCGCAGCTTGCGGCGACAGATGCCGCGCAGCTGCCTGGCCGGCGCGAGCTGAAGTATGCTTCGATTGGCCGGCCGGAAACGGCCAACCAGGAGGTGCGGGACGCCGCTGGATGACTAGAGCAGAGGAACGGATGATCGAGCTCAGCACGGTGCAACGCCGCATCATTGCCGCCCTCCAAGTGGACGGGCGAGCCACCTGGCGGAAGATAGCTGCAGTGCTTGACCTGCCTGAACGCTCGGTCGCCCGCCATGGCGCGTGGCTGCTGGAGAATGGGCTGGTTACGGTTGCAGCGATCCGCCACCGCGAGCATTCGCTGCTGATCGCGTGCACTTGCGCCCCGGGCACCGGGCGGATTGCCAGTGAATCCTTGTCCTCCCGGCCGGATACCAGCTTTTCCTACCAAGTCACTGGCCGGGAGGATCTCGTCGTGGAAATGCACTACAACGGAGATGTGACCGAAGTGCTCTCGCTGGAGCTGCCTGCTACGCCGGGGGTCTCGTCGATTGTCGTGTATCCGGTGCTGAAGTACTTCAAGACTATTCGCGGGTGGCGCCTGGGATCCTTGCAGCCTGCAGAAAATCTGGCCTTGCAAAAGGACCCGGATGTCACGAGCTGGCGCATCCAGCCGAACCTGAGCTCCAAGGACGAGCAGATCATCGACGCCTTGCACGATGACGGCAGAGCCAGCTTCGAGTCGATTGCCCGCCGGGTAGCGATGAGCGAGACCTCCGTTGCACGGCGGATCGATTGGCTTCTATCTACCGGGCAGATCGCCATTCGCGCCCTAGTTGAGCCGCTGGCCGTGGGGTTACCGGTCGAGGCTTTGCTCTGGGTTTCGACGACGCCATCCCAAGTCGAAAAATTGGGCCAGCGCCTCGCCGCCCGTCCGGAAGTTCGCTATGCAGCGGCGGTGGCTGGGGATTGCCAGCTGGTGGTCGACGTGACGGTGGCCAACCAAGCCGAGCTCTATGACTTCATTTCCCACAGCGCCTGGGGGGACTCGATGCTGCAGGTTAAGGCCTCTCTGGTGGTTAGCGCCCGTAAACGCGGTGGGCGGCTGATCAGCAGCTGAACCATATCAGCAACCCGCCTCGTGCAGTACCGGAATTCAACTGGAGTCCAACTCGTCTTTGGCAACTGTTCGCAGTTTCGCCCAGGAGGGTGAACGCAGGGTGAACACTTCGCCGATTGACGATAATAATGCGTAATATCGCCACAACGGTTCGAAACCGCCCCGGAAGTGGCATAGTCTCACGATACCGAGCGGCGAGGCTTCGCTCGTGCTGTTAACAACCAGTTAACGCTGCAGGGGTGAAAGGAAGACCGGCAACCGTGAGCAAGAGGTTGACCTACGGGACGAACCAGGGAACGGCTACGCCTGAAAGCGCGTGGCGCAAACGCAAGGACGCGTGGGAGCACTTGGGGTATGTGCTCAGCGAGATTTCTTCTGAGTACCAGGAGGAAGATCGCCGGACAGAACATGAATTGGAAGCCGGCCGGTTGCTGGGGCTGCTGGCCGCCATCGAACCGTATTGGGCGAACCCCGGCATCGACTACTTCAACGAGGTCTCCAGGCTCATGTCTGGCGGGCAGTATGAAGATGCGATGAAGCTGGTCTACCAAGCGAACCAGGCCTTCAGGACACTGACCCAATACGTTGACTTCGAAGGCCACGACGGGGCGGAACAGGATCCGGCCCAGCTGGGCAATGGGGCACCGAACCCAGGCAAGGCGCAGGTTCCGATGGTGGAAATCCTGCTGGTGGATAACGGGCCGGCCGAAGAAATCGAGTCTTTCAAGGAAGAAATCGCCGAGCAGCGCCAGCACACCGATCCGTTCCACTACAACTTCGTGGTGGTGCCCAGCGTAGAAGACGCCTTGGCCGCGATCGTGATCAATCCCAGCATCCAGACGGTCGTGCTCACCGCACGCTTTGATGTGTGCACGCGTCGACGCCTGTCCTCGACGCTCAAGAATTTCATTGCCCGGCGCATGGAGGGCTACTTCCAATCCACCAAGCAGATCCAGGGCCTGCTGGATCTGGAAAACATCCTCGATGACCTGCGGCCCGAAGTTCCGGTCTACCTGATCGCCGGAGTCGCCCTGGAATCCATTGCCCACGAAATCACCGGGCGCTTCCGCCGGATCTTCTCGCGCAATGACCGGATGGACCTGCACCTGTCGATTGTCTCGGAAGTGCTCGAACGCTACCAGACGCCGTTCTTCAACGCCCTGCAGAAGTACGCCAAGCGGCCTGGCGGGGTCTTCCACGCCATGCCGATTTCCCGCGCAGGTTCGGTGCAGAACTCCCCATGGGCCAGGGACCTGGTGGACTTCTACGGCAAGAACCTGCTGCTGGCTGAAACCTCGGCCACCTCCGGCGGGCTCGATTCCCTCTTGGATCCGCAAAGCTCCATCAAGAAGGCCCACGAGCTGGCGGCACGTGCCTTCCAAAGCCACCGCACCTACTTCGTCACCAATGGCACTTCGACCGCCAACAAGATCGTGCACCAGTCGATTCTCGCCCCGGGTGACATCGTGCTGGTGGATCGCAACTGCCACAAATCCCACCATTATTCGCTGGTGCTGGCCGGGGCGAATGTCAGCTACCTGGAGGCCTACCCGCTGAACGAGCACTCCATGTACGGTGCCGTGCCGCTGGAGGAGATCAAGGGCCGGCTGCTGCAGCTGCGCCGCGAGGGCCTGCTGCACAAGGTCAAGATGCTGACGCTGACCAACTGCACCTTCGACGGCATCATCTACGACCCGCGCCGGGTGATGGAAGAATGCCTGGCCATCAAGCCGGATTTGGTGTTCCTGTGGGACGAGGCCTGGTTCGCCTTCGCCGGCTTCCACCCGGTTTACCGCCAGCGTACCGCCATGACCGTGGCCGCCGTGCTGGAAGACGAGCTGGACACCGGGGAGTACCGCCAGCGCTTTGCCGCGCAGCATGCGGCCCTTCCGGAACCGGGCACCGTGGAGCACCCGGAGAATGACCAAGCCTGGCTGGATACCCGGTTGATTCCGGATCCGGAACAGGTCCGCTTGCGGGTGTACTCCACACAGTCCACGCACAAGACCCTGACCTCCTTGCGCCAGGGCTCGATGATCCACATCTATGACCAGGACTTCGCGGTGCGCAATCTCAACGCCTTCCGCGAGGCCTACATGACTCACACTTCCACCTCGCCGAACTACCAGATCCTCGCCTCGCTGGATATCGGCCGCCGGCAGGCGGAACTGGAAGGCTATGCGCTGGTGCAGCGCCAGGTTGACCTGGCGCAGTCGATTTCGCGGGCCATGGCGCGCAACGAGCTGCTGGGCAAGTACTTCAAGATCCTGCACTCGACGGATCTGATCCCGCAGAAGTACCGCCAGTCCACCTCGCAGAACCCGGTGCGTGACGGCCTGGCGGCCTGGGACGAGGCCTGGGCGGAAGACGAGTTCGTGGTGGACCCATCGCGCCTGACCCTGGACATCAGCCGTACCGGCGTGGACGGGGACACCTTCAAGCACGATTACCTGATGGATGGGCATTCCATCCAGGTCAACAAGACCAGCCGCACCTCGGTGCTGCTGATGACCAATATCGGCACCACCCGTTCCGCCGTGGCGCACCTGATCGAGGTGCTGGTGAAGATCGCCGAGGAGCTGGACCGCAAACGCCGGCTCGATGGGCGAGTGCTGGCGCTGGGCAAGAAGCCGGCGCAGGAAGAGATTCCCTTGCCGGACTTCAGCGCCTTCGCACCGGAATTCGCAGGAGGCGGCGGAAGCGGGGACATGCGCTCGGCCTACTACCTGACCTACCAGGATCCGGCTACGCATTTCCTGTCCTCGGCGCAGATCCGCACGGTACTGCTGGCTGGGGAGCGCGTTGTCTCGGCCGTGTTCGTCACCCCGTACCCACCGGGTTTCCCGGTGCTGGTCCCGGGACAGGAAGTCACCCTGGGCATTTTGGACTACATGGACCGGCTCGATACCCGCGAGATCCACGGCTACCACCAGGATCTGGGATACCAGGTGTTCACCTGCGAAGCCTTGGGACAGGTCAAGAAGCCGCAGCCCTGAGCGGGACTGCAGCGTCGCCCGGATGCAGCTTGCGAACCCACCTGGCTTAGCCGGGTGGGTTCCTGCTTGCGCGGCGAAGGCCGCTGCATCCAATAGGCAGCTGCCGGCACGAGCAGAAAGGCCCTGGTTCGCGCACGGAATGCGCGAACC
>NZ_JBOGEG010000047.1:0-22923 GCF_050701915.1 Glutamicibacter sp. | reverse complement strand
CGCATTTTGGACGTGCCGGCCCCGGCCTTCGGCTTTGGCGCGGGTGCTGCTCAGGATCCCAGCCCCTCCTTGGGGATCTGGAACTCGTCGGGATTCAGCTCTTCGACGTTGACGTCCTTGAAGGTCAACACCTTCACGGACTTCACGAAGCGCCCTTGGCGGTAGATGTCCCAGACCCACGCGTCGGTGAGGCTCAGCTCGAAGTACACTTCCCCGGCGTTGGACAGGGTTTTCACGTCCACCTGGTTGGCCAGGTAGAAGCGGCGCTCGGTCTCGACCACGTAATTGAACAGCCCCACCACGGTCTTGTACTCGCGGTATAGCTGCAGTTCCATGTCGGACTCGTAGTTTTCCAGGTCGTCGGCAGCCATCACTTTGCTTTCTTTGTTGTGGCTTCACCTTGGGCCTGATCAGCACCCGAAGTCAAGTTCCAGCTCTTGCGGTGGTAGTCGCAGGGTCCCTGGGCAACGATCGCGGCACGATGCGCAGCGGTGGCATACCCCTTGTTGATCTCCCAGCCAAAGGCCGGATGCCCGGTGGCCAGTTCAACCATGATTCCATCGCGTTCGACCTTGGCCAGGATGGAAGCTCCCGCGATCGCCTGGCAGGTCATGTCGCCTTTGATGATGGTAGTTACCGGTATGCGCAGGCCCACGGGTTCGCGGTCATCGGCCAGGATGTCGAAGAGGTCAGGTTCCGGTGCGGTCAGCCAGTCGTAGCTGCCATCCAGGAGCGCCGCCTCGGGCTGAACCGCGCACTGCTCCATGGCCCGCGATCCGGCCAGGCGCAGGGCGCCGGTGACTCCGAGCTCGTCGATTTCAGCGGCAGAGGCGTGCCCGACGCCAAAGCCCACGGCCCACTGGCGAACCGGTTCGACCAGTTCCGTACGGGTTTCCGGGCTTAGCAGCTTGGAGTCGCGCAGCTCTGGGAATTCGGTGACCTGCTGGATATCTATCACCGTCATTCCGACGGTGATCGGACCAGCCAAGGCGCCACGTCCCACCTCATCGACGGCCGCGATGTAGCGGACCCCATGCTTGGCGGCCAGGGCGCGCTCGTGTTCTAGTGTGGTTGCCTTGTTCTTGGAAACGGCCATGGGCGGGTACTCTACTCAGCCACTGCGTGCGGGACGTTGCCGAAGACTTCTTCATGGGAGTCGATGGTGCCCCAGCGCGAGGTAGGCCAGGAGATCACCGAAGCGCGACCTTGGACGGATTCAATGTCGACGAACCCGCCTTGGCGATCAGCATGGAAGCGGGAATCCGCACTGGCACCGCGGTGATCACCCATCACCCAAAGTTTTCCTTCTGGGACGGTCGCCTTGAATTCCATGTCTGACGGGTTGTCGCCGTCATAGATGTACGGCTCGTCGATTGGCTCGCCGTTGATGGTGATGGCGCCTTCAGCGGTGCAGCATTCCACGGTGTCACCGGGCATGCCGATGATGCGCTTGACCAGGTACTGCTCATCGGCCGCTGGAAGCACGCCGACAAAGGAGAGCACGTTCTGGAATGCGGTGGGGTACTCGGTCAGCGGTGGCAGCCATTCCTGGTCATCGCGGAAGACGACAACGTCGCCGCGTTCCAGCTCGAATGGCCCGGGAACCATGAGGTTGGCGAAAATCCTGTCGTTGACCTCAAGGGTATGCTCCATGGAGCCTGATGGGATGTAGTAGGCACGGAAGAAGAAGGTTTTGATCACGAACGAGAGCAACAG
Source organism: Glutamicibacter sp. (assembly GCF_050701915.1). NCBI lineage: Bacteria > Bacillati > Actinomycetota > Actinomycetes > Micrococcales > Micrococcaceae > Glutamicibacter > Glutamicibacter sp. Next base: position 21,207 of record NZ_JBOGEG010000047.1, on the reverse strand, counting down.
CGCGATCGCGATAATGATGACAATCTCGCGGACGAAGCGCCATATTTTGTAAAGTGGTCCCCTGCTTGGAGGAGTCTCTGCTGATGCTGCGCTCACGATTCGATTAGTACCTTCCATTGTCGCGTGTTATCCCCATCTTACGTGTCTTATTAGGCGCAACGGATCATTGCACAGCCACGGCCAGTTGCTCAGAAACGCACCAATGGCCAGGCCCGGCGAAGGGACTGGCCATTGGTGCGCCCGATCAAGCGGACTGCTGGCTACTGGGTGGCAGCAGGCGACATGATGCCACCGCTCTGCTTGTAGTCCACCGGGATTTCACCGATGGGCTTCTCAGCTTCGATCAGCTGTTGGACTTCGTCCAGCTGGCTATTGTCCACCGACAAGGTGATGCCGCCCGTTTCAGGATTCAGCGTGTATGCATGAATGGCGCTGCGCACAGGGTTTTCCTGCTTGCCTTGCCACTTCATGATTTCGGAGATCGCCGAGCGAAGCTCTTCGCTGCTGAATTGGACTAGGTGCCCGATGGCCCCGGCTTCTTCAATAGCGGATAGTTGCGCTTCGCTGGTGGTCGAAACGTTCAGCTGCCCGTCCTTGATCCAACCCTGGACGTATTCATCGCCCAAAGCCTCGGAGAGCTGGTCGTTGGTCTGGAGCAGTGCGTCTTGGTCCATGGCGTTCTCGCTCGAGTTTTCTGTTTGCTGCGAGGATTCCGATGCCGTGGCGCTGGCCGTAGCCTGCGTGCCTGGGTCGGTTCCCTGACCGCAGCCGGTTAGCAATAGGGCGGCCATGGCGGCAGTAGAGGCCAGCATGATTGGCGTGCGTGAAGTTCTAGCGTTGAAATTCATAATTTACACCTCGGTGATATTCACGTTGCCCCAACGATCTTAGCTATGAGACTAATGCCAAATTCGTAGAGCAACCAAGGAGCTACATGTGTGCCAAGTAAAAATGCCCCGCTACTTGTTCTCAAGTAGCGGGGCACTTTCAGCAGGATCCAGTCCCGCCGGAACAGAATCCCTTAGCCGTGGCGACGTGCGCTGCGGCGGAACAGCAGGAATGCCGCGCCGGCCAGGGCCATTGCGCCACCGGCGGCGATCAGCGGAACGCTGCTCGAACCGGTATCTGCCAATGGATCTTCCTTCTTAGGAGTTTCCTTTGGAGTTGCAGACTTGCTTGGCTCGTCGTCCTTCTGGTCCTTCGGAGCTTCGGACTTGCCATCCTCGGAAGGCGATGGCGAGGTCGAAGGCTCTTCCGACTTGGTCTCAGATTCCGAAGGCGAAGGAGACGCGGTAGGAGTCTCACTTGGCTCCTCCGACTCAGTTGGAGTAGGAGTTGCAGTCTCGCTTGGCTCCTCCGACTCAGTTGGAGTAGGAGTTGCAGTCTCGCTTGGCTCCTCCGACTCAGTTGGAGTAGGAGTTGGAGTAGGAGTTGGAGTAGGAGTTGGAGTAGGAGTTGGAGTAGGAGTTGGAGTTGGAGTTGGCGCAGCGACAATGACTACGTTTCCGCTTTCCGTTGCCGACTCGTTAAATCCATTCTTCGCCTGAACAGTGAAGCTGAATTCTCCCAATTCCTCTGGGGCAGTGAAGTTGAACTGGCCATCGACTACATCAACGGTGGCAAAGAGCTTACCGTCAACAACTATGTCGACTTTGGTTCCTGAAGCTGCTCCTGAAACGGTGCCAGAAATCGCATCGCCGGCTTCCACCTCAGCACCATTTTCTACGGTGATGGCTGGGGTGTTGATATGCAGCTTCAGCGTGTAGCCATCAATGTAGCCCTTGTCGAAGACATCATCGAGCGAGGTGTACATGGCGATATCATCAGCGGTGTTTGGCTGCAGGTCTTCACCTTCGGCGTTGGCCGAGTTGATGCCGGCAGCCTTGCTGCCAACGAGCATCGGGCCACCGGAGTCACCCTGGTCAAGCACCTTCTGGCCGGCATTTTCAGCGACATAGCCAGCTACCGAACGGTAAGTACCGTCCGAGCCACCGACGAAGAAGACACCTTCACCGATGATCGGGGAGCAGCTCCAACCGGTGGTACGACCCGAAGAGCAAGCTTCCGACCCAACTAGTGCCTTGGTCATGCCCGTCACGTTGATAACTTCATCGCGAGGTTCCTTGCCGTCAGCCCATTTGGACACAGCAGCGTGCAAGTTCAGCGCAGGATTAATGTCATCGATAACCGAGATGTCGGTACCTGGTTCCAGGCTATTGAACTCTTCCTCAGTCATGGAGTTCAGCTCGTCGGCAGTTAAACCGGAATTACCCGGACCACCGAACTGGTTGAATCCAAAGGTGCCCAGCTCTGCACCCAGCGATGGATTCGCTCCTGGCACCGACTGTTCAGCAAGGCCCAAAATCTTGGTGGCCCCATCTTCCGAGCAGTGCCCAGCTGAGATGATGGCATCTTCACCAGTAGCGGTCCAAGCAGTGAATCCGAGCGAGCAAACCGTCGACAATTCAGTAGGAGCGCCGGATTTATCCATTGCGTATCCCAAGGCGCCGTAAACATCCTCTGCGGCGGTGGTCTTGGCAACGCCCGAGCTCTCCACGCCGTCAACATGCGTAGCTTCAGCGACGAACTGCTCAACGGTCAGCTTCTCGGGCAGAGAGCCAGCGGACTTGGACTTCAGTTCAGCCGCAGCTTCCTTTTCGTCGAAGCCCTTAGCGTAGATCTTCAAGCCATCGTTGGTGTGAAGGATAGCGGTGATGCGCTTCAGTTCCTTCGGTTCGATGTTGGCCAGAAGCTCGGTATAGACCTTGTCTACGGTCTTGACCTGAGAGTCAACTTCGGTCACCACGATGGGAGCCGGGGCTGCACTGGCCTTGACGATCTCCTTGGCCTTGGCAGCGTCCTTCTTGCTTACGGTGATCTCGGCCTTGCCGTCCTTCACCGAGGCAGTGGCGTCAATGCCTTTCGCAGTCAGTTCGTCGCGGACCTTGGAAGCAGCGTCGCTGGTCTCCCCGTCCTTGACGTACTCTTCAACGGACTTATCGAGGTCTTCCTCAATAGCCTTGTCGAGCCCTTCGGTGTCCAGAGCGCTTTCGCTGGCCGATGGCTTCTCGCTAGCCGTAGCGGACGCAGACGGCGATTCAGAGGCCGTCGGCGCTGCTGCGGCAGGCATGAAGCTAGAGCCGACCACCAAGGCGGTCGCGGCTGCAGCAACGATGCCGCGTTGCGCAGTCTTCTTTTTTGGATGTGGCATTAATGCTTCTCCCAGATTTATGGTGCGAGTGCCTGCGCGTCCCCTTACCCAAGGGCGCGCGTAAGCACAGGTGTTGTTACCAAAATGAAACAATACTTGGTTACAACACAGCTTTTCAACCATAGAATCCAACGAAAATATAAACCCTGGACCCCGTTTCACCTAGTCAAATAGCTCTACCTCAATCAGCCTAGGTCACAACTTACGACCCAGTAGCATTGGTTTAAGATTGGACTACTCTTTCTAAGCCCAAGTCAGCTTGGTGAATCCTGAGTGTTATCGCAAAATTTACACACCAATTGCACAGCAACTCGGATTCGCGGGAAATCCGTCCGAATTAAGTCCATTAACCTAGAAAAATAGCGCCAGATGGGTAGTTCTACCCATCTGGCGCTGGCAAATCCGTCGGTTGTTACGGCGTGTCACCTGATCGCTGAGCGCTGATCAAGTGGCCAAATCACCTCGGTGGCCTTACCGGTGACGCGCTCAACGCTGATCATTCCGCCACCGCTCGCGCCCAGCAATGCCCGCGAATCCTTGGAAGTGGAACGGTGATCCCCCATGACCCACAAACGGCCAAGTGGCACTTCTATGGAGAATTCCTGTTCGCTCGGAGCATCCCCGGCGAAGATGTACTGCTCTTCTACCGGTTCGCCGTTGACGCGCAGCCGCCCATCGGCGTTGCAGCATTCCACGGTGTCTCCCCCAACGCCAATGACCCGCTTGACGTACTTGTTGCTGCTGCCCGTGAGGCTGAACGCCCCGAGCAGATCATCAGCGAAGCTGGCCTTGGCATAGGGCAGGAACGAGCCGCGGCCGTCGAAAACGATGACGTCTCCGCGCTGCGGTTCGGCATCCGAGTAAGCGCGGCGGTCTACGGCGATGCTCTGGCCAGGATTGAGCGTGGATTCCATGGAATTTGACTCGATATGGAAGACGTCTACCACGGTGGCGCGAATGGCAATGGTGGCCAGCAGGCCAAGAATGATGGCGAGTACAGCGAAGCGCCAGACCCATGAAAAGGCCCGGCGCTTCAATGTTGCCCGCTCAGTGCGTGCAATCCGGTTCATTGAAGAACGCAGATTACTTCTTTGCGCTGAAGTCGCGCTTCTCGCGGATGCGAGCAGCCTTGCCGTGACGATCGCGCATGTAGTACAGCTTTGCACGACGAACGTCACCCTTGGTCACAACCTCAATCTTTTCGATGATTGGGGAGTGAACTGGGAAGGTACGCTCAACACCGGTGCCGAAGGAAACCTTGCGAACGGTGAAGGTTTCGCCAACACCCTGGCCCTGGCGACCAAGGACGTAGCCCTGGAAGACCTGAACACGGGAGTTCTTGCCTTCGATGATGTTGACGTGAACCTTCAGGGTGTCGCCTGGGCCGAAGGCTGGAACGTCGGAGCGCAGCGAGGCTGCGTTAACAGAGTCAAGAATATGCATAGTGCATCTCCTAGGATCAATGCCGCAGGTCACCGAATCCTCGTAGCGGGGCCCGACACCGGTCGAAACCAGTGAAATCCCCGGAACGTTGTACCACCGATTGCCTCTAGCAAACGGTGCGGTGGTCTTCTGTGGCTCGAACTTCCCCCTGCGGCAGGAGTCGAACAAAAACACACCAAGAAACAATTATGCCGTATCAGCGAAGCCGATGCGAGTCTGCCCGAATTGGCATTCGGGTGATTTTGGCCTCTTAGTCGCTCTCGGTACCGGCGCCGGTAGCCCAGTCCAATTCGGACTTGGGGGTTATGGCACCGTCAACGAGCGCGAATCCGCTGTGCCACAGGGCATCACGGTCCCTGCGGTTCAGGCTCTCGGCATCCAGCTGGGTGATCAGGTCAGGGCGACGCGCTGCGGTGCGCTTGATCTGCTCATCGCGGCGGAACCGTCCCACCCGCTGGTGGTTGCCACCGAGCAGCACTTCGGGGACATCGCGGCCGCGCCAGGAAGCCGGCTTGGTGTAGACCGGGTATTCGAGCAGGATATCAGAGTGGGATTCTTCCACCAGTGATTCCGGGTTGCCGATGACCCCTGGGATCAGCCGGGCGATGGCTTCCACCATCACCATTACGGCCACTTCTCCCCCGTTGAGCACGTAATCGCCGATGGATACGGGGATGACGTTGAAGTTCTCGTGCGCGTATTCGATGACGCGCTCATCAATGCCTTCGTAGCGGCCGCAGGCGAAGACCAGGTGCTCTTCCTCGGCGAGGTCATAGGCCATCTGCTGGTTGAACACGGTGCCTGCAGGCGATGGGACGATCAGGGTTGGCTTGGGGCCGCCAGCATCGGCTGGACGCACCGCATCCAGTGCCTGTCCCCACGGTTCGGGCATCATCACCATGCCGGCGCCGCCACCGTATGGGGTGTCGTCGACCTTGCGGTGCTTGTCGGCGGTGAAGTCGCGCAGGTTGGTGACGTTCAGATCCAGGATGCCGTCTTCCGCGGCGCGGCCGATCAGCGACAGCGAGAGCGGCTGCAGGTACTCGGGGAAAATCGAGATGACGTCAAGACGCATGGCTTACTTTTTTCCCTCTTCTTCGCTGCTTTCTTCATCGCTGTTCAAGGTCAGCAGGCCTGCCGGCGGGGTGATGACCACGATGCCGGCTTCCGGATCGACCTCTGGGACGAATTCGTCGACGAAAGGAAGGTAGATCTCCTGGCCGTCAGCGTCTTCGAAGACCAGCAGGTCCTGGGCGGGATTGGTGCGCAGTGCGGTGATGACACCGACCTGCTCGCCATCGAGCATGACCTTCAGGTCCAGCAGTTCATGCTCGTACCATTCGTCCGAGTCATCTTCCGGCTCGTCGGAAACTTCAATCTCCAGGCGCGCGCCGCGCAGGGTTTCAGCCTGGTTGCGGTCGGCGATTTCCTTGAAGGAGAGCAGCAGGATGGTCTTGTTCCAGCGCGCATTCTCGATGGTCAGCGTCTTGACCGGGCCGTCGACGACGATGAGTTCTTCGCCAGCGGTGAAGCGCTCTTCCGGGGTGTCGGTCATGACCTGGGCGGTGACTTCGCCACGGATGCCGTGGGGCTTGCCGATGCGGGCAACCTGCAATCGCATAGTCTGCTGCTCTTTCTGCACTGTGTTCCGTGGCGTGTGCCGGGAGACTGGAATGGAAATTCTAGGGGGTAAACACGAAAGGAGTTTCCGTCACTAGTTAGGACGGAAACTCCTTTCGTTTCGAAGCCAACTTAAAAGCCAGACCTCTAAGTTGCTTAGCCTCGGCGACGATCGGTATCGATTACATCGACACGTACCGGCTCCTTGGCCAACGCTGCCATCACGGTGCGCAGTGCTCGCGCGGTGCGTCCCTGGCGTCCGATCACACGACCGAGATCTTCAGGGTTCACACGTACTTCGAGCAGGTCGCCGCGGCGGGTGGACTTCAAGGCGACCTTGACGTCTTCCGGTTCCTCGACAACCCCGCGTACCAAGTGGTCTAGCGCGTCAACGAGCACTGTTACTCAGCCTCGGTAGCTTCGGCCTCTGCCTCTTCAGCAGCTGGCTTTTCAGCCTTCTTGGTGATTGCCTCTGGGAGGATCACAGAACTCTTATCAGGAGCAACGAATGCTGGCTTAGGCTCGGCAACCTTGTAGGTGCCTTCCTGGCCATCGATGCCCTTGAACTTCTGCCAGTCACCGGTGATCTTCAGCAGTGCGTGTACCTGCTCGGTTGGCTGAGCGCCAACGGACAGCCAGTACTGTGCACGATCCGAATCGATCTCGATAACCGATGGGTTCTCGGTTGGGTGGTACTTGCCGATCTCCTCGATGGCACGGCCATCGCGCTTAGCGCGCGAGTCCATGACGACAACGCGGTAGAAAGGTGCGCGCATCTTACCGAAGCGCTTCAGACGAATCTTTACGGCCACTTTTGTGGTCTCCTGTTTCTCAACATGGTCGAATCCAATTTTTAGCACCTGTGGGGCAGGCCTTACTGGTCGGATTCTAAAAGGACAGGATTCGTAGCGGAGAGAGGGGCCACTGCAAATCGAGTACCCTGCAATTATGCCAGAGTACGTGCGCGGTGGCCAACTCTAATTGGCGCCGCGCGTCGGTCGAAGATCATGAGCTTGCTCACCCTGGGTCCTGCGCCAAGATGAAGCGTCTAGCATTGAGTGCATGACCGTTGCTTCCGCATTGCTGGCTTTCAGTATAGTTGCCGCCTTGATGACGTTGATTCCTGGCGTCGATACCGCGTTGATCCTGCGATCGGCCATCACCCGTGGACGCGGTGAAGCGCTGCTGGCGGCGCTGGGGATCTGCACGGGAGTATTCGTGTGGGGTGCGGCCGCGGCTGCTGGAGCTTCCGCGATTCTGGCCGCATCGACTCTGGCCTATCAGGTGCTGGCCTATGCCGGGGCGGCCTACCTGGTGTTTCTGGGCGGGCAAATGATCTACCGGAGCCTGCAGGAAAAGCAGTTGACGGCTACCCGGGTCCCGATTTCGCAAAGCAGTTATCGTACCTACCTGACCGGGCTGGTGACCAACGTGCTGAACCCGAAGATCGGCGTTTTCTATATCGCAGCCATCCCGCAGTTCACCCCTGCTGGCACCAACGCCCTGCTCATGGGCATGGGGTTATCGGCGGTGCATGTTGCGCTGACCCTGGTGTGGGCAGTGGCCCTGGTGTACGGCGTACGGATCGCTGGCCGCTGGCTGGGCTCAGCGAAGTCGGTGTCCTGGATGGACCGGATCACCGGGACGGTGCTGATCGGCTTCGGACTGAAGGTCGCACTTTCGCGCCCGTAGCTTCTTGCCCGAGCTGGCGAGTGGGGCAGTTCGGGGTTCCGAATGCTCAGGCGGCCACCGGAACACTGTTTCTTCGCGGTATTTGCATCGGGTCCAGATGCTTGGGCAGCAGGATGTGCGCCAGTCCCCCGACCGAAGCCAAGGTCAGCAAGCCGGCGTGAACGGCATGGTGGTGCCGCCGGCACAGGCAGCTTCCATTGCGCGATGAGGTGCACCCGCCACGTTCCCACCAGTTGTTGTGATGGTATTCGAGCATTTCCGGTGGTGCGGTGCATCCCGGGACGATGCATCCGCGGTCTCGGGCGAAGATCGCGCGTTTCATCGCGTCTGTGAAGAAGCGTTCCTTGCGTCCCACATCCAGCGGTTGCCCATCGGGGCCGAAGACCACCCGGTAGATCTCGCCTTGGCAGATCAGTTGTGCGGTGTCCGCAGCATCGAGTTTCAACCCGTGGTCGGTGGTGGCGCAAAGCTTGGCCGGATCTCCAAGATCCTGCGGATCACCCAGCTGGATGTGGATGCCGATCCTTGGAGTGATTCCATTGGGTGCCGGACCTGCCGTGCGCCGCTTCAGCGCGGCCAATAGTGCGTTGAGCCGGCGCTGGGCCACGGGGACCTGTCCATCGCCAAGCAGCAAAGAATCCTGGATGCCTGAAGACCCCGGGGCACCTGCATCGTGCCCTGGCTTCTCCTCCACAAGCTTGTCACCTTGTTGCTGCGCTCCGGACAAGGATTCCTCCTCCTCTAGCTCCCCTTGGGCCCATGGCGGTGGAGGGTCCTTGCTGCTGAACAGGTCGTCGGCGGCTGATTGCCCGGCATTTGCCGCAGGATCCGCGTCCTGCTGGCCGCCTGTGGTGTCCTGACCATCGTCAGGCGCAGCGCCAGAGGCCGGTTCGGCCGCACGGGCGGCTTTGCCCGCCTTGGTGCGCGGGTTATCGGCCTGGGCCAGGGTGGAGCGGAATTCTTCGCGCTGGGTCCCGGAGACATAGAGCTCGTATTTGTCGCAGTCGCCCACGGTGCCTCGCGGATAGATTCCGGGCACCGGGTTCCTGGTTTGCTTGCGGGCTTTGCGTTCAGCACAAAGCATCGCCGAGAGCATGGTCTCGCGGGTGGCTCGGTCAGGTTCCTGGAGCAGGGCGGCTGCTTGGTGCTCGAGCAGTTGGCCCTGTTCATTGCGGGCGGTGGGTTCCAGCGGCCGGCCTTGGAAGCTCGTGTCAGCCGGCTCGAATTTATCCAGCGCGCGGGCCGTGCGGGCAACCAGCCGCGGGTCCAGGGCGGGTGCTTCGGCATAGAGCTTGGCCAGCTGGGACAAGCGCGGCGCGGCGGTGCTGCCATCCATGAGGCGCCGGGCGATGAGCAGGTGCGCGTCGTCCACCCGGTGCTGCCCTTCATGGGCGTTGAGCCCCAGCCAGCTGGCAAGGAAGTCGCCGGTGTTCTGGTAGTGGGCGCGGCCTGAATGCTGGCGGGCGGGGCGGGCGTAGCTGGCCCGCGATTCGGCGACGGCCGCCAGCTCATCGTCTTCGAGCAGGTGGGCGCCGGTTGATTCGAGGTGGATAGCGCTGTGCAATTGCTCCCGCAGGGTGTAGCGGTAGAGCGTTTCGATCAGCCGCGCATGGGCCGCCGCCACCCGCGGGTCATCGGACTCGCGCAGGGCTTGGGAAAGCTTGGCCAGCAGCGCGCAGCAGGAAGCCATCAGCTCAAGGAGCACTTGGACCGCTCCGCGCGGGAGGGACCCGGTGATGGATTCGCGCAGGACCTGGATCGCTGCGGCTAGCTGGTGAATGCCCATGGACCCATGATGCGCGCCGCCCAGGTCCCGAGCTGGCAAGCTTCGCCAACTGTGGATAAGCACCTAGCCGCCTTGGCGGACCTTGGACTGGCGGATGACCAGGAAGATCAGGTACGGCGCGCCAATCACCGCGGTGGCCACCCCGGCGGGCAGGATCACCGGGAAAGCCCGCGCCGCAACCAGGTCGGCCAGCAGCACGAAGATCGCCCCGATCAGCGCGGCGTGCGGCACCGGCGGGATGGTGCCGCGGGACACCAGCCGCGCGGCATGGCCGCTGGCCAGCGCAACGAAGGCCAGCGGGCCGGCAATCACGGTCGCGGCGATGGCCAGCAGCGAGGCGAGGCCGAGCATCAGGACCCGGTCGCGCCCAAGGTTCATGCCCAGCGCGCGGGAGGTGTCCGAATCCAGGGCCAGCACCTCGCGCTGGTTGCGCAGCAGCGCGGCGGCGGCCAGTCCCAGCACGATGACCACCGGGGCGAAGGCCAGGTCGGCCCAGGAGATCGCGTTGATGGTCCCGGCCAGCCAGGTCAGCGCCTGCTGGGCGTTGTAGATTTCTCCCAGGGTCAGCATCCAGGAGGTCAGCGCGGCGCACAGCCCGGAAAAGCCCAGGCCCACCAGCACCAGCCGGTTGCTTTCCAGGGAACTGTGCCAGACCAGCGCGAAGACCAGGGCGGAGACCAGCAAGCCGCCCAAGGTGGCGGCGATGGGCAGCCCGTAGTGCACCAGAAGTTCGGAACGGCCGCCGGCGTGCGCGCTCAGCGCCAGCACGGCCACCGCGCCCAGGGCCGCGCCGTTGGTCACCCCGAGGATGTCGGGGCTGGCCAGCGGGTTGCGCGCCACGTTCTGGGTCAGCGCCCCGGCCACTCCGAAGCCAGCCCCGGCCAGCACCGCGGCCACGCTGCGCGGCAGCCGGAATTCGATGATGGACAGCTCGGTGCGCGGATCCGGGGCCGCGCCGAAGAGCGTGGCCACCACGTCGCCCAGCGCGATCGGGGTGCCCCCGACGGCCAGGTGCAGGCAGAAGGCCGCGAGGGCGACGGCCAGCAGGATCATGCCGGTGGCCACAGCGCGCCGGGCGCGCACCGCGGAAGCCGGCTTGGGGATTGCCGGGGCGCTCATACGGTGACCGCCTTGCGGCGCCGGGCCACGTAGATGAAGAAGGGCGCGCCGAGCATCGCGATGACCACGCCCACGGGCAGTTCCCCGGGGCGGGCCAGCATGCGGCCGAGCACATCGGCCACGCACAGCAGCAGCGCGCCGCACAGGGCGGCGCCGGGGATTACCCAGCGGTAGTCGGCGCCGAAGATGCGCCGGGAAATGTGCGGTACCAGCAGGCCCAAGAAGGCGATCGGCCCGGCCAGGGTGACCGCCAGCCCGGACAGCGCCACGATCGCCGCCAGCCCCAGCCCGCGGGCATGCAGGGCGGTGACCCCGAGGCTGCGCGCGGAGTCCTCGCCCAGGGTCAGTGCGTTCAGCCCGCGGGCATTGGCCAGCGCCAGCACGGTGCCGGCCACCAGCAGCGGCCACAGCGACAGGAAGGATTCGTAGCCCTGGACCACGGAGCCGACCTGCCAGAAGCGCAGGGTTTCCAGTGCCGCCTCGCTCAGCAGCACGATGGCCGAGACCACTCCGGCGCAGAGCGCGGTGACCGCGGCGCCGACCAGCAGCAAGGTGATGGGCGATCCCCCGCGCCCGTCGATCCGCCCGATGCCGAAGACCACCAGGGCCGCCAGTAGCGCTCCGCCCAGGGCCAGCAGCGCCTGGGTCCACGCCGGCAGCGGGCCGGTGAACGCGGCGACCGAGACGATGGCCAGGGCCGCGCCCTGGTTGATGCCCAGCAGGCCGGGTTCGGCGATCGGGTTGCGGGTGTGGCCCTGGATCAGCGTGCCGGCCATGCCCAGGGCGGCGCCGGCGGCCAGCGCGGTGACGGTGCGCGGCCAGCGGATCTCGCGGATGGCGATGTCGCTGACCTGCCCGTCGGGGGCCAGCAGCGCGTGGCGCAGCTCGGCGAAGCTGGAGGTGGTGCTGCCGATCCACAGGCTGAGCCCGATGGCGGCGCCCACGCCGGCGGCCAGGGCCAGCAGCGAGCTGATGCGCGAAGTGGTGCGGTCGATGGTCGGTGGCCTTTCTCGGGCCGCGAGGTGCGCGGTGGGGGCGTTCGGGATATGCGAATCAATTATGTCGCAGGACCTTGACCGGAGGGACCGGATCCATGCTACTGTTCTTCTCGCGCACCAAGCTTACCCTTACCTAAATGGGGCAAGCAAAAATACATCATGCGCGAATTAGTAAATCGTCTTCACGGAAAGCACTCGCATGCACACTCCCCGCATCCTCGCCCTGAGCGCCGCCTTGGCCGCGGCCGCACTGGCCCTGTCCTCCTGCGCAAGCTCGGCCCCAAGCACCGAACCGGCAGAAACCGCCGCCACCGCGGAAGCCGACGCCAGCTTCCCTGCGGCCATCAAGCACTTCCGCGGCACCACCGAGCTGGCCGAGCGCCCGCTGCGCGTAGCCGCGTTGGACCCTTCCTATGTGGATGCAACCATGCTGCTGGGAGCCGAGCTGGTGGCCTACACCGAATACCGCAAGGGCAACAACCCCTTCCCCGAGTACCTCGGCGACATCACCGAGTTGACCGATGAGGCAGTGAACGTCGGCACCATCACCGAGCCGGATCTGGAAAAGCTGCTGGCCACCGAGCCGGACGTGATCATCTCCGCCGACGTGCGCCAGGGCGCCATGTACGACCAGCTGAACAAGATCGCCCCGACCATCTTCTCCGAGTCCACCGGACCGACCTGGAAGGAAAACGTGGTGCTGCTGGGCGAGGCCCTGGGCAAGCAGGAGCAGGCGCAGCAGGCGGTGGCCGACTATGAGGCCCGCGCCGCGGCGGTGGGCAAGGAAATCCTGGCGAAGAAGCCCGCGACCACTTACTCGCTGCTGCGCTTCGCCGGCGAGGACACCGCGCGCCTGTACGCCACCGATTCGTTCATCGGCGAGATCATGGTGGACATGGGCATCCCGCGCCCGAAGGACGCCCCGGATACCACCGAGTCGATCTTCGTTCCGCTGTCGCCGGAGGAGATCCTCAAGGCCGACGCCGAAGTGATCTTCCAGTCCACCTGGGCCCCGGAAGGGGCCGAGGGTGACGCTTCGCGCGCCCAGGAAGACAAGTTCACTTCCAACCCATTGTGGGAGAAGCTGGAAGGCGAGGTCATGCAGGTTGACGACTCGATCTTCCTCTCCTCGGTTTCGCTGCAGGGCGCCAATGAGGTCATCACCCAGGTGGCCGAGCACTTCGAGGTCGACCCGCAGCTGCCATAAGCGGCGCCCGGCAATTCAGCTATTAAAATATTCGAGTCCCTGCTCGGCGTCATTCGCCGTAGGCAGGGACTCGATTCATTTACCGGCCCTCAACATGGGAGCCGCATCCAATCAGTGGTTATCTGGCAGCCTTGCGCACCGGATCATCAGCACCCTCCGCGTGCTTCAGCCGCTTCTCAGCGCGCTTCTCCTTGATGCTCTTGCCTGGTTTTTTCGCTTCGCCCTTACGTGGGGATTTGCTCGACATAACGTGCCGTCCTTTACCGGAGACGCGGTACGCCTCCAACAAGTGTGGGGAGAGTACCCCATAACCTGAACCATAGGAAGTTTCGCCCCGAAGGGCAAGAGACGGAGCTTTCTCAGCGATTCTTCCAAGGCTTTCGGCGAATTACACACATTCGATTGCCCGAACACATTTGCACCGCTCAGGCGCTTGGCTTCGCTCAGTCTAGTCGCCATGAGAAAACCGGTTTCTGCCCTGCCAAGAATGAGGCTCGCCCATGGGCTAGATCTTCATGGGTTTGGAACTCAGCCCACAACTGCGCCCATTGCTGGTCGACATCATGCGCATGCAACTGGTCGACGAGATGCCCCATACTCGTCACCGCGAATTGCGAACGGGCGGCAACTGTCGTGCAATATTCCCGCACTTGGGCTTCGAACAGGTCAGCTTCAATCAGCTCACTGACCAACCCCCAGGCTTCAGCCTTTAGGGGCGAGACTTCGACGCCCGAGTAGAGCAAGAATTTTGCGCGGTCGGCACCCACCCGATCCACCAAACGTTCCAGGCCTGGACGAGGATAGAGAATCCCCAGTTTTGCTGGCGTGATGGCGATACGGCAATCATCGGCAGCCAATAATATGTCGCAGGCCGCAGCGATCTGCCAACCACCCCCCATGCACACACCACGAACCAGAGCGATCGTCGGCTTACGCGCTGCCCTGATTGCCGCATCTGCACGCGACAAATAATCTATCGTTTCGCCGTTGCCGACGTCTGCGAAAAGCACAGACTCCAGATCGTTGAGCGCCGCCCCAGCAGAGAAATCCTTGCCTTCGCCGCGCAGAACTATCACTGTAGTCTGTGGATCGCGATCAAGTTCGAGCATGAGCTCTTCAAGTTCGATGCACATCGTTTGGTCAAGCGCATTCCGCCGCTTCGGATTCGAGATGAGCAGAGTCGATACTCCTGAGTCCCGACGAACCCTAATCCGACCAGGGGTGTTCACAGTCCTGTCAACTTTTGCGTGTGTCATCGCAGCTCTTCGGCTTTCTTTGCGCCGGCCGCGACCAGCATTTTCTGCGCAATCCCCATTTCATGAAGGATCTCATCAGTGTGCTCACCTAGATCAGGTGCCGCCATACGCACAGCGGCTAGCTCCCCATCCCTACTAAGCGGGCTGCGAACCACGGATATGCTGCTACCATCGGAGCGCAGGGCAGTTTGGATGATTCCCAACGCCTTGGCCTGCTCAGAGTCGAATGCCTGTTTGTAGTTATTAATTGGTCCGCTCGGGATCCCCGATGACCTAAAGGCGACAATCCATTCTTCAGCTGACTTGGCAGACAAAGCTGCGGTGATGGCTTCATCTAAAGCGTCGCGGTTCCTTGCCCGCGCAGCACTTGTGGCAAATCGATCGTCCTGAACCCACTCCCTGCAATTCAGGATCTCTACAAAGGCTAGCCAATGCTTGGTGGTGGAGACCGCGACGACTAACGACTCGGTAGACGTTTCGTAAGCACCATATGGAGCGATCGACGGATGGCTATTGCCTTGCGCCACTGGCACCTCGCCCATTGAAATGGCCTGCTGCCCTTGAAATACAGATAGGGCCAGCGCCGATTCAAACAGGGAGGTAGAAACCTTCTCAGTGGCAACACCGCGCGCCTTGCCAAGCAGAGCAGTCACCACGCCGAAGGCCGCATTCATGCCTGAGACGATGTCGATAATAGGCAGACCGACACGGTACCCCGGCCCACCGGCAGGACCGGTAACCGAGGTCAAGCCGCTGGCCGCCTGAATCACCTGATCGAGCCCTGGCAAATTGTGCAGCGGTCCAGTTTCTCCGTAGGCGTTGATGGCCACGTGGAGCAGACCTGGATTGAGCTCGGATAATCTGGCTGGACCGAATCCCATGGCCGCTAGAGTCCCAAATTTGAAGTTCTCCACCAGGACGTCTGCCTGAGCCAATAAATGTTCGAGAGTTTCTGTCCCTTCCTCGCTGTAGAAGTCAACAGTCAACGAGCGCTTGTTGCGGTTCACCGAGTCGTAGTACAGGCTTCGACCATCATGATCGAAGGGTGGCCAGCTTCGCGAGGGATCTCCCCCGGCACAGCTCTCAACCTTGATTACATTGGCTCCGAAATCTGCAAGCATTGTAGTGCAGTATGGTCCAGCCAATGCGCGACTGAGATCAATAACAGTGAAACCTTCTAATGGCAGCATGTGATTCTCCTTTTGCTAGCTAGAACATTGTCGGAACGACGAGAACACTGATAAGTCCGATCGGCCCAACCACGACCATGGACATTCCCCAACGGGTCAGCAACTTACTCATTCGGGGACGTTCATCCTCGTCAACAGTGGCCACCAGCGTTGCACCGACGGTGGAGAACGGAGATACGTCAACGATCGACGAGCAGACGCCCAGCGCGGCTATTACGGCCCAGCCTGTAATGTCTCCGTTGGCCACCAGAGGGATTGCGAGGGGGACCAAGGCTGCGAGCATGCCAGTGGTGGAGGCGAAGGCCGAAATTAGACCTCCAATGAAGCAGATGAAAAGCGCGGCGAGCAGCGGTGTGCCAACCTGGCTAGCGGCCTGCCCTAGCAGGTCGACCGCACCCATTTCCTGCAGTACACCCACGAAGGTAATAATGCCGCCGACCATCAAAACCGTGGACCAGTCGATCTTGGAAACTGACCCCTTACCGGTCGTTGGATCCACCAGCGTCATAATGCTTGCGAAGACGAAGCAGAGAACACCGATATCTGGATCCTGTCCAACGATCGCCAGTGAGATGACGCTAGCAACAAGGCCCAGCATGCACAGGATCGTGACTTTCTGGATCAAGGTGAATGGGGCTAGAGCAGAGGAAGTTGGGGCGACTGCTTCGTCGATACGTTCCTTGACCTTCTGCGCTATCAAACCGCTACGGTTGGTCATGCCATCGCGCTCAAATGGATGCTCGGGCAGGCCGGCGGATCGGGCAAAATTCGGCTTGTGATTCGAACCAAATTCACCAGTTCGCTTCGAACGGAGAAGTTTCAGTCCACCAAACATGAAGAATGCGGCAACCAATAGGACAAAGTTGGCTACCAAAGCAACACCGAACAGAACCAGTGGATTCAGATCGATATCCACCGCATGCGCGGTTCCGTATGTGACGATTCCAAAGAGGCTAGTCGGTGCAAACCCGCCGGCGCTCAGGCCACACCCTATGGCAAGTCCCATCAGCAGTCGGTCAATCCCATACTTCTTTGCCAGCGGCATGCCAATTGGTGTCATCACTAGCCCGGCCAATGGGGAACCCATTGCAGAGATACCGGCAGTCAATGCGAAGAATACGAACGGCAGCAAGGCAGCACGATCGCCAACACGAAGCACAGCACGCTCAATAATCTGGTCTACGGTGCCATTGACTTGAGCGATAGCAAAGAAATACGTGACGCCAACAAGCAAAACTAAAATTGAGACGGGGAATCCCGAAATCACATCTTTGAGTGGCATATTTGCCAGCCAGATTCCAACCCCCGCTGCCGATGCAAACATAATGACGCCTAGATGCACTTTTCTCAACGTCGCCACCGCGAAGACTAAAACGAACAATGCGAGTGCAATGACTTGCGCTGCCATAGCAAACCCTCCTTCAAAATATTAACTATTGGTTCATTGGGTGAACCAGTGGTTCATTTTTGGCTACCTGTAGGCTAGCTCACATTTTTGGGTCGGTCAACGAATCTTCTAGACTGCTTTTATGAGCACACAAAGCGTGGTGAACGCCATTCACGTCATCGAAGCGATTTCCACCCTGCAGCCAGTGGGTTTATCTGATCTGGCTAGGACACTTGAACAACCGAAAGCAACTGTTCTACGCGCTTTAAGGACCTTGGAAGAGCTTGGATGGGTCGAACAAGGTGAAGCGCCGGCCGCTCATTGGTCCCTGACCTACCACGCGTACGCAGTCGCAGCCAGGACTGGGATGCGGCAAAACATTCGCGATTTGGCGATCGCTCCCATGAGCGCGCTACAGGAAGAATCCTCAGAAACAATTCACCTCTGCGTTCCAGATGGCCGCAACATGGTGGTCGTTGAGCGCTTAGATTCTTCGCATACCCTTCGCGCATTCCTGGCGCTGGGCACCACTCTGCAAATGCATGCGTCCGGAACTGGACTGGCTTTCCTCGCAGCGTCAAACCCCGAATTTGTCGACGACTATCTGTCTGGCCCACTTGATGCCCGAACCGCCCGCTCGTTGACCTCTCCTGCGAAGATCAGAGATGAACTTCAAGCCATTCGCGAGCGTGGTTACTCAATAAACGTGGACGGACGTAGCGAGGGCATCACATCATTGGGCGCAGCCATCTGCGATCACTCGGGGACACCCATTGGAAGCGTCTCAATCTCTGGCCCCACAAGCAGAATCACCGAATCACATTTTAATGATTTCGGTAAGAGCCTCGTACGTACGGCCAAGATGATCACGAACCGGCTGTCCGGTACGCGCTGACGCTTTTCTACCTGGACATGCAACGCGTTAGGACCTGTTCCGAATAAATAAATTCGCCGCCACCTAGAGCACGGATTCCCCAGAAAAGTAACAGATACTTGTCGCAAGTGTGATAGTCATTCAACCACGATCGGTGGCATTTATTCCGTCACGGCAGAAGCCGGTGCAGCGGTCGAAATAGGAAGCATCCTTGACGGGGAGCACAGCGCCAATCCGATTACCGGCGGAACCGTGCCGGCCAATGCACGTCATAGCGCCAGCAGACTACCCTCGCCTCTTCGCAGATTGCCCCGTTCTACGCAGGGGCTCGGCTGAGAACTTGGGAAGCCGCATGGCAGGAAACAAGTACCTGCGCAGAAGATCCTCTTCCGCCTCGCACCGCGTACTCTTGCGCCTGCAGTCGGCTGCTGAGACTGGGATGCTTAAGGTGCCATCAGCACTGGGCCATGTACGGCCGATAGCGAACCGCTTACGTCCACCTCGTAGGCTATGGATGCCTTGATTCCCGGCAAACGCCGACCACGGCAGCCAACGGCAAGATCCGACACTTTCCCATGCTGCGCAGATGCGGCAATTGAGACCGACACGACGGTGCCTTCTCAGCGCCCGCCTAGTTTCACCCCGTAATCTGGACTTTGGCGCGAGGAACTGCATATCCTCGCGCGAAATTAACTTTCCCGTGGTCAAACTAAGGATCATTCACAGTGGATTTCAAGGAACAGCATCTGGACGCCTATATGGTGACGTGGAAGCTTGAGCGCGAATTCGGCGGGATGACCACCGTCTGCACCCAGCGCGCTGCCGCTTTCGCCCAGCGGCATGGTTCTGCCGCGGTGATCACCTTCGCCCCCAATGCGCAGATCCCGCAGATCGCCGAAGAACTTGTGGAACGCGGCAAGCTTTCGCCCAAGGTCCGGGTGCTCAATCCCTACCTGCACCTGGCGAACCATGACCTGCAGCCGCAGGGCAGCATCCCCGAGCGGAAGGCCGAACCCGGCTTCCTGGACTTCACGGTAAGCGAGTCCATCCACCACCCTGGGCAGAACGCCCCCTTATTCTGCGAGCACAGCGTCGCGGGCCCCGAAGACGAGGTCAAGAAGACCACGTACTTCCGCAGCGATGGCACGGCTTTCCTGGCCGATATGAAGTTCCATGACGGGAAGGCCCGCCGTATCGTTGAGGCTTATGACCGCAGCGGAACCCTGGTGGCGCGTTTTCCCAGCGCGGCGGCTTTCTACCGCCACTGGCTTTCGCAGATCGTCGACCACCCGAATTCACTGGTGGTCATTGACAGCAAGTACACCGCGGCAATGCTCGCTTCCTGGAAACCGGTGCATGTGCCCAAGGTGTTCGCGTTCCACAGCATCCATGTGGCCAGGGGGCAGGACCTTGCCAGCGGCAAGCTCTCCAAGGGCCACGATCCCATCATCCAGGAACGCGCCAACTGGGATGCTTTTGTCTTCCTGACCCTGGCGCAGCGCCAGGCCTATGTCGATCGCTTCGGCGAAGCCGACTCGGCATTCGTCATTCCCAACCCGCTGACGCCTTCAATCGTGCAACCGCCGGTGCCGGCACGCAGCTCGACCGACCTCATCGTTGCCGGCTCGCTGACCCCCAACAAGAACGTGTCCGCTGCACTGGATGTCATCCACGAACTGGCCCTTCGCGGCAAGCAGCCAACCCTGCACATTGTGGGCGAGGGCAGCGAATACGCGGCGCTAGCGGAACGAGCCGTCGAGCTGGGCTTGCGCGAGTCGGTCATCTTCCACGGCTACTCCGATCAGCTCCCCCGCCACTTCGCCTCTTGCACGGCGCAATTATTCACCTCGACCAATGAGGGCCAAGCCCTGGTCATCCTTGAGGCCCAGGCCCAGGGATGCATCCCGGTGTCCTTCGACATCAACTTCGGCCCAGCCGACAGCATCACCGATGGGCATAACGGCTTCCTGATCCGCCATGGCGATATCCAGGCCATGGCTGACCGGGTGCAGCAGCTCATGGACGATCCCGCCCTGGCTGCCCGGATGTCGCAGCATGCCCGCACTTTTGCCAGCGAGTACCAAGCTCGTGACCTAGTCTCACTTTGGGAAGAAACCATGTCTATAGCGAAGATGCTCAAGAAACTTGGCGCGAAGAACCGCGTCCCGCATTTCGAAGCCAGGCTGCGAGGCGTCGATTTCCCCGACGGCCAGGGCTTGCAGGTTCGCGTGGAGCATCGCGCGCAACCCGAAGACCTGCGCGGTCCAGCAACCTTCGAGCTGGTCTTCGTCAATCGGGACAGCAAGGAAGAAATCGCAGCCGTGGCCAGCACCAGCGTCGATGAACAGCTGGCGGTCTTCGATTTGGAACCCCGGCTCTTGGGCGAGACCCAGGACCAGGATGCAGCGGTAGACGTGAACCTGCGCCTGCGCATCGGCAAGGCCATGGAAATGAAGCGCCTGGGGCTGCCCGAATCCAAGATCCTGCCGTACTTCACAACGCAAAAGAACCTCTCCTTCCGCCCCAATCAGTAGCCGAGCAGCAGGTGGCATCCAGCACGCGCTCGGGGCTTATTGAAGGTTCTCCAAGTCCGGTTCCCTAAACTCGATCGCATGCGAATTCAGATGTCCCAACTGCGACCGCTGCTCAAAAGCCACCGGATCCTCATGACGGTTCCGGGCATGAAGGATTTCGAGAATACCGGAAGCACCTACAACCCCGAGGCATGGATCAGCTACGAGGATGATCTCGCACTGGATCCCTACACCACCTTCTGGGGAACCAGCGGAACAGCCCTTCCGCGCATGGGCGCGTTCTCCTATACGCATTCAAAGCTCAGCAAGGCCATCAGCGTTGGGCGGTTCACCTCGATTGCCAAGGGCATGACGGTGATGGGAGCCAAGCACCCCCTGGAGTGGGCGTCAACCAGCCCGGTGTTCTACAACCAGCGGCTGCTGATGCGCACCTACTCGGCTGACCACGGCGTCGAGCTCGATGCCGCCCAGTTCAGCTACAAGCCGGGGAGGATCGCCATCGGCAACGATGTGTGGATTGGCGAAAAGGTAACCCTGGGCCATGGGGTCACGATAGGCGACGGCGCGGTCATTGCCTCGAATTCGGTAGTAACCAGCGATGTTGAGCCCTTCACCGTGGTCGGAGGCCTGCCGGCCAAGAAGATCCGCGACCGTTTCGACGCGCCGACCATCCAAGCCCTCCAGGAATCGCAGTGGTGGCAGTACGCCCCGGAGAACCTGACCCACCTGGATGTGGCCAACCCTGCCGTCTTCGCACAGCAGGTGCTTCAGCAGGCCGCGGCAGGCAATTTGCGGACCTTCGAAACCCGGCCGTTGACCGCCAGGCGCATTGCCGAGCACGTGGAGGCCCCGGGTACCGGAACCAATTGAAGACAGGAATTGCCCCTGGG
>NZ_JBOGEG010000046.1:0-24555 GCF_050701915.1 Glutamicibacter sp. | reverse complement strand
TCAGGTTTTTGTTCACACCATAATTCTTAACACTCTCCGTCAAACGTTAAAAGGCCTCCTGACCAGATTTTTTGATCTGCTTCAGGAGGTCTTTTGTGTTGGAGTAGTTTAGGACTTACTCATCTAGCTCCATTGCGAGCTACGCGGTGAGATGGCCTTTTCGCTCAAAGCGACCCAGGATGATTCCCCCGGTAGTCGGAGGCGAGCAGCTGCCCTTCCACCGTGAGAATCTCGACCCGGTCCAATTCGATTGATTCGTAGCCGACGGAGGTAATGACCCGTTCGGCATAGCCGCCAGCACTGCCATCTGCTATCCAATCACTGCCGTCCACGACAATGGCGAGCACGCCCTGGACCGGAGAGAGCCAACCCACGGTGGCGTACTGGATGGAATCTTCAGCGAATGAATGGAAGCCGGCGGCGCCCTGGCCATTGAGGTACTGGAAGATTTTCTGATCCGCCCATTGTTGCCGCCCTTCGACTTCTTGAAGGTTGTCCGCATACTTCGGCAACGCCGCGATCTGTGCACCAACGCCCGGAATTTGCGGGGATGCTTCGAACTGAAGCGGGGCACAGCTTGCCAGGCATGAAGCCAGGATCAGGCCACCGGCCACCACGCTGGCCCTGCGTAAGGCATCCCTGGCCGAGCAGTGCCGTTGGATACCGGCAGAAATTACTTGTTGCACCATGCATTTGAGCTTAGCCAATTACCGGGGCATGTCCACAGGCAACAGCCAGCCTGGGCTTCCACGCCAGCGGCGGGCCCGGGTTCAGCCTTGCTTGGCCTGATACAGGGAGATCCCTGCAGCCTGCATCACCAGCCACGGGCTGAAGGCCCACGGGGTCACCCGCAGTGCTTCGCCGAGTTTCGCCGGATCCACCCAGCAGTAGTCCATGACTTCATCCGGGTTTGCAGAGATCTCGCTGTCGATAATGGCGGTGAAGACCGGGCAGATTTCGTTTTCCACAATGCCCGAGGCATCCACGGCGCGATACCGGAAGTCCGGCAGCGCCGATTCGATTCGGCTGACCTTGAAGCCGAGCTCGTGGGCCGCGTGGCGTGTGATGGCTTCTTCGAAGCTTTCACCGGGCTGGGGATGCCCGCAGAAGGAGTTTGTCCAAACCCCTGGCCAGGTCACCTTGGACAGGGCGCGACGCGTCACCAGCACCTGGCCGGCCTGATTTCGCACGTGGCAGGAGAATGCCTGGTGCAGCACGGTATCCGTGGTGTGAACCAATTCTTTCGGGCGCGTGCCAATTGGCTGGCCTTCCTCCGAAAGCAAAATGACGTCCATTGAATTCCTTGAATCCCCATCTGGGTCTAGTAGGTGAAAAGTGCCGAAAAGATCAGGAGCATGGTCAGCAGGAAGCCGCACAGGTAGTTGATCCACAAGAATCTCTTCCATCCTCGATTAACCGTACCCGAGCTTGCATCGCTGATTCCAAGATGGGGTAGGACGTTGAGCACATAGGCAAGGGCCAGCACCGACGCCCAACGGCCAATGCCCGAAAGGCCCACCGCCAGGAGCGCTCCGGCCAGCAGGTACGCAGCCAAGACCAGGTAGATGGTCGTGCGGGCCGACAAGAAGGTGGCGATCGAGGAAAGACCGCCTTGGCGATCGGGAACAATATCCTGGATTGCGCCCAGGGCATGGCTGGCCATCCCCCAGATCAGGAACGCGCCGAAGACCAGCCACTGCTCGGGCTGCACGCTGGCACCAGCCAGCACCCACCCGTAGACCGCCGGCGAGACAAAGTGCACCGCGCTGGTCAGCGAGTCCAGCCCGGGCCTTTCCTTGAAACGCAGCCGCGGTGCGGAGTAGGCCAGCACGGCAAGGATGGACACGGCCAAAACGAGGTTGGCTGCGCCATCCCCGGCTGCCGCGAGCACCGCGAGGAACGGAGCGGCGCACAGTACGCAGGCGATGAGCAGCGCCTTATGGCTCTGCCTGGACAGCAGCGCGCCCTCGATTCCGCCCTTGCGCGGATTGCGCAGGTCCGATTCGTAGTCGAAGACATCGTTGACGCCGTACATCAGCAGATTGTAAGGAAAGAGGAAGAACACCGTGCCGAGGACCAAGCGCCAATCGATCCCGCCGCCGGCCAGCAGATAGGCGGCGGCAAAGGGGTAGGCGGTATTCACCCAGGAGATGGGGCGTGAGCTCGCCACGATTCCGCGGATCATGAAGCGTCCTTTCTGCTGGTGCGTCCAGTACCGGAGCCAGCGGTTCCTGCCGCGCTGCGGGCCCCGAGCAGCCACCACAGCCCGGGGAGCAGGAAGACCGCGCAGGCGGCGTAGAAGAAGTCTTCAATCGGGGCCAGTCCGATGTGCACCCCGGACAGCGCGCCGCTGCCGTAGCCGAAAAGCCCGGCGTAGATCATCAGGTTGTCGAAGATCGCGGTGAGCACAAGCATCAGGGCCATGGCGGCGCCCAGCGGCTTGGCGACCGAGCGCAGGCGCTGCTTGCTGGCGGCCATCCCGGCGGCGAAGACGGCCATGGCCGCCACCAGGAAGCAGAGGCTCAAGTCAAGAAACATGATTCTCCCCCTGCTTGCGCTCGGCCGCATTCCGGCCCCGGCTTTGCAGCATGCCGGCCAGCACCGGCAGCCCGGTGAAGGCGATCATGGCGCAGTAGCACAGGAAGACCAGGAAGAAGACTTCTTCCAAGGGAAACTGCTCGCTCACCATGATTCCGGTCATGAGTTCCGACTCCTTGTGCAGGAAGATGCCCTGCCGGATCGCCAGCACATCCCAGAGCACGAAAAATCCGGTGCCCAGCCCCAGTGCCAGGAATCCGCGCACCGGATGGCGGAAGAGGAAGAGCTTTCCCTTCGCATCCAGCAATCCCATGCAGGCCAGCAAAACCAGCAAGATGCCCAGGTAGATCATGCTCCCGCCTCCTGCCGCGAGGTGGCGGCGCGGCTTTCGGCCATGGGACCTGCGGCCTTGATCCCGAGCACCGCTTTGGCGGCCAGTTCCCCGCTGATCAGGCACATCGGCACGCCGATTCCAGGGCGCACGGTGCTTCCGGCATAGTGCAGCCCGCCCACCTTGGCGCTGCGGTTGCCCGGGCGCAGCATGGCGCTTTGCCCCAGGGTATGGGCCAGGCCCAGCGCACCGCCCCTGAAGGCGCCGTACTGCTGGGCGAAGTCCCCCGGGCCGATGCTCTGGCGCACCGCAATCCGCTCGCGAAGATCCTCGATGCCGGCCCATTTGGCCAGCTGGTCGATGGCCGCCTCGGCCACCGCTTCCACCGCGGCTTCTCCTAGCCCGTCCGCTGCGCCAATCCCCCATTCGGGCACCGCCGGAGCCGGAACCAGGATGAACAGGTTCTCGCAGTCCGCCGGTGCCACCGACGGGTCGGTGGCACTGGGCTTGCAGACATAGATGCTGGTTTCCGCCTGCAGCTTCCGGCCCTGGCGAATCCGCGAAAAATTCTCTTTCCAGTCGGTGGTGAACAGCAAGTTGTGGTGCTCCAGCTGCGGCAGCTTGCCCCTGATCCCCAGGCAGAGCAGCACCGCGCTGGGCCCAGGATCCCGGCGCTGGAAGCTCTTGGCGGTATGGGTCTGCAGCGGTTCGGGCAGCAGCTCGCCGTCCAGGTGGCGGACATCGGCGGCTCCGATCACCGCGGTAGCCCGGGTGCGCTGCTGCCTGCCGTGCGCGTCAACCCAGCGCACTGCGCTGACCCGGGGATTTTTTCCTGCGCCGGTTTCGATGGCCGTTGCGGTGGCTGAGAGATGGATGGCCGCGCCGTGATTTCGGGCCAGTTCAGCCATGGCATCGGCGACGGCAGCGAAGCCTCCCATCGGGTATTTCACCCCGTCGGTGAGGTCCAGGTGGCTCATCAGCTGGTAGAGCGCAGGGGTGCGGCTCGGGCTGGATCCCAGGAACACCGCCGGGTATCCGAGCAGCTGGCGGATTTCATCGCTGGAAAAGCGCCGTGCCACATGGCCTTGGAGGCTGGAGGCCAGCAGCTTGGCCAGTTGCGGGGCGCGGCGCAGGATCCCGGGGTTCAGCAGGGATTTGAGCGAACTGAAATCGTCATAGAGGAAATGCTCCAACGCCAATTCATAACCCTCCTTCGCGGTGCGCAAATACCGCCCCAAGGCTGGCGCGCTTCCCGGTTCCAGGGCTTCGAAAAGGGCGCTGGCAGCGGCGCCGGTTCCGACGTCCACGGGATCTTCGCGGTCCTGGAAGAAGGTGCGGTAGCCGGTGGCCAGTTCGCGCAACTGAAGCTGTTCGCTGGCGCTGGTGCCCATGAGCCTGAACCAGTGCTCGAAGACCTCGGGCATCAGGTACCAGGAGGGGCCGGTATCGAAACGGAACCCTTCGCGCTCGAGGCGCCCGGAGCGTCCGCCTGGATGCGGCTGCTGCTCGATCAAGGTGACCTTGCAGCCCCGGGCGGCGAGCAGGCCGGCGCTGGCCAGGCCGGAGAATCCGCCCCCGATGACTACGACTTCTCGGTCTTCGTGGTTCATCTGCTTGCTACTTCCATTCTTGGCTTGCGGTGCGTGGTGCCCCGGGTGCCCAGCAGCACGCGGGCGGCGATCATCGCCTTGCGCGGGGCGGAGACCGAGATGCGGGTGCGCAGCAGCTGGGAGGCCGGGGCCTTGTCCAGCTGGGAATTGAGTTCGCGGAACAGGTCGTGGGCCAGACGGACCGCTCGGGCAGCGGACGGGGCGAGGTAGGGCAGGCCGGCGCGGGCCCGGGCCAGGTCCTGCTCGATCTGCGCAACCAGCAGCGCCTTGCCGTGCTCATCGAATCCTGCCGGGTCCAGTCCGGGAAAGTAGCTCCGGCCCAGGTCTTGGCTGTCTTCTGCCAGGTCGCGCAGGAAGTTGACCTTCTGGAAGGCCGCACCCAGGCTGCGGGCGGCTTGCTTGGCGCGCTGCGCCTCGGCGCGGCTCAATTGCGGCGCGGCGGGCATCGCCTGGAAGACCTGCAGGCACATCAGCCCGATGACTTCGGCCGAGCCGTAGATGTAGTCCTGCAAGCTGCGCGCATCATGCTGCCCGGTGCCCAGGTCCGCGCGCATGGAGGCGAAGAACGGGGCGGTGAGCTCCGCTTGGATGCCGGTGGCCCGGGCGGAAATGGCGAAAGCGTGGACCACCATGTTGGTGCTGTACCCGCGATCCATTGCGCGCAGGGTTTCTGCTTCCAGCTCGTTCAGGCACGCGCCGATGGCCTGGTTGTCCAGGCCGGCCTGGCAGGCCACCCCGTCCACGATTTCATCGGCCAGGCGCACCAGCGCATAGATATTGGCGATGTGCCTGGCGCTGGCGGCATCCAGCAGCCTGCAGGCCAGCGAGAATGACGTGGAGTATTCGCCCAGCACCACTCTTGCGCTGCGCTGGGCGGCGCGCGAGTAGTGCTCCAAGGCGGCGTTGCCTGCGGTGCTGTTGGGGGAATTTTCGCATTTCATGGCGTTCAGCTGCTTCGATCCAGGATCAGGCCGGTGCATTCGCGCAGCAGCGTTCTAGCTTCTTCGGGCAGATCCAGGAAGGCCGCGGAGCCGGTGGCCCGCGAGCACAGCTGCTGGGCCAGCTGCCGGGCGAAGCGCTCGGCACCCTGCGTGGCCAGCTCTTGGCGGATCCGGCCGGCATCCACTTTTCCTTCGCGGAATCCGGTGAGCAGCGCGGCGAATTCGGGTTGCTCGCTGGCCAGGGCCAGCAAGATGGTGCTCTTGAATTCGCGCAAGTCCGATTCCACCGGCTTGCCGGTGCGTGCCGGGTCCCCGAAGGTGCCCAGCACATCATCGATGATCTGGTAGGCCACTCCGAGCTGGCAGCCCACCGCACCGAGGGCCTCGGCCTGCCCGGGGTGCGCCCCGGCCAGCAGCGCCCCTGCCTGCAGCGGCAGCTGGAAGGAGTAGGCTGCGGTTTTCATCTGCTCCATGCGCAGCACCTGGCTGGTGGTGGCGGGAGCCGAGCCCAGCGAGTAGAGCAGGTCCTCGAGTTCTCCGGCCCCTGCCTGCTCGATGGCTTGGAAGAAGGCCTGTTCCACGCCGGCTTCGCTGTCGCTTCCGGCCGCGGCCCTGGCAGCGAGCTTGATCGCCTCGCTGATCAGCAGGTCCCCGGCGATGATGCCCACGGAATTGCCCGCATGCTCGGCATCGGCCGGGTTCCGGCCACTGGCGATTGCGTGGTCGCGGTAGAGCGCTGAGATCGTCTTCTCCCCGCGGCGCACGAAGTCGCGGTCCACCACGTCGTCGTGGATCAGCAGGGCGGCGTGCAGCAGCTCGAAGGCGCAGCCCAGGTCGATGGCGCGGGGCTCATTGCGTCCGCCGAAGGCCCGGTAGCCGAGCATCACCAGGCCCGGGCGCATGAGCTTGCCGGTAGCCAGCCTCTCGGCGATCCGGGACCAGAGCAGCGCAGTCTGCTCGGAGTAGGCGGCGCTGCGGCGCTGGGCCTGCATGGCCAAAAGTTCCAGCCGATCGCTGATGGCGCGTCGGGTGGGTGCATCGATGAGCCCGTGCCCGGCTGGCGCGCCAGGCGCTGTGGCCGGCGGGGCCTGGTGTGTGGTGGTGTGCATTCTCATGGTTCCCTACTGAAAGGATTTGGTGGGGTTTGCTTGGTTCTCTTCGCCGGTCCCGGTTTCCCGCGTCTCCAGCTCTCGCCGGACTTCTTCGAGCAGGGCGCCCAGTTTCCTGCGATCCGGTTCGTCCAGCTGCGCGTAGAACTTGTGCAGATTGCGCAGCAGCACCTGTCCCGGTCCGGTGGACACCGGGAAGTTGCGTCCCGGGGCCACCAGGGTGCGCCGCCGGTCTGCGGCGTGGTGCCTTCTTTCCACCACCCCGCGGGCTTCGAGCCGGTCCAGGACCGAGGTGATTCCTGCCGATGAGACCCCCAGTTCGCGGGCCAGTTCCCCGGAGCTGGGCGTTTGCATGGAACGCAGCAGGTTCACCGCACGCAAATCTGTATCGTTCAGGTCAAGCCGGTGGCGCAAGCGCGCTTCGCACAGGGCGTAGGACCGCTGGAGCTTGAGCAGCACCCGAAATAGTTCCGAGGCAATCAGCGGACGTGAACAATCCATGATAATTTCTCTCGCCTAGTTGATATTTAGCTTGTCTAGATACATCATGGTTTAACTATCTCGTTTTGTCGACTCGAAGCGGGAAAAATTTTCCACCGACAGCAGGAGCACACGATGAGCAGTTCCACGGATTCCCCGAACCTCCCCTACCGAGCCCCCGCGGCCGCAACATCCTGGACGCTGCCGGTGATCACGGCGATTGCCCTGGTCCTGGCCATTGCGGTCTCGTTCATTGGAAGCGGCGCCCTGGGCGGAACTCCGGTCCAGCAGGCAGCTGGTGGCTATCTCAGCGCCGATTCAACACTGCTGGCCCCCGCCGGCCCAGCTTTCTCCATCTGGAGCGTGATCTACGCTGGGCTGGCCGTCTACGGAGTCTTCCAGCTCACCACGGCCGGACGCCGCTCATCCTGGGCCGCCAAGCTGCGCATTCCCGCGCTGCTTTCAGCATTGCTGAACGCCGCCTGGATTACCGTGGTCCAGCTGGGCTGGCTGGGGATCAGCGTCGCGGTGATCTTCATCCTCGTCGGGTGCCTGGCCTGGATGCTGTCCATCATGATGGGAGGTACCCCTGCCTCGCGCACCGAATACTGGATCATGTGGCTGACCTTAGGCATCTACCTGGGCTGGGTCTGCGTGGCCAGCATTGCCAACACCGCAGCATGGCTGCTCTCCCTGGGCTTTGGCCAGAACGCATCCTGGGCACCAGGATTGGCGGTGGCACTGCTGGTGGTGGCAGCGGTAATCGGGCTGGGCATCACCGCCTACTCGGGCAGGATCTTCACGGCCCTGGCCATCGCCTGGGGCCTGGCCTGGATCGGCGTGAGCCGGCTGGCCGGCAGCAACCAGTCCGAACTGGCCGGGTACGCCGGATTGGGCTGCGCAGCACTGCTCCTGCTTGGAGCCGTGGTTATCGCATGGCGCAAGCGCGGTGTCCCAGCGCCATGAGCTTGATAGCAGTTACCGGAGCGACCGGATATATCGGCGGACGGCTGGTGCCCCTGCTCTTGCGCAACGGGCACCAGGTCAGGGTTTTCACCCGTGATGCGCAGCGCTTGCGCGATATTCCTTGGCGGGGCCAAGTCGAGATCATCGAGGGAGACCTGCAGGACCGGCACGCCGTGGCCAAGCTCTGCAAGGACGCGGACCTGCTCTACTACCTGGTGCATTCGATGTCCGGGACCCGGGATTTCGCTACCCAGGAGAAAGCCTGCGCGCAGGTCATGGCGCAGGCCGCACGCGAACAGGGAGTTAGCCAGCTGGTCTACCTTTCCGGATTGCATCCCGCAGGCGAACTCAGCGAGCACCTGGCTTCGCGTGTGGCCGTGGGGCAGATCCTGTCAGCGGCCGCCAACACCCTGGTGCTCCAGGCGGGCCTGGTGATCGGCTCCGGCTCGGCCAGTTTCGAAATGGTCAGGCACCTGAGCGATGTGCTGCCCGTGATGCCGGCCCCGCGCTGGGTACTGAACCAGGTCCAGCCCATTGCCATCCGCGACACCCTGCACTACCTGGCGGCCTGTGCCGAGCTGGCGCAGCCCGCGCACGGAACCTATGACATCGGAGGCCCCGGCACCTACAGCTACGCGCAGCTGATGAAGATCTACGCTCAGGTGGCGGGCCTGCGAGAACCGAAGGTCTGGCCGTTGCCGCTGCTGACCCCGCGGCTGGCTTCGCACTGGGTGAATCTGGTGACGCCGTTGCCGCGCACCCTGGCTTCCGCGCTGGTGCAGTCGCTGCAGCATGATTGCGTAATGGGCTCGCGGGAGATCAATGAGCTGATCGCCCCTCCCGCCCAGGGCTTGTGCGACTATCCGCGGGCGGTGCAGCTGGCGCTGGAGAAGATGGATGCCGACGCGGTGCAGACCAGCTGGGCCACCGCCCAGCCGATATCGGCACCCGCCGAACCGCTGCCCTCCGATCCGGATTGGTCCGGGCGCAAGGCCTACACCGATATCCGCCGGATCAGCACCGCCGCAACCGAGGCGCAACTCTTCAGCGTGCTGCATCGAATTGGCGGGAAATCGACTTATTTCGCCTTCCCCGCCCTGTGGAAGCTGCGCGGACTGATGGACAAGCTGGCAGGAGGCGTGGGGTCGCGGCGCGGACGGCGCTCGCACAGCACGCTGGCGCTGGGAGATGTGGTGGACTGGTGGCGCGTGGAAGCCTTGGAGGAAAATAGCCTGCTGCGCTTGCGCGCGGAGATGCGGGCCCCGGGCCAGGCATGGCTGGATTACCGCATCGAAAAGCGTGCTGACGGTCGATCCGAACTGATCCAGCGCGCGGTGTTCTTCCCGCGGGGCTTGGCAGGACGTTGCTACTGGTGGGCGGTGTACCCGTTCCATGGGGCCATTTTCCCGGCCACCATCAAGAACATCGCGCGCGCTGCGGAAAAGCAGGAGGCTAGCTGAGCATCCGGCACGGCACCGGAACTACTGCGCTTCGCCGGTAACCGTCCCATCAAGGCTGTTTTCCAGGGCGTCGGAGGTGCCGGCAAGGAACCGGATCACTACGTCCCGCTCTTCGGGGCTCATCGCGTTGGCAACTTCGAATCTCTTGGCATGGTGCCGCCCCACTTGCTCGCGTGCCGCCAGGTGGGTTTCCTCGGTGACTTCGACGCATTGCGAACGACGGTCGGTGGGATGCTTGGTGCGCCGCACATGCCCGTGGGCTTCCAAGCGGTCAATCATCTTGGTTACCGACGCGCTGGAAATTCCCAGATACTGGCTCAGCGCGCCCGGGGTGACGGATTGGCCCGCATGCTTGGCAGAGATCATCTTGCGGATCGCCCGCATGTCGGTTTCGTTCAGCTTCATGAACTGCTGGGAGCTGCGCATGATGCGGCGCTCGATCTGGCGCATCCGGCCCATTTCAGCCATGATGCGGTCGATTTGCTCCAGGTCGGCAGGGGCGATGCCTGCCCGCTTGATCAGCTCCTGGCCAGGATCGGATTCAGAAAGCCCATACATGGTGGGCAGTTCCTTGGCTGCCATAGTGCTTCTCCTCATCAGATCGCGGCCGGTTGCCTATTTGGATCTTACGCTTGGTGAACCGCTTGCGGATGCATGCAAAAACCCTGCGGCCGATGGAATCAGACCGCAGGGTTCATTTGGTGCGAGTAGAGAGACTTGAACTCTCACGTCCGAAGACACTGGAACCTAAATCCAGCGCGTCTACCAATTCCGCCATACTCGCTAGCGCTACACCGGAAACACTGTTTCCTCGAAGGCGACCTCATTTAGTGTAGCGGAAGTTTTGCCTGATATGAAATCAGTCAAGGGAGGGGTTTACTTTGGATCAATGCCCAAGTCACGACGCAGCTTGGCTACGTGGCCGGTGGCGCGAACGTTGTACTGCGCCAGCGCAACCTTGCCCTCTTCATCGAGCACGATAGTGGAGCGAATCAGCCCCTCGTAGACCTTGCCATAGTTCTTCTTTTCCCCCCAGGCGCCGTAGGCTTCAGCTACCGCGTGATCCTCATCGGAGATCAGCGGGAAGTTCAATTCTTCCTTGGCGACAAACTTTTCGAGCTTGGCGGTCTTGTCCGGGGAAATGCCCAGAACTGCGTAACCCAGGGATTGCAGGGATTCGAGTGAATCGCGGAAGTCGCAGGCCTGCTTCGTGCAGCCGGGGGTGGATGCGGCTGGGTAGAAGTACACGATGGTCTTCTTGCCGCGGTAATCGGCCAGGGCAACGGAATTGCCAGCAGCGTCCTGCAAGGTGAAATCAGGGGCCTGGTCACCGATGGACAGACGGTTAGTCTTTTCGGAAGTACTCATGAGCTGATCCTCTTTTCTTTGCGGTATACAAAAAATCCGACCTGACGAATCAGATCGGATCTACTGTGCGCCCTCCGGGACTCGAACCCGGAACCTAATGATTAAGAGTCATTTGCTCTACCAATTGAGCTAAAAGCGCTTCCTCGCCCTGACTAGTTCTTTTTCAGAACTCGTCTTTGCGACGTAGACAATCATAGGCAGAAATGGCGCAAAAGCAAAAATCAGCCAGTACCCGACCCTGAAACATAAAAGTCCAAGTCAGATTCATAATATCACTATTTTTGCGGCTTGAAAGTAATCTAAAACACAAATAACTTTCCGGTCCAGCCGTCGCTTTTTACCTCTAGCAGCGCGGGTGCATGTTCAAGAGTCGCCACCCGCAACCCGCACTTCTCCTTGGCATCGACCTTCATAGTGCCCCGAACGCACCTAGCAATCAGGATTTTCGGGACCCCGCCACGCGGCGTGGCCAGCAGGTTCAACCGGCAGTTGGGCAATTCCCGGCGAGTGGCCTTGGACCTTTCCTGCAATCCCTTCCGGGCACCGGAGAGGGCCGGCTTCTTGGAGTGCATGGGCTGGGATGCTCTTGGGTCAGACGCACCTGGATCAACCAGGTGCAAACAAAAAAGGCCAGACCGAAGCCTGACCTTTTGTATTGTGCGCCCTCCGGGACTCGAACCCGGAACCTAATGATTAAGAGTCATTTGCTCTACCAATTGAGCTAAAAGCGCGTATTTATTTATGCAAACAAGGTGTCTGGTGAACCGAACAAATTGTTCGTGCGCCCCCCGGGACTTGAACCCGGAACCTAATGATTAAGAGTCATTTGCTCTGCCAATTGAGCTAGAGGCGCCCGCTGCGATGTTCTAGAAGCTTTTTGGGCTTCGCGCTTTCGCAACGAGATAAAACTTTACCAGCAATTTCCCTCAGCGCAAATTCGGCGGCCAGTATTCTGCGGTGACCTTCATTACAGGACATGACTAGGGGTTACTACCAAAGCCCGGATGGGGTTTGTACAGTGTTTCCATGAGCACCCAACGAACGATTTCATTCCCGACACAAGATCTGATTGATGCCGTCGGTCCGATTCCAGAAAATCTCAAAGCTGTGCTCTGGGACTTGGAAAACTCCCCCGAGACCCCGCTGGAAGAAATAGACATTGCCGTCCTTCCTTATATGTCCAATCCCCAGACGCTGAAGAACATCCGCAAGGCACCGAACGTCCAGGTAGTCCAGACGCAGACCACCGGCTTCGACGGAATGGTTGACCTGATTGGCGATCGTGCGAATATCAATACCGCGGCCGGCGTCCACGCGGCAGCTACCGCCGAGATGGCAATCGGCCTGGCCATCGCGTCCTTGCGCGGCTTCCCGCAGGCGGTCCGGGACCAGCAACAAGGCCGATGGAATCCCCAGCAGTGGCCCGGCTTGGCTGATCGGACGGTGGCATTGGTAGGCGTTGGCGGCATCGGCGAACAGATCCGCAAGCGCCTGGAGCCCTTCGAAGTCAATCTTTTGCGCTTCGGTTCTACGGCCCGCACCGACGAGCACGGCGAGGTCTTCGCAACTTCGGACCTCGCAGCACGAGCGGCGGAGATTGAAGTGCTGATCCTGATCGTGCCGCTCAATGATTCCACCCATCATCTGGTTGACGCAGAACTGCTGGCCAAGCTTCCTGACGGTGCAACCGTTGTCAACGTCGCTCGCGGCCCGGTTGTGGATACCGAGGCAATCGTGGCAGAAGTCGCTTCGGGGCGTTTGAACATGGCATCAGATGTATTCGATCCAGAACCGCTGCCGGCCGATCATCCATTGTGGCAGCACCCTAATGCCTTGGTCATTCCCCACAACGGCGGCAACACCAAGGCTTTCTTCCCACGCATGGTGAAGTTGCTCAATAAGCAGGTGCAGGCCTGGGCAGCCGGCAACGACGGCGAGAACCTCGTGCACCGCAGCTAACAATTTAGCGACAGTTGACGGCTCCGGGAGTTTTGGCTCCCGGAGCCGTGGCCGTGGTGCGCTATCTTTGATAAATACCTTTGCGCATATGTACTTGCTAGTTCCCTGCGCAAAGCAGTACCACCTGCCGAAGGAAGATGAGTCATCCCAGTGCCCGAATTGCCATTGAAACTCGTATCACGACGCGCATTGCTGACCGGTACATTGGCGACTACCGCACTGGCGCTCACCGCCTGCACCGGCAATTCGGGGCCCGCTGGTTCTGCTTCGCCCTCCGCCAGCGCGAAGCGCGTTCCTCGCACCCTGCGCTTGGCAGCAGCCGCTCCCCCGGTCAAGCTCGATCCGGCGATCGTGGCTGATAACGAATCCTTCCGAATCACCCGCCAGGTGTACGAGACGCTGGTCGATATTGATCCGGATACCGGTGGTGCCGTAGCCGGACTGGCCGAGGCCTGGACCGAAAGCCCTGATGGCTTGCGCTACACCTTTACCCTGCGCGAGGGCGTGCTCTTCCACGACGGCACCGAATTGACCGCAGACGCAGTCGTCGCAAACTTCAACCGCTGGGAAAACTTGTCGCCGCAACTGCGCGCTGCATCCAGCCAGGGCTTTGCGAATGTTTTCCACTTCGACAGCGATATCCCCAAGCTTCCAACCGCCAAGGAACTTGAAGAAGAGTTCAAGAGCGCTGCCGACGCAAGCGAAGAGGAACTGGCCACCCAGCAGCTGCGCACCAAGCAGCTCGAAGAGCTGACCAAGAAGTTTGACACCAAGCTCTTCGAGGGCAAGTCCACAGCCGGTTCCGCAAGCTATTTCGAATCCGTCAAGGCAACCGGCAAGTACCTGGTCACCCTGACCCTGCGCCGTCGGCTGCCAGGGCTGGTCGAGGCGCTGACCTTGCCGGGCATGGCCATTGCAGCGCCCAGCGCGTTGACCGGCGGCCCTGAGCAGAACCCCGCCCAGTCGCTTTCCACCCACCCGGTAGGTACCGGGCCATACACTTTCGTTTCCAATGAGAACAATGTGGTGCGTCTGGAGATCTTCAAGGACTATTGGAATCAACCACGCCTGTCCAACAACACCGCGCATCCTGAGGTCGCGCTGATCTCTGCTGTTCCTTCGCCATATAACCGCGAAGGAGCACTGCTGGCCGATGAAATCGACGGCTTCGACATGGTCTCGGTGGATATCATGCGCACCTTGGTACGCAATGCCAAGGTGGTTGTCCAGCGCGATCCCTTCTCCGTGCTCTACCTCGGAATGAATCAGCGCAATAAGTGGCTGGCCAAGCCCGAATTCCGCATGGCCATTGCCCATGCGGTCAACCGCAGCTCGCTGGCTGAGAACCTGTTCCTGCAGGGGTCCAAGCATGCTTCCACCCTGTTGCCTTCTGCCCTGAGCATTCCGGCTCCCGAAGAAACCCCTAACCATGACGCCACGAAGGCCAAAACCTTGCTGGCCGAATTGGGTTACGAGGGTGAACAGATTGAGTTCGCCTACCCGCTGCAGGTTTCGCGCAACTACCTGCCGCTGCCTGAGCGCACTTTCGCGCAGATCGCCGAGGATCTCGCCGCAGTGGGGATCCGGATCAAGCCGCGACCGATTGCATGGACCGATGGCTATGTGCAGACCGTGCAGTCCAAGGACTTCGAGGGACTGCACCTGCTGGGCTTCTCCGGCGGTTACCGTTCGGCCGATGACTTCCTTTCGGGGATTTTGGCGGCCAAGGAGAATGAGTTCGGCTACACCTCGACGTTACTTGACTCACAGATCATGCTGGCCCGTTCCATCCCTTCCGGAGAGGATAGGACCGCCGCCTATGCCGATATCCTCAAGACCCTGAACGCGGATCTACCCGTGCTCCCATTGGTCTTTCCGATCTCTGCGCTGGCGTTTAACGGAAACGTCACCTTCTACCCGCCATCGCCGATGCTCAATGAGTGCTACGCGGATGTGCAGATGACAAATTCACCGTCTATCTCAAGTTAGCGACCGTTAACCCAGTTAACGATTTCTGACCCCCGGGGATATAGGTCTACTCTGGGATAGAGCAAAGTATCACTGTCGATGGAGATCCTCGTGCCTTCTGAAACGTCAACCGAATCTTTTGACGTAGTACTAATCGGTGCCGGCATCATGAGTGCCACCCTTGGCACCATGATCAACCAGCTGGAACCAACCTGGTCCATAGGTCTTTTCGAGAACCTGGACAAGGCTGGGCAGGAATCTTCCTCCCCTTGGAACAACGCAGGTACCGGCCACTCGGCACTGTGCGAACTGAACTACACCGCTGCCAAGGCTGACGGATCGGTCGATCCGGCCAAGGCCATTGGCATCAACGAGCAGTTCCAGGTTTCCCGCCAGTTCTACTCGTGGGCCGTCGAGAACAACCGCGTAGCCGACAACAGCTTCATCAACGCCCTGCCGCATATGTCCTTCGTCATCGGCGAGGACCACTCCAAGTACCTGCAGACCCGCTACGAGGCACTGAAGCCCAATGCGCTGTTCGAGGAACTGGAAATCACCAACGACCTGGACACCATCAACCAGTGGACCCCGCTGGTGGCCAAGGGCCGCGAGGCCTCGCAGAAGGTCGCCGCATCCCGCGTTGTCTCCGGTACCGACGTTGACTTCGGCCGCCTGACCCGCGACCTGACCGACTCGCTGGGCGCCGCTGGCGCCTCGGTGAACTACGGCCACAAGGTCAAGGGCATCAAGCGTTCGGGCGCCGGTTGGGAACTGTCCGTCAAGGACAACGCTTCGGGCGCAGTCAAGAACGTCAAGGCAAAGTTCGTGTTCGTCGGTGCCGGCGGCGGCGCCCTGTCACTGCTGCAAAAGTCCGGCATCGATGAGATCAAGGGCTTCGGCGGCTTCCCGGTTTCCGGCCAGTTCCTGCGCTGCACCGACGAAACGGTCATCAACCAGCATCACGCAAAGGTCTACGGCCAGGCTTCGGTGGGCGCTCCCCCAATGTCGGTCCCGCACCTGGATACCCGCTTTGTCGACGGCAAGCGCTCGCTGATGTTCGGCCCATACGCTGGCTTCTCGATGAACT
The DNA here is from genome assembly GCF_050701915.1 of Glutamicibacter sp. Classification (NCBI taxonomy): domain Bacteria; kingdom Bacillati; phylum Actinomycetota; class Actinomycetes; order Micrococcales; family Micrococcaceae; genus Glutamicibacter; species Glutamicibacter sp. The sequence goes on along the minus strand of NZ_JBOGEG010000046.1, from coordinate 8,738 downwards.
TCCTGAAGTCCACCGGCCAGCTGGATCTTCCATTGTCCCTGCGCCCGCACAACATCATCCCGATGCTGGCTGTGGGCAAGGACAACCTGGATCTGACCACTTACCTGATCAAGGAAGTTCTCAAGTCCCGCGCCAAGAAGGACGAGGCGCTGGCAGAGTACTTCCCGGATGCAGACGGTTCCAAGTGGGAGCTGATCACCGCTGGCCAGCGCGTGCAGGTCATCAAGAAGGATGCCAAGAAGGGCGGCGTGCTGCAGTTCGGCACCGAGGTCATCACCTCCTCGGACGGCTCGATCTCCGGCCTGCTCGGCGCTTCGCCAGGCGCTTCGACCGCTACCCCGATCATGGTCGGCCTGCTTTCGCGCTGCTTCCCCAAGCAGTTCGCAGGCTGGGAGTCGAAGCTGAAGGACATGATTCCTTCCTACGGCCAGAAGCTGAACGAGAACCCAGCTCTCTACGCTGAGGTCAAGGCAGCTACCGACAAGTCCCTGGGACTGTAGGCACCAAGCAAAACGAGAACCGCACACCAGCATTGGTGGGCGGTTCTCGCGTACCCGGGCACTCGGCGGGCTATTGCCCATCCAGCGGCCGGCCGTAGGGATAGTCCACCCAGGCCCCGGCACCAAGGTCGGGGCAATGGCGTTCGGCGCCGTGGCGCGTGCACGAGGCATCGGCAGGATACCGGTGCCCTTGCAGCAGCTTGTCAGCCTCGGCCCAGCCCAATCCGAAGATTTCCCGCCCATCGGCGAAACGCAAGGCGTAGCTGAAATAGCGGTACCGGATCCTGGTCAGCCGCCGGATTCCATGATGCGCGGTGGCTTGCACCGCAATCGGCATCTGCAGACTCATGTCTCCAGTATTCCATGCGGCCAACGGCCATCGCCTCCCCGCGGCAGCCTCTTGCGCCAAACGAACACGGTTGGCCTGGATTCGCCCATTGCGGGTTCCAGCCGAGTCTCCAGCGGGCCGATGGCGGCCACCGAAGCACTCCGGGCCCTGTCACTTCACCGACGAGGCGACCTCGATGGCCAGAGGGGATCGCAAGGTCTGAAGCACCACGCAATATTTTTCCGTGGCCTCGATCAACTGCTGCACTTCCTGCTCGCTGGCTTCGGTTTGCAGCTCGAAGGATAACTTGATCGAGCTGAATCCCACCGCGGCTTCGGGGTCCAGCCCCAAAGTGCCGCGCACATCCAGCACGCCGCTCGCGTGGACGCTGCCGGCAACCTCCAGCGATCGGTTGATCGCGACCGCAGCCATGGTGACTCCGGCACAGGCCACCAGCGCCTGCAAGAGCATATCCCCCGAACAGGCCAGCGTCCCGTCCCCTCCGGTGGAAGGGTGCAGGCCGGCGCTGACCAGAGCCTGGCCGGTTTGCACCGAGCAACAGAGCCCTTCTTCTCCCAGCGTCCCGGTGGCCTCCAAGACGATGCTTCCGGCTTGCGGCTGTTCGCGGTACAACTGCTTCAACGGCCGCTGCACGCTGCGTAAAGTATCCCGATCCATGGCCGTCCTACCCATCTGCGAAGCACCGCGGGACTTTCCCGTATATCGAGTATGCGCTCGAACCCGGCCGCGAGAGCCGAGCAATCGGCAGATTTGTCACTTGCTGGCTGGCACCGTAATTGGCCACGCCGAAATCGCTGTCAGGTGTTCTTTGGCTCTCGCAGGAACCTGCATGCTTGCAAGGCGCATGGGCAAGGGCATGGCGCGCGGAAGATCCGACGCCCCGAAAACCGGCTGCCGCATCGGACTCGGGCGCTTCAGCGTTCCAGGCAGCTTTGGGGTAGTCCATTCGGATGATTTTGCGTGCTTAACATCTCTCGGTGACTGTTGAGCAATGGCAACCAACTAAAGTTGAGATCAGCCCCTCCCACTGCGACACAGCTAGGACCACACCCGCATGCAGCGCTTGGCCATCTTGTCATTGAAAAACCGGGCGCTCATTGCGCTCATCACGGTTTTCGCCGCCGTTTTCGGCGTGATTTCCATGGGATCGCTCAAGCAGGAGCTGATCCCCGCCCTGGAATTCCCGCAGATCTCGGTCATGGCAACCCAAATGGGCTCCAGCCCCGAGGTGATCGACGAGCAGGTGGCCGAGCCGCTGGAAACCGCTTTGCAGGCAGTTGAAGGACTCGAATCCTCCACCGCTACCTCGCAGACCGGATTCACCCGCATCGGCTTGACCTTCGAGTACGGCACGGACATGGACCGTGCCCGAACCCAGGTGGAACGGGCCATTGCCAATTCCAAGGCCCAGCTTCCCGAGGATGTCGAGCCCACCGCCTTCGCCGGCTCCATCGCGGACTTCCCGGTCCTGGCCTTGGCTGTCTCCTCGGACCAGTCCCTGGAAGCGCTCAACGATGACGTGGAGCGCATCACCCTGCCCAAGCTGCAGAAGATCGATGGCGTCCGCGAGGCCTCGGTCTCCGGCGGCGCATCCCAGCATATTGCGGTGATCCCGAAAGACGACCAGATGCGGGCTGCCGGCCTGGCCGTCACGGATCTGAAGGACGGCATCGAGAACGCCGGCTCCCCCATGCCTATCGGCAACATGGACGTCGATGGCCTGGAACTGCCAGTCATTGCCGGCTCCACCCCGGATACCTTGGAGGCCATCGAGGACATCCCCCTGGTCACCGATAGCGGTCCGGTGCTGCTCAAGGACGTCGCCGATGTCTCGGTCAAGGCCGATGAAGCCACCAGCATTACCCGCACCAACGGCGAGGAGACCCTGTCCATCCAGGTCACCAAGACTCCCGATGGCGACACGGTAGCCATTTCGCACGCGGTCACCGCAATGCTCGCCGATCTGGAGTCCGAGCTGGGCCACAAGGCCACCATGACCACGATCTTCGACCAGGCGCCCTTCATCGAGGACTCGATCAAGCATCTGGCGCTGGAAGGCGCCCTGGGCCTGGGCTTCGCGGTGATCATCATCCTGGTGTTCCTGTTCTCGGTGCGCTCCACCCTGGTCACCGCGATCTCCATTCCGCTGTCCCTGATGGCCACCTTCATCGGGATGAATGCCTTCGGGTACACGCTGAACATGCTGACCCTGGGCGCATTGACCATTTCCATTGGCCGCGTGGTGGATGACTCGATTGTGGTTATCGAGAACATCAAGCGCCACCTGGCCCATGGCGAATCCAAGGCGCAATCGATTCTTTTGGCGGTCAAGGAAGTTGCCGGCGCCATTACCGCGGCGACCCTGACCACCGTGGCGGTGTTCTTGCCGATCGCACTGGTTGGCGGCATGGCCGGCGAACTGTTCAGCCCGTTCGCGCTGACCATGACCATCGCACTGCTGGCTTCCCTGCTGGTATCGCTGACCATCGTTCCGGTACTGGCGTACTGGTTCCTGCCCCACCGTCCAGGTAGCGGACAAACCCACACCGTGCACGTGGCCGAAGACAAGTCGTGGTTGCAGCGTGCCTACATTCCGGTACTGGAGGGGACCCAGAAGCACCCGGTCATCACCTTGCTGGCCTCGGTACTGGTTCTTGCCGGGACCGTGGCAATGACCCCGCTGCTGAACACCAACCTGCTTGGCTCAACCGGCGAGAACTCGATTTCCATCACCGCCCAGATGCCTTCGGGCACCTCCATGGAAACGACCGAAAAGCAAGCGGAGAAGATCGAGGCCAAGCTCGCTGAAATCGAGGGAATCGAAGATGTCCAGCTGACCGTGGGCACCGCCAGCGGCATGGCTGCCATGTTCTCATCCGGCTCGGACACCGCAAGCTTCACCGTAATCACCAATGCCGATGCCGACCAGGAAGCGCTGAAGAACACGGTTCGCGAGCAGGTGGAAGGCCTGGACCTGACCAATGACTTGGACCTGAGCTTCGGCTCGAACTCCTCTGCCATGATGTCCAGCGATGTCACCATCGAGATCAAGGCACCGGACGAGGGGATCTTGCGCGAGGCGACCTCGAAGATGCGAGAAGCATTGGAAGGTACCGCGCACGTCACCGAGATCTCGGATAACCTTTCTGCCGAACGCGAGCAGGTGTCCATCGATATCGATGCGCAGAAGGCTGCCGAGGCGGGACTGACCGAGACCCAGTTGGCTGGCATTGTCGCTTCGCAGGTCTCCCCCGTTCCTGCAGGCACCCTGCGCCTGGACTACACCGACATGACGGTGCAGATCGGCGAGGGGATGGATCTGGACAGCGTGGACAAGCTGCGCCAGCTGAAGATCCCTACCGCCGCAGGCATCAAGGACCTGCAGGATCTGGCAACCGTTGAGCGTGCCAAGGTTGTCCAGCAGGTCACCACCTCCAACGGCGAGCGTATCGCTACGGTCACCCTGGCCCCGGCGGAGAACATGCTCGGAGAGGTCTCCAAGGATGTCGCCAAGAGCCTGGACTCGGTGCAGCTGCCTGAGGGCGCCACGGCCGAAATCGGTGGCGCGGCTACCGAGCAGGCCGAATCCTTCAACCAGCTGTACCTGGCGCTGCTGGCGGCCATCGCGATTGTCTACGTGATCATGGTGGCCACCTTCAAGTCGCTGATCCAGCCGCTGATCCTGCTGGTCTCGATTCCTTTCGCGGCAACCGGCGCTATCGGCCTGCTGCTGATCTCGGGGATCCCGCTGGGCTTGCCCTCGCTGATCGGCATGCTGATGCTGGTGGGCATCGTGGTGACCAACGCGATCGTGCTGATCGACCTGATCAACCAGTACCGCCAGGACAGCGCCGAACGCCCGGCAATGTCCCTGGAAGATGCCATCATGCAAGGCGCCCGCCAGCGCCTGCGCCCGATCCTGATGACCGCACTGGCTACCATCTTCGCGCTGGTGCCAATGGGCCTTGGCCTGACCGGCCAGTCCGGATTCATCTCCCAGCCGCTGGCTGTGGTGGTGATCGGCGGCCTGGTGTCTTCCACCTTGCTCACCCTGATCCTGGTGCCGGTGCTCTACCGCTTGGTCGAGTCCCGCAAGGAGAAGAACGCCAATGCCCGCGCCGCGCGCAAGCATTCGGCGCAGCAGCATACCGCTGCCCAGGACCTGACCCGGGCAATGGATAGCGCCAGCGCCAAGATCACTCCGGGCGCTGCGCCAGAAGCCGAGGCCGGGGAAAAGCCGAAGGCCGCGGAGGCCGGGAAAAATGAGTCGCCTGCCGCACCGGCTGGCCAGGTCATCAACCCGTTGACCGGCCAAATCCCGGTCTCGCGCAAGGAACGCCGTGCGTTCGAAGAGATGATGAAGCAGGCACCGCCAAAGACGGACGACTAAGCTTTAGCACTGCTGGATTTCGGGCCTGCAACCACAGCTGTGGTTGCAGGCCCGAGTTCGTTTGCGCGCTGGCCGCGGCCAGTGGCCCTACACCAGCTGCAGCTCCGTTAGGCAGGTTGCGCTGGTCTGCCCAGCGGTGGACGCCGTGGTCCTGGCAGTCTTCCCCTGATACTTGAATTCAAGGTCGAGAGTGATTCCGCGCGGAACCCAGAGGCCGATGAATCCGTTGTCGAAGGTTTCCATCCCCTTGTCCACCAGCACCTCGCCGGTATCGGCGTTAATGGCCTTGACCTGCACTTGCGCACCTTGCAGCTGCCCAAGGCAGGTGGTCAGGCTATGGAAATGGCAGCTGTGGGTCTGGTCCACATAGGGCGCGGCCGAGAGATAGTATTGGCCTTCCGGCAGCGGCAGGTTCGCGGTGCGTCCCGACGCATCGGTGAGCACCAGCTTGGTTGGCTGCACCTGGGCGGTGAAGTTCTCCGGCCGCTGCTCCTGCGGCAAGCGATCGAGCCGGTCGATGGCCTGCTTGGCGTCGAGTCCTTCCAGTCCAAGCTCGGCGAGGAACTGCCCGGTGTGCTCGGCTGCAACCACCGTAGGCTCGGGCTGCGCGACGGGACCCGGAGCGGTGCTGCATCCGGCCAGCACGGCTAGCGCGAGCAACGAACCGGCGCCCGTGGCCGCGATGCGGGCACGGTAGCTCTTGCCGCCGGCAAATTTTCCGGACATGGCCACTCCCAATCTTCCTGTCTCCAATTCCGGGCTACAGCGTCTCAAGCAGCTGCTTCATCTCATTGATTTCCCTGGTCTGGGAATCAATGATCTGCTGGGCCAGATCGATGGCCGCTGGGTAGCTTCCTTCCTTGATCTCGGTCTCGGACATCGCCACGGCTCCTTCGTGATGCATGATCATCTGCTCGAGAAAGAGCCGGGCAGCTTCGGACCCCGTCGCGCCTTGAAGTGCCTTGACTTCATCCTCCGGCACCATCCCGTCGCCGTGGCCCATGGCCTCGTGATCCATCCCCTCGGGCATGTTCCACTCGGAAAGCCACCGGTCCATGCGTTCGATCTCCGGGCCTTGCGCCGCCTTGATCCGTTCGGCGAGGGCTATCACATCGGCGGGAATCCCGGATTTGCCCAGCAGGATGCCGGACATCTCGACCGCCTGTTCGTGGTGCACCTTCATGCCCGAGGCGAACGCCATATCGGCGTCGTTGGCCGACGCGGACTGGTCCATGGAATGCCCGGAATGCGAACCGGATGCCGAGGCGCTCGGCACCTCAGTGCTTGATGGTTCCCCTGCGCATCCGGCGAGGGCGAGCGTTGCACCCAGTACGAGGGCACTGGAAATGAGGGTCTGCTTGTTCATGGTGTTTCTCCTGGTGGATATGGAACGTGAGAGGCGCCTGCTTGCGGCGGCGCCGGAACGAGCTGGCGGCAGGTCGATGGACCGGCCAGGCTCTCACGTTCGGCAGATCCCCAGGGCAACCAGATCAGGCTTGTTCTCCGGTGCGACCCCGCGAAGCGTCGATGCCGCGCACCAGGCCCGCCAGAACTTCGTCGGGGCCACGGCTACGGTATGCGGTGGCCGCAAGAACAGCAGCATGGCCAGCAGCGCCAATACGCAACCCGCGGCGGCCATCTCATGGCCCATCGGGCAGTCGGTGCAGCCCTGCTCGGAGTTGCTGCCTGCATCGGCTAGCGCGGCATGGTGCAGGGGCATGGCTTCTGTCGGATGCGCCTGCGAGACCGGGGCCGGGGATTGAGCCGAGGCCCCATGATTCATCACGTGCATCGAGAACAAGCCGAAAAGCACCGCGCTGATCAGCAACAGCGAGCGGACTACCGCCAGGCGGGGGCAGCTGCGCCCGCTGGCATCCGCCAGGTGATTGCCGATCATCATGAATCCCAGCTTAGCGACGCCAGCTCAAGGGCGCGAAACATGACTGGATCAGCCGATGGTGCTGAATCCTTGCCGATGCCTCGATCTACCTAGGTTCCCCCCGAGTCCACTGCCGATTCGGCGCCTAGGCCAAGTCCCCCTACGGCGACCCGCGCAGCGCCATGCCCGAAGGATCAATTATTTAAGTTGCGCACAATTGAATTGTGTGCAATCATTATTCCATGGCAATAGTTGACGACATGGTGTGCTTCTCCCTCTACTCGGCGAGCAGGGCAACCACCCGCGCATACACCGAGCTGCTCGCCCCCTGGCAGCTGACCTACACCCAGTACCTGGTGCTCGTTGCGCTGTGGTCCGAAGGCGATAAGCCGGTGCGCGAAATCGGCGGGATGCTCCAGCTGGACTCCGGAACCCTGTCCCCGCTGCTGCGCCGGCTGGAACAGAAGGAATTCATCGAACGCCGCCGCGATGACCAGGACAGCCGCGTCGTCAACGTCCGCTTGACTCCCGCTGGCGCATCCCTGCGCAAAGATCTGGCGCACATCCCGGCGCAGATTGCTTGCGGCACCGGGCTGCCGGATATGGAAAGCGCAAAAGCGCTGCTGGCATCCCTGCACCGCATCACCACCTCCATGCAGGAAATCCCTGCTCCGGATCAACCTTCCGGAAAATAGCTACAAGCTTTCACCATCAACGAAAGGCAGCTCCATGGAAACCCTCTACACCGCAGAATCCCTGTCCACCGGCCAAGGCCGCGAAGGCCGCGTCCAGACCCCCGACGGCAAGCTCGACCTGGCCCTGACCTCCCCGGCAGAACTGGGCGGCTCGGGAACCGGAACCAACCCGGAACAGCTGTTCGCCGCAGGCTACGCCGCCTGCTTCCACTCGGCATTGAACGTGGTGGCGCGCGGCCGCAAGGTCAAGATCGAGGACTCCAGCGTGGGTGGGCGAGTGCACCTGAACCGCGACGGCGAGAACGGATTCAAGCTGTCAGTTGAGCTGGAAGTCATCATTCCCGGCATGGAACCGGCGCTGGCCCAGGAACTGGCCGATGCGGCCCACCAGGTCTGCCCCTACTCCAACGCCACCCGCGGCAACATCGATGTCCTGGTGAGCGTCAGCGATGACTAGGTCGCCGGCGGCGAAACCGCTGGGAATCGCCCGGCACGGCGCTCGGATTGCGCTCGGGGCATTCCTTGGCTTCGCCGGGGTCAGCCACCTGACCTTTGCCCGCGAGGAATTCCGCGCCCAGGTCCCGGACTTCGTTCCGCTGGATCCGGACCTGACGGTCATCCTTTCAGGTGTCGCCGAAATCGGCCTGGGACTCTCGTTGCTGGCGCTGCTCAAGAAGCGGGTAGCCGTGGGCTGGATCGCCGCACTCTTCTTCGTCGCGGTGTTCCCCGGCAACCTCGCCCAGTGGCAGGAGGGACGCGATGCGTTCGGCCTGGATACCGACGGGAAACGGCTTGCCCGGCTCTTCTTCCAGCCGGCGCTGATAGCGCTCGCGCTGTGGAGCACCGCCGCATGGCGCGACCGGGCCCAGCTCCGGTCCAGGACCTAGCAACAGCAGCCAATTGCGCGAAGCGGGGTATCCGGCGT
>NZ_JBOGEG010000045.1:0-26066 GCF_050701915.1 Glutamicibacter sp. | reverse complement strand
CCATCGACGGTAAGCACCGAACCAGTCACGAAGCTCGATGCCTGCGAAGCAAGATAGACAATGGCTCCAGCCATTTCCTCTGGCCTGGCCCAGCGGCCCAAGGCGCTCTTCTGGGCATAGGCGTCGTACCAGTCGGGGTTGGCCTTGATCTGTGCGGTCAGCGGGGTTTCAACAACGCCCGGGGCAACGACATTGACCCTGACGCCCTGCGGGCCGAATTCGGCGGCCGCGGTACGGACCAGCTGGACCAATGCCGCCTTGGTGGCCGCATAGACACTTTGCCCGGGCTCGACAACTGACGCGCGAATGGACGAGATGCCAATGATGGATCCGCCGCCATTGGCTGCCAGCCTCGGGGCGAAGGCTTGGATCAGACCGAATGAAGCCCTCAGGTTCAAGTTCACCACGCGGTCGAATTCTTCCATTGTGTAGTCCACGATGCGCTTTCGGACATTCGTGGCTGCGGTGAACACCAGGGCAGCGATGTCATTGAATTCATTGGAAGCGGCCTGAACGGATTGAATATCAAGGACATCGAGCTCGATAACCGTGGAACCGCTGCTGAGCATATCGGCGGTCTCCTGCGCGGTTCCGGCATCGCGGTCGGCGCAAATCACGTGGGCGCCGTGCGCGTCGAGGGCCAGCGCGGCTTCACGGCCGATGCCGCTGCCTGCGCCGATCACCATGACACGCTGGCCGGCAAATTGGAAGAGCTGGGTGTAATCCATTGTGTTGTCCTTCGTTTAAGATGCCTCGGGCTAGGGGCGGATGATGGCCATCCGGGTGACCGTGAATTCTTCCATTGCAAAGCGGGGGCCTTCACGGCCGATCCCGGAGTCCTTGACTCCTCCATAGGGCATGATGTCTGACCTGAATCCGGGGATTTCATTAACTACGACACCGCCGACTTCCAGCTCATCGATGGCGCGGAAAGCCGTCTTCAGCGACTTGCTGAAGATGGCGGCCTGCAGGCCGTACCGTGATTCGTTCACCAGTTCAAAGGCTGCATCGAGGTCAGGCACCGTGCGCAAGCAGATGACAGGACCGAATATTTCCTCGCACCATAGTTCTGCATCGGCCGGGACACCGACCAGGATCGTGGGCTGGATGGATTCACCCAGCAGGCCTCCGCCGGCCAGCACCTGTGCTCCGCGTTCCTTTGCCTTCCCGATCCATGACAGCACGCGTTCGGTGGATGCCTTATTGATCAGCGGTGCCACCAGGGTCTGTTCCGAGCGGGGGTCGCCAACCACTATTTCGCCGATGCGCGCTAGCAGCTCCCGCTGGAAGTCGCCAGCGATTTTCTCATCGAGCAGAACGCGCTGAATAGAGATGCAGGCTTGCCCGTTGGCATAGAAGCCCCCGCGTAGCACGGCATCGACCGCTGCATGGATATCGGCGTCCTCGGCGACGATGAAACCGGTGTTAGACCCCAGCTCCAGCACTGCCTTGCGTGGTGCCGCATTCTTGGCGATCTGGTGGCCGACGGCCGCGGAACCAGTGAAGGAAACCACCGCTGAGCGCGGGTCCGCGACCAATGTCTCGCCAACCTCAATGCCGCCGGTGACCAGCTGAACCGCTGCGGTGCTGACCTGATGGGCGGCGAGAGCTTCGCGGATCAAGTGCACAGCCCACAAGGTGGACAGCGGGGTATTCGGAGCTGGCTTGATGATGATCGGGCATCCAGCCGCCAGCGCCGGAGCAAGCTTATGGCTGGCCAAGAGCAATGGGTAATTGAAACCGGCGATGCCGATCACGATTCCTGCCGGTTTTCGGGTCCAGTACCCGATCATTCCATCGCCGCTGGCCTGCAGATCCAGGGGTACTGTCTCGCCGCGCAGGTGGGCGACTTCTTCGGCTGCCGCGGCCCATGTGGTCAGGGTGCGCGCAACTTCGACCCGGCAGTCCACCAGGGGCTTGCCGGTTTCGAGGACCAGGAGATTCTCAAGCTCTTCGCGGTGCTCGGAAATCTTGTGATGTACCGCCAAGAGGATTGACCGCTTGGTGCCGGTGCTCAGCCTCTCGACTTCCTTGGCGACGCCTTGGGCGGCGTCCAATGCCTGGCTGGCTAGTGCCGCAGAGCCTACAGGCGCGTGCGCAACTACTGAACCATCGAAAGGGAAAATAACGGGGACTGTTTCCGCGCAGTGCACCCACCGGTCGCCGATGGGCAATCCCGCAGGGTAAGCATCTGAGTGAGAAGTCATCGTTCCTACTTTCGAATTGGCGCTAATGGAATTCCTACTGGTCTGACCAGTAGATGACCAAAGCTAATCAGTGATCTAGCTCGCAGTCAACGGGTTTGAGGAAAATGACCCTTCCGCGCTTCTAAAACCTTGAATTCATTGACATTAGGCGAATCTCCGGGAACAGTAATGCTCACTATTCCACTTCGGGATACCGATAAATTCAGATACGTGAGCACAGGCGGTGGCGATGGCTTTTGACTGGAGGAGCAACGTTTCGCTGGCCCGGGAAACTGCTGGCGTCATCAGCGAACGAGTCTTCCTGGGACGGTATGCGCCGGGACAAGTCTTGGCGCAGCAACGGCTCTCCGAAGAGCTTGGCGTCAGCCGGACTCCGTTGCGTGAAGCCTTTGCCTTGCTTGAGCATGAAGGCGTGGTCCAGCTCGATTCCTCCGGGCGAGCCACGGTTACGAAGATGGAAACAACGAATCTGCGTGAAGCGCTGGAATTCCGCGAACTATTGGAATCGGCCGCCTGCAGTATGGCAATCGATAGGATATCGCGGTCCTTGCTCGACGATCTGCTTCGAGCACTGCGCAACCCGGGAACGGCCACGCCCAATAATGCTTCCAGGGTGCACCTATTGCTACTGGGTTCGTCGGCCAATCGCTATCTTCAAGGATTCTCGACCCTTGTGCGGATAACCGAGGAAGTGCATTTGCCTGCCACCGCGTGGTATCCGGCAAATTCGGGCAAACTGCGGAACCTCCAGATAGGCATCCTGGAGCATTTAGCCGAAGCAGACGGTAAGGCTGCACAACGACGAGTACACGATTACTTCAACGAACTTCAAAACCACCTAGCCGCCAGTGAAAGGCCTGCCCAATGAAAACCTACAGCGTTGCCGCCATCCCCGGAGATGGGATCGGCCCGGAAGTCATGGGCGGAACACTTGATGTTTTGGCCGCAGCGGAGAAGAAGTTTGGCTTCGCGCTGGATCTGACTACTTATGACGCAGGAGCCAAGCATTACCTGCAGACCGGCGAGCTATGGAACCCGCAGCTGACTCGAAAACTGCGTGGCCATGATGCCATCCTCTTCGGCGCGATGGGGGACCCAGCAGTGCAGCCAGGCATTCTTGAACGCGGATTTATCCTGTCGATGCGCCAGGAATTTGAGCAGGCGGTGAACCTGCGCCCGGTCAAGCTCTACCCGGGCGTCGCCACCCCCATTGCCGGGCTGACGCCCGAACGTTGCGATCTGGTGATTGTCCGTGAGAATACCGAAGGCGCCTACGTTGGCCAAGGCTCGACAATCCACGCAAATACACCCCACACCGTGGCGGTCCAGGAATCGGTCAACACCCGCCAGGGGATCTCGCGAGTAGTAGAGTATTCCTTCAAGCTGGCTATGAGCCGGCGCAAGAAACTCACCCTGTGCCATAAGAAGAACATACTTGTCGAAGCCGGGAAGCTTTGGCAGGAAGTCGTGGACCAGGTCTCGGAGCGCTATCCCGAAGTGGAAGTCGACTATGTTCATGTCGATGCCATGTGTTTCCATCTCCCCGTTGCCCCGGAAAGATTCGATGTAGTGGTTACCGACAACCTCTTCGGAGATATCATCACGGACCTTGGAGCTGTCATCCAGGGAGGCCTGGGCGTTGCAGCAAGCGCGAATCTCAATCTGGATGGAAGCGCACCCAGCATGTTCGAGGCTATCCACGGTTCGGCACCCGACATTGCCGGAAAGGGCTGGGCCAATCCTGTCGGCGCGATCCTGTCTGCTGCGATGATGCTGGCGCATCTAGGCGAAGAGCGGGCCGCATTGGCCATTGAATCTGCTGCCGTCAGCGTGGTGCGCGAGCTTCCCGCACTAGCCGGACCGGACATGGGGAAGAATACCTCTGGCATTGCCCAGGACATTGCCCGCCTTGTATCCGAGGATTTCGTGATGGTTCCGGGTTTGTCGGTGATGAAAAGCCTGTCTGCGGCACGATGAGCTTCTGCCAACAGGCCGCCTGAACGCCGTTGTCATCTAAAAGTGTGGTGGGGTTCGCTTCCCGGACATGGCTTGGCCAACTGTTCCTTGTAGATTAGCCAGTCATGGGACGGCTGTTTATGGCGATCGGGGATTCCTTTACCGAGGGCGTGGGGGACTGGGAACCCAGGCTGCCCAACGGGGTGCGCGGCTGGGCCGACCGCGTGGCCAAGCAGCTATCCAAAGCGGATCCCGAGTGGCAGTACGTGAACCTGGGAATCCGCAGCCGCCGGCTCCAGTCGATCATCGACGAGCAGATCCCGGTCGCCCTGGAACTCAAGCCGGACGTGATCACCTTTTATGCCGGCGGCAACGACATCCTGGAATTCCGCAAGGATATGAAGGAGTTCCTTGCCCGATACTCGCAAGCCGTCGACGCCCTGGTTTCCACGGGCGCCAAGGTCCTGCTGTTCACCGGCTTCGATATCCCTGTGCACCCGGTGCTCGCCCCGTTCAAGCGGCGCAACTGGCGCTTCAATGACCACGTGCGCCAGCTGGCTAAACGCTATCCGGACTCGGTAGTGCTCGTCGACTACTGGAACTGGGAGGCCTACCGGGATAAACGCATGTGGGATATCGACAAGCTGCACATGAATCGTGCGGGACATCGATACATGGCCATCAGGATCCTGGAGATCCTCGGGTATCCGCACCAGCTGGTTTTCGATCCCTTTGGCGCCGCGGACCGGGTGGGATTCTGGCAGGCCACGCAGCGCGACGTGGAATGGTTGCGGCAGTGGGTGCTGCCGATGTTCGGGCGGCGCATGCGGGGCATTACCCTGGGTGACCAGCTGCGTCCCCGCTGGCCGGAGCCGATGCATCCGGCCAAGGGGATGAAGAAGCAATTCCGCAAGCGCCGCAAATCAGAAGAGCTGCGGCACTTGCGGAATTCCGGGGTCGGCTAGCGGCTCAGCCGCCCGGGTTTTCGATTGCTTCGGGGCTCATCCATGCGATTTCCCAGACGTGCCCGTCCGGGTCCTGGACGGCGGCCTGGTACATGCCCGGGAATGGCTCATCTGCCGGGCGGTAGACGCTGCCGCCACCGGCCTCGGCCCGGGCGACGAAGTCGTCGACGCCCTCGCGGGTTTCTGCCGAGAGGGCATTGAGGGTTTCGCGCAGGCCGCTTCCGAGTGCCGGCTTATCGCCGTTGACCAGGAAGCTAGCGAAGAACTCTTGGCGCAGCACCATCACGAGAATGTTCTCGGCGATGATCCATGAGGTGGCGTTTTCATCGGAGAACGTCGTGTTCTTGGTGAAGCCCAGTGCTTCGTAGAATTTGTCGGCTCTGGCTAGATCGGCGGTCGGTAGATTGACGAAAATCATCTGGCCCATGGGTTTCTCGCTTCTGCGTCGGTGGAATTCCTCAGTGCAAAAACAACTTTGCTGGACGCTCGAACCCAGTGCAAGGGCTTTGGGCGATTTACCTGCAAAAGAAGCAAGGCCCCGCTTGGGCACGCAACTAAGCGCGGCCGAGCGGGGCCTTGAACCAAACCCTTGAATTCTTGAGGGCTGCGGGCATTCAAACGGAGACTAGATCAGTGCCTTGGTGATTTCCAGCGGGATGCGATCGCGGGTGTAGGTGATGTGGTCGTAGCCGTGCGGTTCCGGCTTGCCATCTTCGCCGATGTTCACGAAGACGATCTTCTCGATGGTCAGGATCGATTCCTGGGTGAAGATGTTGCGCACCTCTGCGCGCAGGGTGACCGAAGTCCGGCCGAAGTCGATGGCGGTCAGGCCCATCTCGATCAGGTCGCCTTCCTTTGCGGAGGCGATGAAGTTGATCTCGGACATGAACTTGGTGACAACGTGCTTGTTGCCCAGCTGGATGATCGAGTAGATCGCAGCTTCTTCATCGATCCAGCGCAACAGGCTGCCGCCGAACAGCGTGCCGTTTGCGTTCAAGTCTTCTGGGCGGACCCACTTGCGCGTATGAAAAGTAATACCCTTAGCCATACACAAAATGCTAAGTCAGGCTAGGCGCTTTGCGCTGTTAGATGCTCCACAATGTAGGGGAAAACACATGCGATTCATGCGTTGAGCACCAAGTGGAAGCATGGTTGGGACGGATGCCCCGGGCAGCTGGCCCAATGCTTGATTCCGGCTCATGGCTGTCTCCAAGGTGCCAAGCGCCAATGCTGTTGATAAGGTCAAATCAAGCAGCATGGATCAATCGACCCAGGACAAAAGGCAGGTGAAGATGACCTATCCTTCGGAAGGGAATAACGAAACTATTCCCACCGATTTCGACGACGTCGTTCAGCAAGTTTCTACCGGTGAGCTGGAGCATGATCGCATCGATGCACTGCTCAAGGAAGCACATGAACGGTACACGGATGCAGATGACGGGCTCCTTGCCCACTACATTCCGATCCTGGGCCAAGCGGATCCCAATCTCTTTGGCATCGCCATGTCCCACGTAGGGGGCTCGGTCCACGTGGTGGGCGATTGCAATTACCTGTTCTCCATTCAGTCGATCTCCAAGATGTTCGTCTACGCGCTGGTCGTCCAGGAGCATGGGCGCGAAGTTGTCAGGGACCGCATCGGGGTGAATAACACCGGCATGCCATTCAACTCGGTAATGGCTGTGGAATTGAACAACGGGCTGCCGATGAATCCGATGGTCAATGCGGGCGCCATTGCCACCACCGCGCTGATGCCGGGGAAGACCGCCGCCAAGAAGTGGGAGAACGTCCGCGAAGGGCTCTCGGCCTTCGCTGGCCGGTCGCTGAGCCTGGATGACGAGGTCTACCATTCCGAGTCGCTGGCCAACGAGCGCAACAAGGCCCTGGGGCATTTGCTCAAAAGCTATGGCCGGTTGGATGGCGATCCCTTCGACGCGGTGGATGTCTATACCAAGCAGTGCTCGCTGAATATCAGCGCGCATGATCTTGCCGTCATGGGCGCGACGCTGGCCGATGGCGGCGTGAACCCGGTGACCGGAAAACGTGTGGTGGATGCCGATGTTTGCCGCGATACCCTGGCGACGGTCGCTTCCAACGGCTTGTATGAGAGATCCGGGGAGTGGCTGTTCGAGATCGGCATCCCGGCGAAGTCCGGGGTTTCCGGCGGCATCGTCGCCGTTGCCCCCGGCAAGGGGGCCATTGGCGCGTTCTCGCCGCCATTGGACATGGCCGGGAACTCGGTGCGGGCGCAGCTTGCCATTGGGCAGCTTTCGCGCGCCATGGGCCTGAACCTCTTCGCCTCGGCTCCGGATAAGTCCAAGTAGTCCAGCAGCCTTGCCGTCTCTGGGCGTTGGGCCTTATCCGGTACCGCAGGCCATGTAGAGCGGAACGATCAGGCCAATCGAATTAACCCGCTGCGAGACGGAAGGGCCCACCCAAGAAGTCGAGTCGAGTTTTGGGCGAATGGTGAAGGTGTAGCCCAGGTTCAACGAGAGGGTGGTGCTGTAAACGTATTGCGTGTTCTTGGTCGTGGTCTGCAGCGTCTGGCCCCGATAGATCTCGTAGGTCAGTGCTTTGCCCTCGAAGCCCGCCGGCGCTTCCCATTCGAAGCGCACCTGGTTTGCCAGCAATCCCGTGCCTAGCAACGATTCGCTGTCGTAGCATTGGAAATTCTGGACCCGGTCGAGCGTCGCCGCTGAGAACCTCGCGGAGGCCAAGGTCCTGTCTTGCCAGGCTGCCATGGTGGTCGCTGCGCGGATTCCGACGAGTGCCACGCAGGCCAGGAGCAGCAACACCATGAAGGCACAAAAGTTGCGACGGATCTTCGGGGTCAGGAAATGGCTAGCCACGTTGCCGCCTTTTGCGCAGGGCGGCAGCGGCGAGTCCGGCCGCTGCGCACGCCGCAGCAATGAACAATAGTGGCAGGTTCGCCACCCCGGTGTCTGCTAGATCTGGCGGCCCTTGGGGCGGAACCGGTGGCATTGCGATTTCTTCGCCCATGCCCTTGGCGAAGACCTGGACTTGCAACGGGTCGAAGGACGGATCGGAAGATGCCGATGCCGGCAGCGACGCAGTCACCAAGAAGCGGTGCCGTTCCGTGGAGCGAAAACTGAGCAGCTTTCGGCCTGCTGTGCCGGCTATGTCACGCGCCGGGATTTCAGCGAGGACTTGGCTGGAATCATGCCCGCAGCCTTGTTGGCGTCCAGTGTCCGCTACCGGGCAACTGATCACCGAAAGTGTCCAGGGCATGGGGCTGGCCGGCATCGAGTTAACCTGCAAACCGACGTCGATCATCCCCGGTTCGGGGGCTTCGGCCCACACCTCGACTGTCCATTCTGCCGAGTCGCCGGGGCTCATTTGGGACATGGACGGCGATAGTTCCGAAGCCAACCTCAGGTAGGTGCCCGCGGCATCTGGCGTCGATGCATCCGCCGGTGCCGAGGATGCGAAAACCGTGGCGGCTGCCAGCAGTACTGCGGGGAGCAAGAAGGCTTGCCGTGAGGCGGCAGGATCAGCGGACGGAGTGTCGTTGCCGTCATGTTCGCGAGGCCAGAAGGCCCAGACGACCAGCGTGGCGGCTCCTAGCGTCAACACGCCAAGAACATATGGGGAATTGAACTTCTGGATCAGTGGCGCGAGCCCTGGAACGGAAAAGAATACGCGCTGGACAGTTGACGCACTGTAGGGGTCCACATCGGGCGTCTCGTTCCCGTCGCCCTTCATGGTAAAAGCCACGGTGCCGTCATCAGCGATGCTCTTGATCGCTGTGACTCGGTGGGTGACCGGCAGCTCTTCGTGGTCGCGTTGAACGGTGGCAACATCGCCGACTTCCAGTTCGCTGGCAGGGATTTCCTTGACCAGCGCGATGGATCCGGCGGTGATCGTAGGGCTCATGGAACCGGTCTTGAACATCATGATCGAGATGTTCAGGGTGAAGCTGAGGATGACGAGCAACAAGCACAATGAACCTGCAACGGCCAAGATAGTGAGCAGGAAATCCCCGATGCGGACAGCAAACATCGGCTTCGCGCGGGCTCGTGCTCTGCGTGCTCCCACCTTGCCCTCATTTCAAGACCCTGTTGCATTTTCTCGGAAGTCCATCGCCAATCGGCACCGGAATTGGACGGCGAGGAACCCGCGTTCAGGCTAGCAGGTGAACGCGGGCTCGCAGCCGGGTTCCGGCCGACAATGGCAACGGCCTTTTTGGTACTAAGGTTGCTGCGAAGTGGCTTCGAAGCCCCAAGTAGCGGTTGCATCCCCGCCTTGTACCAGGCCTGCGCCCGCAGTTACCTGGAAGCACAGCACGGTCGAGGTGCCGGCAACTGCATCCGTCCCAGCGGCCAAGGTGAATTCCGTGGCCGAGGGGGCGCCGGGACTGAAGGAAGTACCGGTGCCGATAACACTTGCACCGGAATCGGCGGTGGCGTCAGCGGTGCAGTCGCCGATTGCAGGTACGGTGAAGATCTCGTAGCTGAGATTGGTTGCGTTATCTCCAGCAGAGGTTGCCGCGATCAAGTCGACGGTGGCGTCGTAAGTGGTCCCTGCAGCGGTGCGCAGGGCGAACGCTTCTGCAACCTTGTCGCCGGGCGTCAGGTTATTTGCGTCGACTTCGAAGGCGAGCGCTGCAGCTTCGCCTGATGTCGCATGAGAAGCCCAAGCGGTTCCGTCGGTACTGCCTTCAACGTCGAAGGAGCCAGCACTGAAGGTTCCGGTGGCCCATTCCTGGTCGGTCCAGGCTGCCAATGTCACGGCCGTGCCGACACCGAGAACCAAGCCGCCGGCGAGCAGGGCCTTGATCTTGCGTGATTTTTGGCTCGAAGCTGTAGCCATGAACTGTCCTCCTGAATGGTGTGGTGACGCACTAATGCCTATGGATAAAATCAACGTATCAGGAATTAGTTGACGCTTTGATCATTACCCGCGGGTAATAGTGATTGGATGGATGAAATGGGCCGTTCGTCTAGTCCGGCAGCCGGGAATTCCCGCCAGGCGGGAGGAAGTCCTGTCCGAATGGCCAGCCGTTCTGGCTGGGTGGCTTATTTGCATCCGCGATCATGTGGACCAAGTCCCCGCAGGATGACATCAAGTCCCGCCAAGAAAGCCTGCTCCGCCCGATGCTGGGCGCCGAGGCCTGCTGCGAGAGCGTCGGTAAATGCCCTGGACGATTCGGAATCAGGTTGCCAGACTTCCTCCGGGGCGGCGGCGTCAAGTGCCGAACCGAGCACGAATGAATCAATGATCGTGATTGCCTCAAGCCGGAGGCGCGGCTCGAATCCGGCTGCGCAGAAGGCTTGGGCTAGAGCGTCGTAGACGCGAAGTGTGGTGCTATCCCGAACCGTGTGGCTGGTCAACAGTGGGATGAGGCGCGGATGCTTTGCGTAGGATGTCCAATACTCCGTGGCGATGCGCCGGATCGATTCGCGCCAATCGTTCTCTGCTGGTGCGGGTAAGCGGATTTCGGCCATGGCCCGCCCGCGCATCAGCTCGATGATTTCGCCCTTTCCCTGCACGTGGTTGTACAGGGACGAAGCGGAGACCGAGAGTGCCTTGGCCAATTGCGGAAGCGTGAACTCGCCATGGGCATCGACGAGCTTGAGTGCGGCATCGGCGATTGCGGTGGTGCTGAGCTTCGGCTTGGAAGGCCTGGCCATGAATTCTCCCGTTGTTGAAGGTTCTGGGTAGAGCTTACACAAATAAACGAAAGTCATTCGTTAAATCCCTTGCGCAGAGGCCGCTACCGGATCTAATCTGTAAACGAATACCATTCGTTTAATTTCCGAAGGGGAGCCCTCATGCAAGAGATCCTGGCCCTTGAACCACCCGTTTCCCTGGCCCGTGCCGAAGCGAAGTCCCGTGGCGAGATCACCGTCGCGCTGGTGCAGCATCGTTGGCGCGAAGACCAGCAGGAACTGAGGGACGAACTGGAGGACGGCATTGCCCGCGCGGCCAAGCACGGCGCGCGCATCGTCTTCCTCCCGGAACTGACCCTGGGCAAATACCCGGCCTTCGAGATCCCGGACGCCGACGCCGCGGATGCCTGCGCCGAAGACCTGGACAACGGGCCGACCGTGGCCTTCGCCCGCGACATGGCCGATAAGTACAACCTGCACGTGCACATCTCGCTGTTCCGCAAAGCTCCGGACGCCGACGGGTTGGGATTGAACACCGCAGTGGTTCTTTCCCCGGATGGCGAGATCGTTGCGCTGACCAACAAGCTGCATATTCCGCGGACCGCCGGCTACTACGAGGACAAGTACTTCCGCGAAGGGCCCAATGACGAGCCTTACCCGGTGCACCGCATCGAGGCACTCGGGGACCTGGCCATGGGCCTGCCCACCTGCTGGGACGAATGGTTCAGCGAACCGCCGCGCATCTACTCGCTGGCCGGAGCCGACCTGCTGGCCTATCCCACCGCAATCGGTTCCGAGCCGGACCACCCGGACTTCGACACCGAGCCGCTGTGGCGCCAGACCATTATCGGCAACGGCATTGCCAACGGGCTGTTCATGGTTGTCCCCAACCGTTGGGGCGATGAGGGGGCACTGAATTTCTACGGCTCATCCTTCATCTCGGACCCGTACGGCCGCATCCTGGCCCGCGCCCCGCGCGATGCCTCAGCGGTGCTCGTGGCCACCTTGGACCTGGACGCCCGCCGCGACTGGCTGACGCTCTTCCCGTTCCTGCGCACCCGCCGGCCCGATACCTACTCGGCGCTGGCTGCGCCGCGCGAAGACGCGCAGCTGGGCGAACGGACGCAGTCCCATGCCTGAGTTGCGCATGCCGGCCGAAACCGAAGCCCATGAGCGCATCTTCATGGCCTTCCCCTCCGGCGGCTACACGCTGGGGGAAACCGAGTCGCAGGCCGAAGCGGCCCGTGCGGCCTGGAGCGCCGTGGCCCGCGCGATCAGAGCATTCACACCGGTCACGATGGTGGTGGACCCGGCCAGCGAAGCTGCGGCCCGGCGCCATCTGGGCGATGCGGTCAGCTACTGCCTGCACGAGCTGGACGATGCCTGGATGCGCGATTCCGGTCCGAGCTTCGTGCGCACCGCACAGGGCCAGCTCAAGGCGGTGAACTGGAACTTCAACGGCTGGGGCGCGCAGAGCTGGGCGTCCTGGGACAAGGACCGCCTGGTGGCGGGCCATGTCGCGCGCCTGGCCGGCGCAGAACAAGTGCGGGCGTCGATCACCAACGAGGGCGGCGGGATCCACGTGGACGGCGAGGGAACGGTATTGGCCACACGCAGCGTCCAGCTGGATCCGGGACGCAACCCGGGCAAGACCGAGAAGGACATCGAGGCCGAGTTCTCCCGGCTGCTCGGAACCCGGAAGACCATTTGGCTCGATCGCGGTCTGAGCCGTGACAACGAGGAATTCGGCACGCGCGGCCACGTGGACATCGTCGCCTGCTTCGCCCGGCCCGGCGTCGTGCTCTACCACGACCAGCAGGATCCGCGGCACCCGGACCACGCGATTTCGCAGGCCGTACGCGAACGGCTGGAGCAATCAACCGACGCGCAGGGACGGGCGCTGGAGCTGATCGCCGTGCCGGCGCCGACGGTGCTGCGCGATGCCGAAGGTTGGGTGGACTATTCCTATATCAACCACCTGGTGACCAACGGCGGGGTCGTCGCCTGCAGCTTCGACGATCCCAACGACCAGCAGGCCGCGAGCATCCTGGCCGCGGCGTATCCCGGAAGGGAAGTGGCCAGCGTGGATGCGCGTGTGCTGTTCGCCCGCGGCGGCGGCATCCACTGCATCACCCAGCAGCTGCCCGCCGCGGAACGGGGATAGGCGCCTAGCCCAGGCCGACCGCGCGGCGGCGCTCCAGGAAGACCGGTTTCGCCGCCGTGCGGGTCGCGGAGAACAGGGGTTCGGCCGCGCGCCGGCCCAAGGCCAGGTCGGCCAGGTATTCGCCGATGGCGGGCACGAACTTGAAGCCGTGGCCGCTGAATCCCGCGCCGACGGTGATCGGTCCCAGGGTATCGAGGATGAAGTGCTCGTCTTCGGTGTTGGCGTAGGTGCAGGACACCGTTTCGTAGCGCGAGGGATCCGCTCCCGGAAGCCAGCGTGCCGCGTAGTCCTGCAACCCGCGCAGCTGTTCTTCGCTGGCCTGGTGCGGGCGGTGCTCCGGATCGATGATCTGCCCGGAACCATGCCAGCCCACCTTGATGCCTTCCCCCGGGGTGCGCATGCCGTAGATGGGTCCGAAGATGCGTGATCCGATATCCCGTGCTGGATCCAGGGTGTGGTTGAATCCCGGCCAGTGCGCCGGCAGGTCCTTGTGCGCGAAATGCACCGGGTGCTCTTCGGTGACGTGGATGGCGGGAAGGTTGAGCGCATCGCCCAGCAGCAGCCCGGTCCAGGCACCCGCGGCGACAATGGCATGGCGGGCCCGGATGGCCGAATTGGTGCCCTGGTGCTGGACTTGCACCTCGACACGGTCATCGGCAAGCACCACCAGGCTGGTCACCTGGTGCCCGTATTCCACGGCAGCTCCGTGCGCTACGGCCAGCTTCTGCAGCGAAGCGACGGCGAGATCGGCGTTGATCTGGCCGCCGGCGGGGATGTGCAGGACTTCGGTCTCGAACTTCATGCCTGTGAAACGCTCTTCTGCCGCTGCGATGCTCAGCAGCTCGCTGTCGAATCCTGCATGGGCGAGGACCTGGTGCATTGCGCGTTGTTCTGCAACGATTCCGTGGTTGACCAGTCCGGTGCGCTCCAGCAGCGGGGTACCGGCCATTTGGGAAATCTCGTCCCATAAGGCATCGGAGCGCTGCAGCAGGCGAAGGTATTCCGGTTCGGTGTAGGCAGGATTGAAGTTGCGGGTTGCTCCGTGCGAGGCGCCTTCCAGGTGGCCCGGGGCAAAGCGTTCCAGCAGGAGGACCTCGTGCCCGGCAGAGGCCAGGGACCAAGCGGCGGCCGAGCCCATCGCGCCGCCGCCGATGATCAGGAAATCTACGTCATTGCTCACGTCTACAGCGTAAAACTCCAACTGAAGCGGGCTCCATTCAAATGACTCATTGGCCGTGGACTAACGTAATAGAAGATGGCGATTGGGAAAGCGGAGGCAGCGTGGAACAAGGCGTGCAACTAGCGGCGGTAATCGGCTTGGCAGCCGCAGTTTTCGTGGGCGCCTCAACGCAACGAATCTCCGGAATGGGGTTCGCACTGGTCTCCTCGCCCTTCCTGGTCATGGTCTTGGGACCCCATGAGGGGGTCATGCTGGTCAACCTGCTCGGCGCCTGCAGCAGTTTGCTGATCTTTGCGCAGGTTTTCCGGCAGGTCGAGTACCGGAAGGTCGCGTTCATGCTCATACCGGCCATGCTCATGACCATTCCCGGGGCCTGGGTGGCGAACTCGCTGGATGGGCCATGGCTCTCCGTCGGCATTTCGTTCATGGTGATCCTCGCGCTGATTTCGAGCTTCATGATTCGAAACCTCGCGATGGCCCAAAGCAAGGGATTGGCCATCGGCGCCGGGGCAGTTTCCGGATTCATGTCGGTAACCGCCGGGGTCTCCGGCCCGGCCATTGCCGGATACGCTGTGGCCAGCCGCTGGCCGCAGGCGCAATTCGCCATCTCCGTGCAGCTCTACTTCCTGGTGCTGTCGCTGACTTCCCTGGTCGCCAAGGGCGGCATGCCGCAGCTTCATTGGCAGCAGTGGGGTGCCTGCCTTGGCGCGATGGTGCTGGGCATCTTGCTGGGAAATTACCTGGCCCCGAGGATCCCGCAAAAATTCAGTCGCGCATTCGTGATACTGATTGCCTTCAGCGGTGCCGTGAGCCTGATGGCAAGCGGCTTGATCGCCTTGGCCTCCAACTAGCGCATTGCCCTGCTGCGCGGTGTGCGGCGGCGCCGCGGGCGGTACACGTTCTTCAATGAAAATGAGAGAATGTACTACGTGCATTCCCAATATCCCGAGGTAACTCTCAGCAAGCGAGTCAGTGAACTAGACATTGAGCGTCGTGCTCTATGGGCCGGCCTGTTCTGTTCATTATTCGGGTTGATTGTAGGGCTCATCATCTTCGCCGGTGAACGTCCGCCGCTCTTTGGCGATCTGTCCGTGGGCATCGTTTCCGCCGTTTGCGGTGCTGTCTCCGCCGGAACCAGCAGCGCATATGCTTTCCGTTCGATGCTGCGGGCACGTGAACCGTGGTTGAAGAAGATTCCCAAATGGCGCCAGATCGTCACGGCCCTGGGCCTCGTATTGGTGCACGTAGCTAGTACCGTCATGATCCTGCTGGTTGTCTTCCATCTGTTCCAGCAAGCCTTCTACGGGCTGCATCTGGATGTGCTTGCAGGTGCGCTGGCGGTCAGCGTCGCCACGGGCATCTCCGCCTACCTGTCATTGGAAGCAACCGCGCGCATCAACGCGGAATCGCTTTCCGTGGTGCTGGGGATCTTCATGAGCGCCGGTGTGCTGATCAGCATGCTGCTGGCCGAAGACCAGGGCTGGTGGCAGAGCATGTTCTCTTCGCTGGGAACGACGCAGGCCGGCATGGGCTCGTTCTGGACCTTCAATCTCACCCTGGTGATTTCCGGCTTGGTGCTGGCGGCCTTCACCGAGTTCCTGACCCGCGACCTGGTCCGCCTTGCGCAGTCCTACCGTTGCCGCCCGGCGCTGGAAAGATACAAGATTGCACGCATGGTGCGTCCTCGGCCGCGGCTCGTGCGCTGGTGCTTGCTGATTGTCTCGGTGGGCATTATCGGAATTGGCTTGGTCCCCTTCGATGTGGCGATGGAGGTGCACTCGGCCTTCGTGCAGATGGTCTCGGTGGCCATGATCTTCTTGCTGCTGGGCACCATCGTGCTGCTGCCTGGCTACCCTGCGGTGTTCCACATGCTGTCCTACGCGGCGATTGGCGCGATCTGGGCGGCCTTCCAGTTGTGGACCGAGTGGTCGTACTACAACCTGACCGGTTTTGAGCTCTCGGTCGTGGCCATCATGTTCAGCTGGATCTCGGTGTTCATCCGCACGACGTCGGCCATGACACAGGACCGATCCGAACCTCGAACCACTCATTCGCCTTCCGAGGTGGCCAAAGCCAAGAAGAAATCCTAGTCAGCCCGGGGCCATTGGGCTAGCCCGAAATATCCGCCGGAAGGCTGAAGAATTCAGCCGTTGATGGCCGGTAGCCTGAGAATATGTTGATCACAGAGAAGCTCTACCTGTTGATGGCCAACGACGCGGAGAAGCCGGAATCGGTTGTATCAGCTACGGGATATGGAATGAACGCCGCCCTCATATCTGACCTGATGATTGCCGGCCGCGTGGCGCTCAGCGATGACCAGCAGCGGCAAATCCAGCTGGTAGGTGCCGGGCCATGTCCAGACCCGGTCCTTGCCGCCCCGCTGGCAAAGCTAGAGAAGAAAGAACGGCTCTCCCTGGATGAGGCGGTCAAGATCTCGGGCTTGTGCGATGCGCGATTGGTCACCGATTCCCTAGCCAAGGCAGGCATCGTGGAATATGGCGAGCGGACGTTGCTGGGGATGGGCAAAAAACGCGTTCACATCATCAATGAACAGATCCAACGGCAAATCAGAACCGACCTGCAGGCTGCCCTGCATGGGCAAAAGATTCCCGGCGTCAGCGATACCACCGTGTTGGCGATCGTGCAGGCGATTGGCCTCGCGCCGGAGTTGCTCAAGGATGAGATAGCTCCGATGGCCGCTGGTGAGGCGCAAGCAAGGATAAAGGAACTGGCGCAGGATTCTCCGGTGGCCGACTCGGCTCAAAGAGCGGTTGCTGCAATGAACGCGGCGATCACGACCCAGCGAGTTATCCCGCCAGTCTCGGGGAAAGGGGATGGCTGAGGCATTCGCGAGCTTCTCAATACTGAATAATGTTTTATTTCTTGACAATCTGATTATTGGGAGCATATCGTAATTCAGGTCACAGCGAGTAATTACCGGTGGCTAATGACGATCTTCTGAAAAGTCGGGGTACCAAATGTCGAGTACGGCTCGCCAAGATACAGCATCAACTAAAGCCAATACTGGGCACGATGCTCGCCATATGCGACGTGTTCTGCTGTCCAGCTACCTGGGCAGCGTCGTGGAGTTCTACGACTTCTTGGTTTACGGCACGGCTGCCAGCCTGGTGTTCGGCCACCTGTTCTTCGCAAACCTCAGCCCAATTCTGGGGACCGTAGCGGCATTCGGCACGATGGCGGTTGGCTACGTCGCTCGCCCCTTGGGCGGCATCATTTTCGGTCACTTCGGTGACCGGTTGGGCCGCAAGAAGATGCTTGTGCTGACCATGATCCTCATGGGCTCGGCGTCGACGCTGATCGGCTTGCTGCCGACCCAAGCCCAAATCGGTGTCCTGGCACCATTGCTGCTGATTGCCCTGCGGCTAGTGCAGGGGCTGGCCATTGGTGGCGAGTGGGGTGGCGCTACGCTGATGGCGCTGGAGCACTCTAGGTCGCAGAAACGCGGACTGTCCGTCGGCATCGTCAATGCGGGTGCGCCGACTGGCGCTGTTCTTGCCGCTTCGATCATGGGCTTGTTCGCGATGCTTCCTGAAGCCCAGTTCATGGCTTGGGGCTGGCGCATTCCATTCCTGCTCAGCGCGGTCTTGGTCGTGGTCGCTCTGTGGGTACGCCTGGGTGTCCATGAGTCGCCTGCTTTCGCCAAAGTTCAAGAGCAGGTGAAAGATCAGCGCAAGTCGCCGCTGGCTGAAGTTCTTCGCGAACCAAAAACCCTGGTGCAGACAGTCTTGGCCGGGGCTACGCCAACTGCAATCCAGTCAATGCTGGCGACCTTTGCCCTAACCATCGCGGTCCAAGGTGGCGCGGACCGTTCAACCGCTTTGTTCATCGCCGCGATTGCATCGGTGGTCAACATGTTCACGCTGCCTTGCTTCGCAGCCATGTCGGATAAGGTGGGCCGTCGTCCAATGCTGCTGGCGGGCCTGTTCATAGGCGCTGTACTTTTCTACCCAGTCTTCTCGATGATCGGTTCGGGTGAAACCGGCAAGATGTTTGCGGGGTACGTAGTGGGCTATGGCTTGATCGTAGGCATCTTGATGGGCATCATCAGCCCTTTCATCTCGGAACAGTTCTCTACCGGCTCGCGCTACACAGGTGCGTCGATCGGTTATCAGCTTGGTGCAACGCTCGGTGGCGGTTTCGCCCCAATGATTGCAGCTCAGCTATTGGTCTTCGGCGGTGGAACCTCGCTCAAGTACGTAGTGGTCTTCTTCGTTGCGCTCTCGATCATCAGTGCGATCGCTGTCTACACCACCCGTGAAACCTCGAAGTCTGAATTGAGCTAGAGAACTAATAGGAGCGCGAGCTATGCAAGCTGTCGTTGTCGGAATACCGGGAGGGCCAGAAGGCCTGGAAGTTCAAGCTCGCGAAATACCGCGGCCGGGCGAATACGAGGTGCTGATCCGGGTGGCCGCGGCCGGGCTGAACCGGACGGATGTTATCCAGCGTGGGGGACGGGCTAACCTTCCCGAAGGCGCCACCGATATCCTCGGCCTTGAAGTGTCCGGCACTGTTGAGCAACTGGGCTCCGGGGTTTGCGGATTCGCGGTGGGCGATGAAGTGGTCGCCCTGACGGACTCCGGCGGCTACGCCCAATATGTAGCTGTCCCTGAAGCGCAGGTCGCGCCTGCGCCGCAGGGGTTGGGCCTGGTAGAGGCCGCTGGCATTCCGGAAGTAGCAGCCACCGTAGTGCTCAACATACTGATCAACGGGCGCTACCGTGAAGGTGAAACAGTGCTGATCCACGGTGGCACCGGCGGCATTGGAGCTTTCGCAATCCAGCTGGTCAAGGCACTGGGCGGCACGGTCTATGCCACGGCAGGAAGTGCCGAGAAATGCGCTCAGGCTATGGCATGGGGCGCCGATATCGCGATCAATTATCGCGAAGAAAATTTTGACGAGCGGGTTCAGCACCTTGGCGGTGCTGACATCATCTTGGACACCGTGGCCGGCTCTTACCTGCAACGGAATCTCACTGCCCTGAAATCCGGTGGCCGCATGATCACCATCGGCAAGCAGGGCGGAGCCAGCGATACCTTGGACTTCTCTATGCTGATGAAGAAAAAGCTGACCTTGATCGGAAGTTTGCTGCGGGACCGCACGCCAGCGGAAAAGGCAAGGATCATGGAAGAAACCACCAGAATCGTTTGGCCGCTGCTGGCGGACGGAAAAATCAAAACCACCACGGACCGGGTGTTCCCGCTCAGCGAGGTAGTTGCCGCTCACACGTACTTCGACTCGGGACGGCACCTGGGCAAAGTGCTTCTGGACTGCCGAAGCTAGTCCTCTTTAGCGCAGGGTGCTCAATCCGGCGTCCATTACGACCTGGACAGTGGAACGATAGTGGTTGCTGAGCAGCTCGCCGAGGAGGGCGGCATCACGATCCAAGGCGGCATCCAGGATTGCCTGGTGTTCCTTTTCGACGTTGCGCTTGCCTGCTGCCTTCGACGGGGCAGCCCAGCGCCGGTATAGCTCGGTGAAGTTCGAAAGGTCCGCAGACAGCTTGAGCATCGGTTGGCAATCGCACGGAACCAAAAGCGCATGGTGGAATTCGCGGTGCGCCTCGGACCATGCGGGGTTGACGGTGCCAGGTTCCTCCGGCAAACGCCGTGGGGTACGCGAAAGCTTGTGGTGGGCCGCAATCAAGCTGGATTCCCACGCGACATCTCCGCGCTCCACTGCCAAGCGCGCGGCCAGTGCTTCGGTGGAGCAACGCAGTTCGGTGATATCTGCCAGTTCGCGCAGGTTCAGATCAGGAACAAAGAAACCGCGGTTCGGGCGGATAACCACCAGGTTTTCCCCCGCTAGCCGGGTCAGCGATTCGCGGATCACCGTCGTGCTGGTTTCGAACTGCTCTGCCAAAGTGGTCGGCTGCAGGCGATCGCCGGGGGACCAGAAGCCATCAAGGATGGTTCGGCGGATACCCTCCAGGGAATGAATTGATGCCTTTGCCAAGATGACCTCTTCATGCGTGATCGATTAAATCTGATGTTAATAACAATAATCATATTCTCCGCTGAGGATAGATAATCAACGCGCACCGTGGAACCGAATAATTGGATTGATGCTGGCAATTCGCCAAAGCTGTTTACCTTCCCCTGCATCGGCCCTAGGCTCGGGTCATGTCAGTGAAGATCCGCACGATCCAAACCGCAGTTCCCGCGACGACCCTGGCTCAAGAAGAGATCCGTGATGTCTTCGCCAGCCAGCCGAATCTGAGCCGGCTCGGGGAGCGGCTCATCGCCACCTCGTTCAACTCCGCCGCGATCAGCACCAGGTACAGCTGCGTCGACGAATTCGATCTCTCCCTGCCCGAGCCCGAAACGCCGCTGTTCTACGACCGGGGTGAAGGCCTCTTGCTCTCCCCGAGCACGGCCGAACGCAACGGCATCTACGTGAAGCAGGCCAGCGCGCTGTTCAAGGACGCTGCCAAGAAGGTCCTCGACGCCTGCCCGGACCTTAAGCCGGAAGACATCACCCACGTCATCACCGTTTCCTGCACCGGGTTCTACAACCCGGGCCCGGACTACCAGATCGTGCGCGCGCTGGGACTGGCACCGAGCACGGTGCGCCACCACCTTGGATTCATGGGATGCTACGCGGCGTTCCCCGCCCTGCGCGCGGCCCGCGACTTCTGCCTGGCCGATCCGCAAGCCACCGTGCTGGTGGTCTGCGCCGAGCTGTGCACCTTGCATGTGCACAGCTCCAATGACCCGGACACCATCATGGGCTCGGCCATCTTCGCCGACGGGGCCGCAGCGGTGATCGTCTCGGCGCAGGGCAGCGGGCTGCTGGAAATGGACGGCTTCGAAACCGTGCTCACCCCGGTAGGCGAAGAATCCATGGCGTGGAATATCGGCGACCACGGATTCGAGATGGTGCTGGGCACCTACGTCCCTCACATCATCGACGAGCACATCACCGGGGCGCTGCAGCCACTCTTGGCCAAGGACGCCGACTCGGAACTATCCGTGGACCGGATCCAGCACTGGGGTCTGCACCCCGGGGGCCGGGCCATCCTGGACCGGGTGCAGAACCGGCTGGGCCTGGATGACCGGCAGCTGGTGCCAGCCCGCGCGATACTGGATCGCTACGGGAACATGTCCAGCGCCACGGTGCTTTTCGTGCTCAAGGAAATCCTGGAATCGGCCGCTGCGGACGAGGGCGACAGGGTCTGCTCCATGGCTTTCGGCCCGGGGTTGACCGTGGAAACCGGGCTGTTCACCGTACGCAGGCGGGAGTAATGCTCCGGCTGGCGCGGGCAGCGGAAGCCATCGAGGAAATGGACCGCCCGGACTGTGATCCGGTCCTGCTGCGCCGCACCTACGCCCAGTTCCCGCTGATTAACCGGGTAGTAGCCGGCTGGCGGGGCAACTACATGCAGTTCATCCGCCCGTTGCTGGCGCGCCGGGTCCGGGCCAGGATACTGGACGTGGGTTGCGGGGGAGGAGACGTCGCGGCGAATTTGGCGGGCTGGGCGCTCGCCGACGGGTACGAGGTTGTAGTGTGCGGCATCGACCCGGATCCCCGGGCCATCTCCTACGCCAGGCAGGGGCTGCAACGCTGCAACCTGCCGCGCGGAGTGCTGGAATTCCGGGAAACGACCAGCACCCGGCTAGCGGCCGACGGCGAGCAGTTCGACTTGGTGCTCTCCAACCACCTGCTGCACCACCTTGGTACCGGCCAGTTGCGCCAGCTGCTGGACGAGACCGAGCAATTGTGCACCGGGGTCGGGCTGCACAGCGATATTCGGCGCTCCCCGGTGGCGCTGGGGCTGTTCGGGCTGGCGGCCCTGCCGTTGGCGGGCAGCTCGCTGATCCGGCGCGATGGCCTGACCTCTATTCGGCGCAGCTACGTGCCGGGAGAACTGGAGGATCTGCTTCGCCCTGGTTGGGAAGTGCGCACGCAGCGTCCGTACCGCAACCTGCTGTTCTGGGAAGCTGGCGGCCGTGGATGACGTCGCGATAATCGGCGCCGGACCGGTAGGCCTGGCCTTGGCCATACTGCTTGCCCAACGCGGGCGTAGCGTTCGGGTCTTCGAGCAGCGCAGCGCACCGGTAGCCCACTCGCGCGCCATCGGCCTGCACCCACCAGCGCAGAAGGTCCTGGAGCAGGTTGGAGTGGGACCTGCCGCGCAGCGTGGCGGCGTGCAGATCCGCGGCGGACTGGGGATCTCGCGCGGGCGGAGCATCGCTTCGATGGATTTCTCCGCGATTGGCGGGCAGTACCCCTATGTGCTGTCCCTGCCGCAGCAGGTCACCGAGCAATTGCTGCGCGAGCGCTTGGAGCAGCTCGCACCGGGGTCGTTGATGCTGGCCTCCGCCTTCGAGCAGGTGCTTGGGCAGTCGGGGCAATCGGTGGAATTCGCCGCTGGCGGTGCGCTGCACAGGGCCCGGTGGCTGGCCGGAGCCGACGGGGTCCGCTCCGCGGTCCGCACGGATCTCGGGGTGGGCTTTGCCGGAAGGGACCATCGGGACAGCTACCTGATGGGGGACTTCCCGGATACCACTGGGCTGGCCCATACTGCGGCGCTTTTCCTGCATCAGGAGGGGATCGTCGAATCCTTCCCGCTGCCCGGCGCGCTGCGGCGCTGGGTGGTGCGCATCGAACAAACGCAGGGCGATGAATCGCCGGGCACCTTGGCCGAGGCCATCTGCCAACGCACCGGATACCTGCTCGAAGCCGAGGCCTGCACGATGACCAGCTATTTCGGCACAGCTACGCGGATGGTGCCCTCGATGGTCCATGGCCGAGTGGTGCTGCTGGGGGATGCGGCCCACCAGATCAGCCCGATCGGCGGGCAGGGGCTGAGCTTGGGGCTGGCTGATGCGCAGGCGGTGGCACACCTCATTGCTGCCAGGGCACCAATTGAAGCATTGGATGATCTGCGGCTCGGGGCAGCGCGCAGTACGGCCCGGCGTGCGCAGGTGAACATGCTGCTGGGCCGGGCCCTGCCACGCTGGGCCGTCCCGCTGCGGGATTCGGCGATTTCCTGCCTAGCCTCCAGTGCCTGGCTGAGTGAGAAGGTGGCGCGCGACTTCACGATGACCGGTCCCGGGCAGCGTTCCATTCCCGTTGCGTGACGAAATGGCAACGTTTCGATTACTGGTTGCGAAGGAGCATCTATCCTTGTGGCGCCCAGCGGTGCCGAGAGTGCAAGTGACGGCCGGAGAGCAACCGCACGGCCAGACCCGCTGCCGGCCAGCGTGCATTGCGCCCGGATAACTCTTATATCTATCTATTGAATGAACCGGGGCGGGGGTCGCACACTGGTCAGCATCACTTGCGCGTGCATCGAGGCATGCGAAGCGGAAAGGACCCCTCATCATGAAGAAAAATACCGGCGCAGTGCTGTGCGCCGCAGGTACCGCCCTTTTGGCGCTGAGCGCGCTTGTCCCCGCTTCGGCGGCACCCCCGGAAAAGACCGATACCACCTGGCTCATGGGCGAGGTGGCCCATGTCGGAGCCCTTGACGGTTTTGCCGGCAACGCACACCTGATCAGCTTCTTCGCACGCACTACCGGCTCAGGGGATGCGACAGTGGTGAACTTCGACTGCCCGGCAGGCGAGATACCGTCATGGGAACCGGACAGCGGTTGCGAGACGCTGGGCGCTGTGGGAATGTACGGCGATGCGCTGGAAGTGCACATCGACAAGCAGCTCGCCAACGGCTCGGTCAGCGGAGCAGTCAGGGTTTATCTAGGCGAAACCGAAAACGGCGAGTCCATCTGGGGCGAAACCTACCAGCTGGAGGCGGTCATGGCCGGCACCGGCGATGCGGTGGTCACCCGAGAGCATCAGGATGGTTTCCGGCACTGGAGCAAAGACCGCCCGGCCTCTGCCACCAGCGGGCACCTGGGGGAGATGGACCTTGCCGGTGCCGTGGGCAACCTCGGCCACCTGAAGGAATCCTTCAAGTACTGAACACCCGAATGCAGCAGTGCCACACCGCCGGTAGATTGGCGGTGCGGCACTGTTTTCGCGTGCCCAAACTCACCGCCAAATACTCGCGGATACATGAAACAATAGGTAGCAATGACTTCCATCGATTCCACCCCACTTTCCGCTGAAGAACGCAAGGCACTGCGCAATGAGCAGGCCGCGGCCCAGCGCGCCCAGCAGATGCGCATCTCCAAGTCCCGAGCCGAAGCCGAAGGCCGCGCCCAGGTCGTTCCAACCGCTGAAGGCTGGAAGCAGGAGATGGGTGCCGATGGTCGTCCAGAGCTGCAGTTCGCCACCAAACGCCGCGTCTCCCAGCCGCCAACGCACCTTGCCGACCTGTCCCTGGCCGAGCGCCAGGCCAAGCTGAAGGAACTGGGGCTGCCGGGCTTCCGTGCCAAGCAGCTTTCCGTGCACTACTTCCAGCACTACACCACCGACCCGGAGAAGATGAGCGATCTTCCCAAGGAGCGCCGCGCGGAACTGGCCGAGGCCATGTTCCCGAAGCTGCTCACCGAGGTCAAGCGCCTGGAAACCGATGACGGCAAGACCATCAAGTTCCTCTGGCGCCTGTTCGACGGCTCGCTGGTCGAGTCCGTGCTGATGCGCTATCCGGGCCGCATCACCCTGTGCATTTCCTCGCAGTGCGGCTGCGGCATGAACTGCCCGTTCTGCGCCACCGGCCAGGCGGGGCTGACCCGCAACATGTCCACCGCTGAAATCCTGGACCAGATCGTCCAGGCCAACCGCGTAATTGCCGAAGGCGGACTGGGCGGACGACAGCACCCCGAAGAGCGCGTGGGCAACATCGTGTTCATGGGCATGGGCGAGCCGCTGGCCAACTACAAGCGCGTGATGAACGCCGTGCACCGCATGGTCGCCGATGCCCCCGAGGGCCTGGGCATGGCAGCCCGCGGCATCACCGTCTCCACCGTCGGCCTGGTTCCGGCGATCCGCAAGCTGACCGAGGAGAACGTCCAGGTCACCTTCGCGCTGTCGCTGCATGCACCGGATGACGAGCTGCGCGACGAGCTGATCCCGGTCAACTCGCGCTGGAAGGTCGACGAGGCACTGGATGCCGCGTACGACTACTACGTGAAGACCGGTCGCCGTGTCTCCATCGAGTACGCGCTGATCAAGGACATGAACGACCACGAATGGCGTGCAGAAATGCTGGCCAAGAAGCTGAACGCCCGCGGCCGCGGCTGGGTGCACGTGAACCCGATTCCGCTGAACCCGGTGCCAGGCTCCATCTGGACCCGCAGCGAACCGGACATCACCTCCAAGTTCGTTCGCCGCCTCGATGAGCTCGGCGTGCCAACCACGCTGCGCGATACCCGAGGCAAGGAAATCGACGGCGCCTGCGGCCAGCTCGCAGCCGACGGCGACAAGTAGCAATGTTCGAGGAGACCAGCAATCGCTGGTCTCCACGGTGCGTTAACGAGCTCTCTTCGCGCAGGAGAGCTGCGCGTGGAGGTATGGTTCTGATATGGCCGTTTCAGACCCGCTTTTCCTTGATAAGACCAATCCAGAGCTATGGAACTCGATTGGCAGATTCTCCAAAGATGTCGCCAAATCCTACCGCGCCGCCGGGATCAGCGACCGCACCGCCGAGCTGATTAACCTGCGGGTATCGCAGATCAATGGCTGTGCGTTCTGCCTGGACCTTCATGCGCGCAAGGCACTGGAAGCAGGGGAGAGCCTGCAGCGGATCACCCTGCTACGCACCTGGGATGAGTGCGGAGGACTGTTCACCGAAGAAGAGTGCGCAGCATTGGCCATCGCCGAAGCAACCACTGGCCTGCCGATTCCTGATGAGCGGATAGCAGCGGTGGCCTCGGCCCGCCTGGTGCTGACCGATGAGCAGGTGGCCGCGATCCAATGGATCGCCATCGCCATGAATGCTTTCAACCGGATTTCCATTCTCTCGCGCCACCCGGTGAAGGAACGCGAGTTGGAACCGACAGGCAAATAGCCAGAGGCCGCCGTATCCCCAGCTGGGGATACGGC